>CAYSVX010000011.1:0-37732 GCA_964434665.1 uncultured Anaerolineaceae bacterium
AATTAGGACATTTCTATTTAGCCAGCATTAGGACATTTCTATTTAGCCTTGACAACTCTCCTGGTTTTTTTGATCAAATCTCCCTGGATAAGCTAAAATGACGATATGAAAAAGATAATCATCGCCACCGACTCGTTCAAAAGCTCTCTAAGTGCGCCTGAAGCCTGCCGCGTCATTGCCGGGCAAGCTGAACGCATCTTTCCTCAAGCCGAAATAGTACAGCTACCGATTTCGGATGGAGGAGATGGGCTGGTGGAGGTGGTTTTCAATGCGCTGGGGGGTGAACGCAGATTGGTGCACACCCTCGACCCATTGGGGCGCGAAATTTCTGCCACTTACCTTCAGTTGGCTACCGGTTCGGCACTGATCGAGATGGCTGGGGCAGGGGGGCTCACCCTGCTCACCCCTGGCGAATATGACCCGCTGCGAACCACTACATTCGGAGTGGGCTTGATGATTCTGGATGCCATCAAGGTTGGCGCGGATCCGATTTACATCGGCCTGGGTGGCAGCGCTACGGTCGATGGCGGCACTGGCGCGGCGTCTGCTTTGGGGATGCGTTTTTGGGATGACCAGGATGAAGAGGTTACCAGCGGCGGGGGGTTGGGGAAAATCCAAAGTCTTGAAGTTAGCGGGCTGCGTGAGTTGAATTATTTTGGCAAGCTCGTTTTTCTGACAGATGTCAATAACCCCCTGTGCGGATCGATGGGAGCTGCAGAAATTTTCGGACCCCAAAAGGGCGCCACCCACGATCAGGTCAGGCAGTTGGACCAGGGCTTGCAGAGTTTAGCGCAATTGATCGCGCGCGAGACTGGATCAAACTTGCGGGACATCCCCGGGATGGGCGCGGCTGGCGGGTTCGCCTTGCCCTTTGTGGCATTTATGAGCGCCGAAATCTGCAGCGGCATCGATTTTGTGCTCGATTTGCTGCGATTTGATGAGAAATTGGTCGCCGCAGACTTGGTAATTACAGGAGAAGGGCGCACAGACGCGCAAAGCGCGATGGGAAAGGCCATTTCGGCGGTCGCCAGGCGCGCTCATGCCGCTGGCTTGCGCGTAGCCGTGATTTCTGGGTCGCTAGGGCAGGGGGCGGAGAAAATGCTTGAGTTGGGGGTGGATGATCTGATCCAGGCAACTCCCAACGGCCAATCTCTTGAAGACGCGCTCGCCCACGCCGCTGAGAACCTGGCAAACGCGGCATATGATTACCTGGATGGATTGAAATTCGAATAATGAACATTCCGTAGGGCTGGGGTTCACTCCAGCCGCTAAGCACCCAGTGTAATCACCGCGGAGGGAGCAAGCCCCCTCCTTACGACGCGGTCGTTGTAGGGTTGAGGCCCGCCTCAACCATTAATCTGTCATCGCGAGGAGCGTAGCGACGTGGCGATCTGAAATGCAGAATAGACCAGGGTTCAGCGCGTAGGTCAGGTCATCGTGCTCGAAGAGTATCCGCTGCCTGCCCCTGAGCAAAGCGAATGGGGTTAAACCTGACATCACGAATAGCTGCCAACAACCTCCTCAACAGAGGTAAGCTTCCGACGTCAGGTTGAACCCCGCACCCTGATCTACGACATTATTCCGTCATCGCGAGGAGCGTAGCGACGTGGCGATCTGCCTTTCAATTAATAATTGTGCAGGGTTTATGAAGTTCCTCTCCGGCGGAGCCAAGCGCGGGCAGCCCGTACATATCCGGTCGCCTTTGGCATCCGACACTACTGGAGACCTTCGGTCACCTCCCGCGCGCAGTCCGCCCACACGCGCTTTCTGCGCTGGGGTGCTTCGCAAGAGATCGGCACGATCAAAGTGGAACAGGCAGGCCAGTTCCCCACAATTTGCTGCCGAAAAACGCCCATTACTAATCATTAACCTTCTTATAACTATCGAGAAGTGATATTCTCATAAGTAATATCTTGAGGAATGACATCCGACCCCCCACCATCCTGGTCTGGAAAATCGTAAGGCGTGATGTCAACAATAACTGGCAGGTAATTGAGATCAACAACACCCAGACAAAGAAAAATGGCTGGGGTTACCAGCCATTTTCAAATCAAATTCCCTACTGTAAAACCTACGCCCCAGCCATCATGGCTGCGACATCCGCTTCAACCGTGTCAATCGGCTTCAGGTCGTAGGCTTCCACGATCACCTTCGCCACATTCGGGGAAAGGAATGCTGGCAGTGTGGGTCCTAAGCGGATCTTCTTGACTCCCAGGCTCAGCAGCGCCAGGAGCACAATCACTGCCTTTTGTTCATACCAGGCGATGTCGAAGGAAAGCGGCAGGTCGTTGACCGTGCAGTTGAAAGCGCCAGCCAGCGCCTGGGCAATCAAAACCAGCGAGTAACTGTCGTTGCACTGCCCGGCGTCCAAAACCCGCGGAATGCCGCCGATCTCGCCCAAACCCAGCTTGTTATAGCGGTACTTGGCGCAGCCAGCAGTCAGGATAATGGTATCTTTCGGCAATGCCAGGGCAACATCGGTGAAATACTGGCGTTCCTTGTGGCGTCCGTCGCATCCACCCATCACGACAAACCGCGAGATAGCGCCGCTCTTGACTGCCTCAATCACCTTATCTGCCACGCTCAAAACAGTGTGATGCGCGAAACCGATCGGAATGGTGCCGGTTTCGAGTTCTCTTGGTTCAGCGCAGGTCTTAGCGCGTTCAATCACTGCTGAGAAATCCTTATGTCCGCCTTCAGGTCGATCGGCGATATGCGGCACATCCGGGTAACCCGCCATACCGGTGGTGAAGATGCGATCGCGGTAGCCATCGCGCACCGGGATGATGCAGTTGGTGGTCATCAGGATCGGTCCGCCGAAAGCGTCAAATTCCTCTGCCTGTTTCCACCAGGAGCCGCCATAATTCCCGACCAGGTGCTTGTATTTCTTTAATTCAGGATAAGCGTTGGTTGGCAACATTTCGCCGTGGGTGTAGATGTTAATGCCGGTGCCTTCAGTTTGCTGAAGCAGCTCCTCGAGGTCCACCAGGTCATGCCCGCTGACCAAAATGCCCTTGCCAGGCTTGACGCCGAGGAAGACTTGGGTCGGTTCTGGATTGCCGTAGCGACCGGTGTTGGAGGCGTCCAGCAGTGCCATACCCTTAATGCCAAATTCACCGGTTTTCTGGATGAGCGCCAGCATTTCTGCCTGACCAAGTTTGTCATTCGTGGTGGCTTCGAGCGCTTCCTGCATGAAAGCTAAAATGCTTTCATCCCGACCCCCCACCAGGTAGGCGTGATCCACGTAAGCCGCAATGCCTTTCAAACCGTAGATAACCAGTTCGCGCATGGAGCGGATATCTTCATTGAGATCGGGGTCATCCATGATGCCGACCGTGCGCCCTTTGGCAAGCAAGGTTTCCACTTCGTAGTTTTCAGGATGCCAGCCAGCCCAATCCGGACCGCTGCCGGTGCAATTGGAGTTGTGAAGTTCGTTGCAGCGAGCCTGGGCGCGTGCGCGCAGGTTGTCCCGGCGTGCAATCGCTTCCTTGATCAGTTCAACAAAACGTACAGTGTCAAAGTTGGCATTGGTGATGGTGGCAAATAGCGCTTTTGCGACGAAGAGATCCGTCTCATCGTCTTTGACATCCATTGGACGAGCGCGGGTGCCCCAGAAAGAAATACCTTTTAGTAAGTAAACCAGCAGGTCCTGCAGGCGAGCCACTTCAGCGGATTTTCCACACATGCCGCGCCGTGTGCAACCTGAATTTTTCATAGTTTCCTGGCACTGATAACAAAACATTTCGGTCATAGAGATCTCCTTGGTTTAAATTTGCCCTCTAATTATGCCACAAGTGTTACTTATTTTGTCATGTTTCTGGCCATCGATTACCAGGCGATTCACAGGAGTTACATGATTCAGGCTTAAAAGAAAACAACTCACACCTTGCTTTTTTATGAAGGTGAACTCCCCAAATATTCAACCAAGTCTTATCGCAGTCAGTGGACAGATCCTATAGCTGATACAGCATCTCCCAGGCATGGATCTGGGCATGCAGCTGTTCGTGCACCCCATGACCAATCACGTTTTCTTCATGCGCCTCAAACTTCTCGAAGAGTTCTGCTTGCTTTTCATCGCTGATGATCTGGTCTGCCAGCCTGAAAAGGACCATATTCTCTTTCTGAATGTGTTGCCGCAGAAGGTCACGGTATTCAACCGCGTGGATTTTAAAAGCTTCCAGGTCAGCGTCTTGAACAGCTTCTCTCATCAATCCGATCAACTGCCGGCCTAAAACATGCTCTTGAAGCATTACGCCAATGGGTCCTCCCTGATTAGGAACACCACGCTCTTCCATTTCCTTGAAAAGAATGTCCTCTTCTTTCCCGTGGTGGCACTTGTCGGCAAAGACAGTCAGGAAATGAACTAATTCATCCGCAAAGTTGAGGTCTCTTTCCTCATCAGCATGTGACGAGGTCAACATTCTATCCAGAATGGAGAATACGTGCAGAATAGCTTCGTGTTCATTTATCAAATCTTGTGTGGCTTTTCCCATGTCGAATTCCTTTCTGTAGCTTGATTTGGATTATAAAGGAAAACTTTCTGCTTAGTGATAGCCTGATCACCCCAATAGAGTCTGAACTGGGATATCCACCGAGATTTTCCCGAAAGATGGATTGGTGCTTACCCCGTTGACGTTGTGTTGATAGGAACTCTTGGTACTGTGCCTTTAGGTTGTTTTATTTGGAGGTGGTTTTATAAAGGATTATTGGCTACGCGCAGTAAAGTACGGAGCGATCCCTGCCATAGTTGCGAAGCGGATAGGGTGTGCCGTTCCGTCAGTATGTGTGCTGGAAAGGTTCGGACCCCTTCCCGCCGAGAGATGGATTATCTGATGTGTATCTGGTTCTCAACGGTAAAATCCGCCTGAATCCAGGCACAAAAAAGCGCCAGATTACCTCTGGCGCTTCGTGGACTTTCAAAACACATTTAAGCAAAGCGATTGCGGATCTCCGAGCTCACAAAATCCAAGATGGCTACGGTGATGGCGATAAACCAGATTGCAATACCAGCTGAACGGTAATCCAACAGGCGGATCCACTGGATCAGTAAGTAACCGATACCACCTCCGCCAACCATACCAATGACAGTGGACATACGCACATTGATGTCCCAGCGGTAAATGGTGAAGGATACAAAAGGCGGCACGATTTGCGGAATAACCGCGTACCAAACGGTCTGGAGCCAGTTCGCGCCGGTAGCCTGGATTGCTTCCACAGGTCCCGGGTCGATGGACTCGATCGCTTCAGAATAAAGCTTACCCAGGGCGGCGATGGAGTGCACAGTCAGCGCCAAAATACCCGCGAATGGTCCCAAACCCACCGCAATGATGGCTATAACCGCCCACACCAGCGACTCGATTGAACGAATAATATTAAGGATCGTCCGCACCACCATGTAAATGGTTTTGGTAAACCAGTTGGCCGACATGAGGTTGCGTGAGGCGATGAAACTGACCGGGATGGAAAGAATAACGCCAAAGAACGTGGACATCATACCCAAAAAGATGGTTTCGATCATCTTTTCGACCGAGAGTTTCAATTCCTCACTCAACACAGGCTTGCCAACAGAGGCAACCTGGCGCGCTTCAACCTGCCATAGGGCATAGCCTTTATCGCCCGTAGTGGGTATGACCCGGTAAGGGATGATTACATCCAGCTCAAAAGCACCGTTTTCGTCGGTGACAACCTTGACATACTCACCGCCATAGCGATAGCGGAACTCGTTGCGCACCTGGTCCACCCACCATATCTCGGTTTCATCATTGGGGGCAAAATTGCCGCCAACCATTCGCAGTTTAGTGCCTTCAGCGCCAGCAATTTGTGAGAGATCCCCACAGGTAGGAGTGACAGTAACGTAAGGATCGCCTTCTTCAACCACGCGCGGCGGCACTTCCGCATTCTCAACACAGGGAATAACCACATCCGCGCTACCAACGAGCAGTTCTTCGGGATAGTAGAGCGCTTTTTCCCATGGCCAAAGCACGCGCATCAGTAGCGGAAGCGAATTTTTTCCGTCCCGAACCAGCACCGCAGGTTTAATTTCACCAATCTGCCAACCCAAAATAAAGAACGAAGTTAATACCAACACCCACATTAAGAAGGAGTTTGGTTTGGTTGTTGCAGCCGTCTTGTAAGCATCATAGGCAATCAACAGGTAGAGCAAGATAAGAACAATCAGAATAACGAGGATGATAGGCTGAAGCTGGATAGCCTTTTTGAACATGGCGGCAAAACTCACTTCCCGCCTCGCCGCGTCATTAACACGCCAGATCCAAAGTCCTGCTGCGGAAAGGACCACCAGCAGCAATACCAAACCCTTACGGAACTGCCGCGCCAACATGTGCCCCAAACCCGGTACTATCAGGGAAATCAATCCCGCTGCAATAGGGGGAACCAGGCTGGGCTTTTCTTCAACCGTTCGATCTTTTCCGCTCATTCTGTCACCTCCTCCTCGGTTGATAATGCTTCTTCTTCGAGAAGCTCACCGGAGATACCCCCCATTCGCTCGGCCTCTTCACCGTAAATGGTCTTAAATTCCGCGTCAGTCATGCGCAGGATTTGCTTCTTGTTGCCTTCGTAGACCACCCGGCCATCTCGCAGGCCGATAACGCTGGTACCATAACGCTGTACCAGGTCCAGGTAATGCAGGCTGCAGATGATGGTAATCCCGTCCTCTTTATTCAAGTTCTCGAGGTGCTGCAAGATCGAATGTGCCAAAACCGGATCCAAACTGGCAACTGGTTCATCTGCGAGGATCAGTTTTGGTTCCTGCATCAGCGCACGGGCAATCCCAACGCGTTGCTGCTGTCCACCGCTAAGTTCATCAGCCCGCTTGTTCGCCTGGTCAGTGATGCCCATTCGCTTCAAGGCCATTTGGGCGCGTTCTCTGTCAGCGTCATCAAATCGGTTGGTGATGCTGCGCCATGTGGGCGAATAACCCAGACGTCCTGCCATCACGTTTGTCAGGACAGTAGAACGCTTTACCAGGTTGAATTGCTGGAAAACCATGCCGATTTTCCTGCGCAGATTTCGCAGATCGTCCCCTTTGAGAGCGGTGATGTCCACGCCATCCCAGAGGATCTGCCCCTCAGTCGGGTCGATCAGGCGGTTGATACAACGCAGCAGGGTCGATTTTCCTGACCCACTCAACCCGATCACCACCAGGAACTCTCCATCCGGAACCGTGAAACTCACGTTCCGTAGAGCTACCGTTCCGTCATCATAGATTTTTGTTAGATTGCGAACTTCAAGCATAATCACTCACCCCGGGAATTAATACGGGGGACCAATTGGTCCCCCGTTCACTAAACAAATCACATCACCAGAAAATCTTAGAGATCTTCAGCGGTAATTCCAGCCGCGTCCAACAACTGGCGGAAGGCATCATAGAAAGTGTTGTCGTGTTTTTCCAGACCGTCCCACTCATAAGCGGCGTCCATGGCGGCTTTACCTTCGTCGGTACCGATGATTTTGATCAGAGCGTCAACAAGCTTGGTCTGAATCTCAGCGGGGAAGTCTTTGGTAAATTGCACACCATCATTGGGGATTTCCACAGAAATCTCAACCTGGAGGACTTTGTCCATGACATCTGGGAATTCGTCTTCAACGGAAGTACGGGCGTCCACGAAGGAAGCGCCGGCATCGCAATCACCATTGTAGACACCAAGCACAGCCGCGTCATGGCTGCCTGCGAAGACAACTTCAACGTCCTTTTCCGGATCAATGCCGGCGGCGCGCATCATAATGCTGGGGATGATCCAACCGCTGGTGCTGGTTTCATCAGTAGCGCAGAAGACCTTACCGGCAAGATCGGCAACGGAAGTAATACCGCTGTCAACGTGGGCGATGATTTGCCCGGTATAAGTTGGGCTGCCGTAGCGTGTGGCGACAAGGGCTGGATAAGCGCAGTCGCGATCCGCGGCGGTGATGGCGGCGAAGGTTGCCAGGGAGCCCATGTTGGCCTGCCCGGAGCACTCCGCTTCAATTGCGGCGGTGTAGTCGGTGGCTACGAATGTTTCCACCACCAAGCCAGTCTCTGCAAAAATCATATCGGCAACTGCGTCAGCACCAGCTGAAACAGATTCCATTTCACCTGATGGAACAAAGACCCATTTGATTGGGTTCTCTTCCGTTCCAAGCTCAGGCGCTTTGGGTTGGCAGGCGGCGACCACTAATACAGCGATGATAAGAATGGGCAATAGCAAACTAAACTTTTTCATTACAACTCCTTTTTTTATTTGAATCGAAGATTTAAAGAACTGCTTCTATGATACACCAAATTTAAAATCATGAGAAAACAGACCGTTCCTGTCTCCCCTATCTATATGCCAACACCAACAACATGAAAACCCAATTGTGTAAGTTGATTCCGGTCGAGGAAGTTGCGTCCGTCGATCACCGGAACTGGAGGAATTGTTTCCCAGTTCAGCTCGCGGTAGATGGGCCATTCGGTTACCAGAACGATCGCATCCGCCTCGTCGAGCGTGTGTTCGAGGTCATTTGAATAGGAAATTCCGATGTTGGGATATTGGCTGCGCGCATTCTCTAAAGCCACCGGATCGTGCGCCCGCACGATCGCGCCGCGCTGTACAAGCAGCTTGCTGATGTCCAGCGAGGGCGCGTCGCGCAGGTCGTCTGTGTTTGGTTTGAAGCTGAACCCCAGAAGCGCGATGTGTTTGCCCTTCAGGATCTTAAGCTCTTCCTGCAGGCGATCCACCACCCAGGTTCGCTGAGCATAATTGACGTCCCTCGCGGCACGGATAATAGGCATATCCAATTTATAATCTTTTGCGGTCGCAACGAGCGCGGCTGTATCCTTGCCGAAGCAGGACCCTCCCCAGCCGATGCCCGCATTCAGGAAGCGATCACCGATGCGCTTATCCAGCCCAATCCCTTTGGCAATCGCCGAAACATCCGCGCCCACCTTTTGCGCCAGGTGCGCGATCTCGTTTATGAACGATATTTTGAGCGCTAAGAACGAATTGGCAGCATACTTGACCATCTCTGCCGAGGTCAGGTCGCAGACAAGCATCGGAACTTCAGTGAGACCTGCTGGTCTGGGCAGGCAAGCCGGAGCTTGGAAGTCCTGGCGCATAATCGGACCAAACAATTCTTTCAAGCGTTCCACGCTGGGCTCATGCTCAGATCCAACGATGATCCGGTCAGGATAGAAGGATCCATGGAGTGCCGCGCCCTGTGCCAGGAATTCAGGGCTGGAAACAACGTTGAACAAACCGTTTGCCTTGGTGTTCCGGACCTCAAAGTAGTGCTCGCGGATGATCGACTCAACCCAGTTGCCCGAGCCGATCGGCACAGTGGACTTATTGACCACCACCACGAACTTTTTCCCTAGATTTTCGGCGATGGATTCAGCAGCCAGGCGCACATAACTCAGATCAGCATTCCCATCCTGCAGAGAAGGCGTGTTTACGGCGATGAAAATCACATCCTGGTTGGGGATGTCCGCGTCAGCGTAATCACTCACAAAATGCATTTTTTGGTGGACTTCAGCAAAAAGCTCATCCAGATGGGGTTCAAAAATGGTGACCTCGCCCGCTTGCAGGCGTTTCACCTTTTCCTGGTTGAGGTCGATGCAGGTTACATCGTTGCCAAGATAAGCCAGCGTCACCCCCGTATTTAGTCCAACATATCCTGTTCCAATTATCAGTACGCGCATATCGCCTCTTCTAAATTTTTGTCTGATCAATTATACCTGAGCAGTTGTCGCTGAGAGATCGCACCCATCTGCCTTAAATTTTCTACTCTATCGGCTCAAGTTTCGCCATGAAATGCCGCAACACCTTCGGTGCCCAGGCAATCTTCAACCCGCGGATCTTTTCGGCATCACGCATGCATTTCGCGGCAGCCTCGCCGATGTAATCGAGGTGGCTGCGGGTGTATACCTGGCGCGGAATGGCAAAACGCAGCAGTTCCAACGGCGCAAATATCGGAGCACCCGTTACAGGATCTGTGTGCTCGAACATCAGGCTGCCAATCTCGGTCGTGCGTACTCCGCCAGCCAAATAAAGGGCATTTCCCAGCGCCACTGCCGGGAACTCGCTGGGTGGGATGTGAGCCAGTGCTTTACCGCCGTCCACATAAACCGCATGCCCGCCAGTCGGCATGTAAACTGGCATCCCTGCCTGCCTGAGCACCTCGCCCAGGTAGCGGGTGTGCGACTCGCGGTAATTCAGGTAAGCTTCATCCACACCGTCATAAAGACCCACCGCGACAGCTTCCAGGTCGCGCCCCGATAGACCGCCATACGTCAGAAAACCCTCGTGCACAATCAGATTCTGGGCAATACGCTGTTTGAGATCGGGATCTCTAAAAGCAATGAAGCCGCCGATATTGACAATGGCATCCTTCTTGGCGCTCATGGTGCAGCCATCCGCGTACGAGAACATCTCATGCACGATATCCCGCATGCTGACATCCTTGTACTTCGGATCCCGAATCTTGATGAACCAGGCGTTTTCAGCGAAGCGGCAGGCATCCACGAAGAAAGGAATGTCATATTTGTGATAGATCTCAGAGGTTTTGCGGATATTGTCCATTGATACAGGCTGACCGGCAGCAGAGTTGTTGGTAATGGTGATCATACCGATCGGGATATTCTCAACCCCGGTTTCCTGGATAAACTGATCCAGTTTGACAAGGTCCATATCGCCCTTAAATGGCGCGATCAAGCTGGAATCTTCCGATTCGGCAATGGTGAATTCGACCGGATGGGCATTTAGCACCAACAGATTAGCCTGGGTGGTGTCGAAATGGCGGTTATTCGGCACAAACTGACCGGGTTTGACAAGCGTTGAAAAGAGCATGCCTTCAGCCGCGCGACCCTGGTGAGTGGGGAGCACATACTCGAAGCCGAGCACATCTTGCACCGCGCGTTCAAAATGGTAATAGCTCTTTGCGCCAGCGTAGGATTCGTCAGCCTGCATCATGGCTGCCCACTGGCGGTCGCTCATTGCGCCGGTACCGCTATCAGTCAGCAGGTCAATAAAAACATCCTCCGCGGGCACATTAAAGATGTTATAGAAGGCTTTCCTTAAGGCGGCTTCCCGCTCTGCCTCGCTGGTAAGTTTCACGCGCTCGACGACTTTGATGCGGAACGGCTCGATAAATGGAATGGTCATGGTCTCTCCTTGGATAATTTTCTTTGCAAACCGGCCAGGTACGTCCCAGCCATATAACCACTGCCAAACGCAAAATGCAGGTTAAATCCCCCGCAAGGACCCGCCACGTCCAGCGTTTCTCCGACAAGGAAGAGACCCGGAATGAGCCTGGATTCCATGCTCAACGGATCCACCTCCCCCACTGGCACGCCCCCCACGCTCACCTGGCTGTTCCTGAAACTGCCAGCTCCGGTCACGCTGAACTTCGCTTCAGCACTGACCTCCAACAACTGGCGGATTTGTTCCTCGCTTAGGGTGTTCAGCTTTGCAGTCGGAGTCAGCCTTGCCTGCCTGATAAAAAAGTCAGCTGATTTTGGGGAAAAATATCGCAGTAAACCAGCACGCAGGCTGCAAGGGTGAGCAACCTGCCCCGTGAGGATATCAGCAAAATCAGACCAAAACGGGGCGATGAAATTCACCTGCAGAGTTAGGTCAGCTTCGGTGTGCAAGCCGACCAGGTGGCTCAAATTCATGACCCCCGGACCGTTGAAACCCTCCTGGTTGATGATGACGTTGCCCGAGGTCTGCCCAAGCTTCTCCTCGCCTCGCCAGATGCTCGCGAGGACGTCAAACCGCTGCCCTTTCAGCTCTTTGAAAGCGCCAAGTTCCGCAAAAATTGGACCAAGCGCCGGCACAAGCGGTTCTACGCGATGCCCAAGCTTTTCAAGTGCGCCAAAAAGTTCACCTCGTGAACCAAGCTCAGGGTATGCTTTGCCCCCTGCCCCAACGATGAGTTTGTCAAAAACTTCCGTCTGGTGCAGCCCCAGTGCAGTCACTGTTAAATTAAAAATGTTATTTTCGTAAGAAATACTATTTACATGAGTGGCTACGCGCAGTTCTATCCCGCGCTCTGGCAACGCTTCCCCCAAAATCTCCACCACCGCCTGCGCGGACTGAGATCTGGGGTAATACCAGCCGTCATCGGTCTTCTGCGTTGGAATTCCCAAACGGTCGAGCGTGCGCCTGAACTCCTCCACCCCGAAAACACCCAAAAAGGTTTCCATCCAGGCAGGGTCTTCGCAATAATAGGCTGCCACAGCCACTGCGTCATTGCTCAGGTTGCAGCGGCTGCTGCCGGTTACCAGTAATTTCCGTCCAATATTGGGATTATGTTCAAACAGGATGATCCTGCCGCCCCCCTCCGCAGCCTGGATCGCAGCCATCAGTCCTGCCGGTCCTGCCCCGATCACCGCAACGTTCATAGCTAAATTATACCCTCATCGCCGCCCCACCTGTCCCATATTGGTCATTCCGCTGTAGGTCAGGTTGAGATAGGCTTGCTTACCCGTAGGCCGGGTTCCGCTATTGAACCCGGCTCTTTTCATGACTGAAGTCAGGAGTCACAAACATCATCGAATCCGAACCGTTTTTCTCCGTTCTTGAGAACAATATATGCGTAGGTCAGGTCATCGTGCTCGAAGAGTATCCGCCTCTGAACCTGACATCACAAGCCCCAACCAATCCAAACCCATTTTCTTTCTTCTTTTAAAATCATCCCTCTGCGTAGGTCAGGTTGCGGGGTTCAACCTGACATCACAAGCCTCAACCAATCCAAACCCATCCTCTGCGTAGGTCAGGTTGAGGTAAGCTTGCTTACCCGTAGGCCGGGTTCCGCTATTGAACCCGGCTCTTTTCTTAACTGAAGTCAGGAGTATCTTCCAACCGGATGTCACAAACCTTATCCAACCCGAATCTGTCATTATTCCGTCTGCAAACCGACCCGTCAGTCGTAGGTCACGTTCCGCAGCACTTGCCCCTGAGCGTAGCGAATGGGGTTGAACCCGGCTTTTGGTTTCAATTCCAGATTTCCACATTGCTTTACTCTTCGCGACAACGCTTCTTCCGTCACTGCGAGATCCTTTGCCAAACATTTGATGACCATGCCTGTTTGTTTGATGGCAAAGGATCGTGGCAGTCTGCATTTTTGGTGAGATTACCACATTGCTTTCCTTAAATCGAAGGCCGGGCTCCGTTTCACCTGCCCCCGAGTGTAGCGAATGGGGTTGAACCCGGCTTCTTATCCAAACTGCCGATTGCCACATCCCCGCTTGCTTCAATGCGGGGAAAAACCTTTCCTACTTTACTGCATCCACCAAGGCCTGTAACTGGCTTTTCAGAGTCGAAAACGAAAGGCCTTCAGCCGCTGCCCAATCTTTGATAAGCAAATTTGCCGCGGGTAAAGGCTGACCGATGGTCTTTTCGATATCCTCTTGCTTGACTCCCCAATCCAACAAATTCTGGAAAGTGGTCTTGCCGGCAATTTTATATTCTTCAGGTGTGTGTTCGGAATCAGATGTGCTCTCAGGAGTGACATTAGCTGGCTGAGTCTCCTCCTGCATTTCCTGTGACACAAGTTCGCCAACATCACCAACAGTGAAAATTTCGAGATAGTCCAACTGCTCCTGGCTTAGGGATGTCTTTTCCTTTATAAGCTCCACGGCCTCTGGTAGCAAGAAAGCGTCTTCTGTGCTCAAATCATAGGGAACACCCTTGTAAAGCGCAACAAAAAGCTTTACAGAGCCAGTGCCCACTTCGACGTCAAGGCCTGCAAACTTTTCTTCGAGTGTTTTGAGTGAGACCGCTGCGACATCTGATTCCGAAATGCGGAAGGCAACTGCAAGGTCCTCAAGCGGGATTTCAAACAGCCTGGATACATCCCCAAAAGTGTACGACCCGCGTATATCTGCTGGATTATTTTCTCCGGCATATTGACCTTCCGTGAATTTCAACGGTTCCTTATTACTTTTCGTTGTCCATTCTCCTAAAGCCATAGAGACCAAAATCCCACCAAATAGAACCGTTACAACAAGGACGGCCATCCAACGTGGTGTAATTCTCATTTCTTACCTCCAATGACGAAGTCCACCGTCTGAGGAACCGGACAGTGAGCGGACGAAGTGCATTCCATGCAAGAGATGCATTGGTGATTGCGAACCACAGACTTGCTGCTGACCTCGATGTTCATCGGGCAGGCTTTATCACAAGCCTTGCAATCGATGCAAGTGTCGGCGTTGCGTCTCAGCGAGAAAATCCGAAAAAGGTTAAAAACACCCAGAAATGCGCCATACGGACAGGCGTATTTACACCAGGGACGTTCCACGAACAGCGATGCCACAATCGTCAGCCCCAAAACCACCAGGCCGCCGATAGCAACTTCGCTGGTCCAAAAATTGAAAAGCGCGAAGTAGGGATCGACATTGGCAAACACCAGCGTCATCGATCTGGCAGTCATAAAAACCACCCAGATCAACACGAGATACCGAAAATACCGCAGCACATTGTCCACCCTCGCCGGGATGAAATGGTTGTAGCGTTTCTTGAAAATTTTCTTGCCAATTTTTGCGATCCACTCCTGGAAAGTCCCCAATGGGCAGACCCAGCCACAAAAAACCGGTCCAGCTAATAATGCCAGAACAACCCCAATGATCATCAAGACCAGTGAGGACTGATGTACCTTTTGAACGAAAGTCCCTGTGGTAATAAACTGGCAAAGGCTGACCACACCCCCAAACGGACAGAGCGCGTGCAACGAAGCAGAGGAGAGAAAAGCGATCCCTTTTCCTTCTTCCGCCAGGGTGTGATTGATCGCGATCAGCGCGATAAGAACAAAAAAGAACAACTGGACCCAAAATCGGATTCGGTTGCTTTTACGGCGTTTGATTGGTTTCTTAGCTGGTTGAGATGATTCCATATTTCTCCTCATTAAAAAATCCCTGGGATACTTAAGTGTACCCCAGGGCGATTGTTTGTGTTGTTTACGGATTGCAGGCTTCAAAAGCCGGCAAATGTTTCTCGAGGGAAGCTCGCTGCAGGTTGGTGTAAACCCGGATGAGCATTGGGTTGGTGGTGTTGGGCAGGATCTGATCGTAGAGATCTGCGTCTATCTGTTCGAAAGTTACGCCCAATTGACAGGCTTCTTCAAGAGTGCTCCACTCGATGTCAGCTATCTCGCCGGCGTCCTCAGGCACTTCAACGCCAAAGCGTTCTGCCACGCGGATCAGCGCGTTCACATGCTGTTGCTCGGAGCGCGCAATGCGGGAAAATGGCTGGATATCCCCTAACTCGTTCATGATCGCCTGGTAGGTGTTCATGGCGGTGTACTCTTCTTGAATAGCTGCAGCAAGATCTGCAGCTTCCTGTTCAGACAGTGTTGTCGGAGCAGTCATTGCTGCTGCGTTTGGTTGCTGAGCGCGTCTGTTTGGAGGACCACCCCTACCAGCTTCAACGGCAGCCTGTGAAGGGCTATAGACGAATGCGGTTACAGCCATAACAAGAATTGTGATTGCAATTATTGTGATTGATTTTCTATTTTTCATACTTATCTCCTGTTCTAATGTCCCCTATTGTAAAGACAACTTATTTAGATGGGCTTAAGCAAGCATGAGTTTTTGATGTATTCACTTGGCTAAAATGGGTGGTGTTGCCATGTTCACAAGCCTTTTGCAGCACAAATTTATTCAAAAGAGGAGGAAACTCTGAAGATACTTTAACACAGCGCAACCAGGCACCTATTAATAGCCTTGAAGGATCTTTCATAGACTGCCTTGAGCCCCACCCACCCCAAACCAGATCCCCTCTCTGCTAATCTCTTGTGGCTACGCGCAACGTGTTGCCGCCGGATATAGGTGTAAAGGCAATATGTCGTGAGCACCTTCTGCACCTGTGCCCGCGACTTGTGCGCGCCATGAAACGGACGGGTAAACAGGGTATGCCTGCTCCACAAGATCCCGGTTGACGCAGGCGTCAACCCTACGTCACACTCATGCAAGTTACGCAAGATGCATGCCTTTATTGAGGGCATTTTTTGCCATTCGTGACCCGTAGGGAACGGTCTTGCACCGTTCCGTTTGCCTATGTTACTGTATACAGCTGGCGTCGACCCTACACCAAAAGTCTACCTTAGTCGAGGCCTTTTTTGCCATTCGTGACCCGTAGGGAACAGGCCTGCCTGTTCCACAACTTCCCGGTTGACGCCTACGTCAACCCTTCACCGGAAGTCTGCCTTTGTTGAGGTTTTTTTGCTATTCGTGACCCGTAGGGAACAGGCCTGCCTGTTCCGCAACTTCCTGGTTGACGTTGGCGTCGACCCTACACCAAAAGTCTACCTTAGTCGAGGCCTTTTTTGCCACTTATAGTAACGTCATGTTCTTCTGCTGAACCTGACCTACACGCTTTAAGCGCAATATCAGCGGCTGGACTAAAGCTTACTTGTTTCCCACCCTGTCTTGACGTTTCCACAATCATGGCTACGCGCAGAAGATTTTTCCAATTCTACTCTCAATACAAAACAAATCAGGCTGACCTAAGGTCAGCCTGATCTCCTATTATTTTTCCCACAGATCGGGTTCAAATCGGTCTGCGGGTTCGGTACATTGCGCTAGCGCCAGATGATGGGCAGGAATAAGCGCATGTATGGATTGACTACGATGGTCACCACGGCGTCGTCACTCCACTCAGCATTGATGGCGCGCACCGAAAGCACCAGGTAGCGGAAGGTATCCGTTCCCATGAAGCCAGCATCGGGTGTGTAGGTGAAGGAGCCGTCGTCGTTCATGCTCAAGGTGCCGTGTTGGGGTTCTTCCAGGATCTGGATCGAAACTTCCTCATCGGGATCAAGCAGAACGTCGTTCGCCAAAACGCCTTCTGCCGCGTCCTTGATCAGCTCAGTGCCGGTCACGACCTCGTAGAAGTCATCGTTTGCGATCGGCCAGTCGTTCACCGGAGTGACCGTGATAGTTACAATAGCCAGTTCGCTGTCTTCCACGCCATCGTTAGCCTTGTAAGTGAAGCTGTCCGTGCCGTTGAAGTACTCATCGGGCGTGTAAGTGAAGGATCCGTCCGCGTTCAGGGTCAGCGTACCGTTCGAAACGGTATCAACCAGGATCGCTGTCAGGGTGTCTCCATCCACGTCGTTATCATTAGCCAGCACACCAGGAGCGCCTATGGTCAGGGTCTCTTTTTCAGCCATCGTGTAATCGTCATCAACTGCCACAGGCGCGTCATTGACCGGGGTCACAGTGATGGTCACCGTGGCGACATTGCTGTCAACCAAACCATCATTGGCTAAGTAGGTGAAGCTGTCCTCCCCAACGAAGTCAAGGGCGGGAGTATAAGTTGCCGTTGTGCCATCCAGGGTTACCGTACCGAAACCGGGCTGAGCAACAATAGCGTAGGTCAGCGGGTTGTTTTCAGCATCGGTTGCCATAAGGGTGACATCCACGGGGGTTTCTTCCGCAGTGGTAGCGGAAAGATTTTGAGCGACTGGAGCCGCGTTGACTTCGGTCACAGTCAGAGTAACATCCTGCTCGTCGCAAAGGGCGGGCGTGGCGTCATCACAGACTTTGACGGTGAAGGTATAAACACCCGCACCCTGCAATTCGCTGGGCGTCCAGGTGAACACACCGGCGGCGTCGATGGCCGCGCCGTCAGGAGCGCCAACCAAACTGAAGGTCAGCAGCTGGGCGGGCAGATCAGCGTCGGTAGCCGTAGCAGTGAAGCTGAACTCCACCAGTTCGGGAATGGTCGCGTCTTCGATTGTGCCGAGCACCGGAGCAACATTAACTTCCGTTACAGTCAGAGTAACATCCTGCTCGTCGCAAAGGGCGGGCGTGGCGTCATCACAGACTTTGACGGTGAAGGTATAAACACCCGCACCCTGCAATTCGCTGGGCGTCCAGGTAAACACACCGGCGGCGTCGATGGCCGCGCCTTCAGGAGCGCCAACCAATGAGAAGGTTAGCAGCTGGGCGGGCAAGTCAGCATCCGTAGCCGTAGCAGTGAAGCTGAACTCCACCAGTTCGGGGATGGTCGCGTCAGCGATCAAGCCTAAGACTGGCGAGTCGTTTACTGAGGTCACGGTGATGGTCACGGTAGCAACATTGCTGTCAGCCAAGCCGTCGGTTGCCTTGTATGTGAAAGTATCCGTGCCATGGAAGTCGGCATCGGGGGTATAGGTGAAGGAACCGTCCGCGTTGAGCACGAGGGTGCCGTTGGCAGGATCAGAGACCCACACCGTAGTCAAAATCGCAGGGTCAAAGTCGGTGTCATTGACGAGCACACCGCGAGCAGGGACGGTCAGAGCAACATCTTCATCAGTTGTGTAAGCGTCATCCATTGCAACAGGAGCCACGTTCAATACGTTCAATAAGATGCTTCCCGTAAACTCGTTTCCCCTCAGGTCAGTGATGGATCCGTCAGGTACGGTAAAGGTGAATGTGCCAATTAGGGCTGCTGTTCCATAACCTGGATAAGGTGTGATCGTGATCACGCCGTCAACGTTGGCTGTAATGGTGCCGTAGTCCCCGTAACCAACCATGGTGACGATCGTGCCAAGGTCAACCAGCACATCCTCGTCCATGGTGATTTCGATCGTATCCACCACAAAGCCCTGGTTGACAGTAAATGCACCATCCACCAGCATGACATCACCGTGTGAGGCAGATTTTGCCACACCAGATTCAATTACAGGTGCAACCGCGTCATCCAGATGGATGCCGAGGGTTATGTCGTCCAGAACCGTCTCGGTCACAAATTCGTCCTTGCTGATGACCGATTCAATGAACACCGTCGTGTCGAAGTCAGCTGAAAGTCCAGCAGGTCCGGTCACTACAATGCTGTAGGTCTCAACCTTGCCGCCGTAATTGGCGTCAAAGGCTGCTCTTGCAACATCGGGGGTAAACAGTTCGGTGAACCAGAAGGGTCCAATGCCGCTCAAAGTGATGTCAGTCAAGATTTCAACACCACCCTTGAAGACGGTCACGGTCGAACCAGTTGGCAAGGGAGCCGACAGGGTCATGCGCGAGTCGATCAAATAATCTTCCGCCACAATTACCGGAGGAATGCTTAGCGGGAAGGTCGCTGTCAGGTCGTCCACCATCATGCTTACTGAGCTCAAGACGGTATTTGCCTGCAGCCATTCCAGTGCCGCCAGTTCATCTGCCGGGATCAGTACACCCAGCGTGATGTCATCCAGTACGGTCTCGGTCACGAAGTCATCTTTCGAGATGACCGATTCAATAAACACGGTCGTCTCAAAGTCCAACACGTTACCGCCAGGTCCGGTTACCACGATGCTGTAGTTCTCAATCTTGCCGCCGTAGTTGGCATCAAAGGCTGCTCTTGCAACATCGGGGGTAAACAGTTCGGTGAACCAGAAAGGTCCAGTGCCGCTCAAAGTGATGTCAGTCAAGATTTCAACACCATCCTTGAAGACTGTCACGGTCGAACCAGCCGGCAAGGGAGCCGCCAGGGTCATGCGGGAGTCGATCACGTAATCTTCCGCCACAATCACCGCGGGAATTTCAGCCGGGAAGGTCGCTTTCAGGTCGTCCACCATGCCGCTCACAGAGCTCAGCATAGTGTTTGCCTGCAACCAGGCTAAGGCATCAATGAATGTAATCTCGATGCTTATCTGCGCGCTGGAGCCATAAATGTCTTCCAGTTCGCCAGTGTAGGTGTACGTGCCGGGAACAAAGTCACCGTTGATCCGCAAGGGCAACTCAATGCCATCACGCTCCAACAGGAAGGCGTCCACCAGCATGTAATCTGTCCCCACAACCCTCACGTAGAAGATCGGGGTGGTCGTATCTGGAGCCAGGTAGAACGGATACAGTCCATCTGCCAACGTATTGTTTGCTGTAATCGTGTCAGCATCCAGGTAATACCATTCCACCGAAGGATCCAAATACATCATAAATCCATCAGTGAAATTGCCCGGTAGATTCGTCCAGGTTGCCTGATCCACAGAGCTTGTCAGCACCGCATCGGTCACCGCAAAGTTAGCAACCACCAGCACGTCTGCCGCGTAACTATCCAGCGCTAGATCGGGATCTGCCGTAAGGTCATACAGAACGATGGTCGCCGGGTAGGTGCCCGCGGTGTTGAAGGTCACCTTGAATTGTGAGGTAGCGCTGTATGGCGCAGCCATCTGGAAGCCTGCCGCGGGACCAAAGTCGCCGATGACGCCAGTACCGTCTTGTGAGAGCGGCAAAGGCAGCCATACATCAGGTTCGCCTGAGGTCTCAAGGTATTGGAAGCTCGCGATATCAGCCAGGGTTACACCTTCCAGGCGGAAGCGCGCCAGAACGTTTGTAAACACATCTCCGTTGGAAGGATTGGTCAGCGTGACCTGAAATTCCCTTTCCAGCCCAACCAAATACGGTCCGGGCAGATTGGTGGAACTCACGGTCGGCGCGTCCAAAACCGAGGTCACAGTGATGGTGACGGTAGCGATATTGCTGTCAGCTAATCCGTCGTTTGCCTTGTAAGTGAAGGTATCCGTGCCATGGAAGTCAGCATCGGGGGTATAGGTGAAGGATCCGTCCGCGTTCAGCACTAAAATGCCGTTGGCAGGATCCGTAACTTTGACTGCGGTCAAAATCGCCGGGTCAAAGTCGGTATCATTCGTAAGCACACCGCGAGCCGCGACGGTCAAAACGCCGTCCTCAGCCACAGTGTAGGCGTCAGCAACTGCCACAGGAGCCACGTTGTTGACCACCAGGGTCAGGCTCAGGGTCTCCAGGGCGTTTCCAGCCAGGTCCGTGATCGAACCAGCCGGCACCGAGAAGACGAAACTGCCAACCAAATTGGCGATTTCGTTGCCCGGGTAAGGCGTGATCGTCAGGATCAGACCGGTCGCGTCAACCGTGATGGTGCCGTATGGCTGCCCCGCAAGGGTAACCACGGTGCCTGCCGCCACAGTGACAGGTTCGTTGACCACGATTTCAGTGTGATCAACTGTGTAACCCTGGTCAACCGTCAGGGTCGTACCGACAGCCACCACGTCAGCAAATTCATCTGCGCCGAAAGCGGTGATGGAAGTTATGGTTGGCTCAACCCGGTCACCCGTCACGATCAGGATCAGGGTCACGGTCGTCTCGTTGCCGGCTTCGTCAGCCAGAATGCCGCGTACCACGTACTTGCCCAGTGGGAAGTCGTCCGGCACTGTCATGTCAACGTCTGCACCTTGCAGGGTATGCTTGGCAGCGTCCACCAGGCTCAGGCTCAGAGCGTCTTCTTTGATGAACACAAATGGGTTCGTTCCAGCTGCCGCACCGTTCAGGTATTCAAGATAAGGTGTAGGTAAGCCACGGGCTGCATAGTAGGCTTGCAGCTCTGCCGTACTCACCGTGCTCTCAGCTTCCACAAAGTACAAGCCAGAGTATACATCCGCCAAAGGCGCGTCCACTGTCGCGGTAATCTGCAGGTAGTGGTCAACTGCGGGATCGTTGGTCGTCGGCAAAATGTAGCCAGTCGCCAGGTCCCCACCCATCGCCACACCATCAGCTGTTGCTGCGGTAATATCCACAACTGGCTCAACCCGGTCACCGGTCACGATCAAGATCAGGGTCACCGTCGTCTCGTTGCCATCAGCGTCCGCAACCACTCCGCGCACCACGTACTTGCCCAGTGGGAAGTCATCCGGCACCGTCATGTCAACGTCTTCACTTTGCAGGGCATGCTTGGCAGCATCCACCAGGCTCAGGCTCAGACCTTCTTCTTTGATGAACACAAATGGATTGATCCCATCTGCCGCACCCTTCAGATAGCCGAGGAAGTCTAGCGGTTCGCTCGGTACGCCGCGGGCGTCGTAATAAGCCTTCAGTTGTGCAGCTGTAACCGTGCTCTCAGCCTCCACAAAGTAAAGCCCGTTGTACTTGGTTGCCAGCGGTTCGTCCACGCTTGCATCAATCTGCAGCAAATGGTCAACCGCGGGAACGTTGGTCGTCGGCAGGATGTAACCTGTCGCCAGGTCCCCACCCATCGGATCGCCACCAACCGTCGCGCCATCAATCGTCACTACTGGCGCAACCCGGTCACCGGTCACGATCAGGATTAGGGTTACCGTCGTCTCATTGCCGTCTGCGTCTTCCACAACACCGCGCACCACGTAAGTGCCCAGCGGGAAGTCATCCGGTACCGTCATGTCAACGTCTGTACCCTGCAGGGCATGCTTAGCAGCATCCACCAGGCTCAGGCTCAGACCGTCTTCTTTGATGAACACAAATGGATTGATCCCATCCGCTGCACCCTTCAGATAGCCAAGGAAGTCAAGCGGTTCGCTCGGAACGCCTCGGGCGTCATAATATGCCTTCAGTTGAGCCGCTGTAACTGTGCTCTCACCTTCAACAAAGTAAAGCCCGTTGTATTTAGTTGCCAGCGGTTCATCCACGGTTGCATTGATTTGCAGCAAGTGGTCAACCGCAGGAACGTTGGCCGTCGGCAGGATGTAACCCGTCGCCAGGTCCCCACCCATCGCTTCGCCATCAACGGTCGCGCCAGTAATATCCACAACTGGAGAAACCATATCAACCACCAGCACGTCCGCCGCGTAACTGTCCAGCTCCACGTCAGGATCTGCCGCAACATCATACAAAACGATGCTCGCCGGATAAGTTCCGCCTGTCTTGAAATTCACCTTGAACTGTGAGGTGGCGCTGTAGGGCGCAGCCATCTGGAAGCCCTCTGCGGGGCCAAAGTCGCCGATGACGTCAGTGCCATCTTGTGCGAGCGGCAAAGGCAGCCACACATCAGGATCCACTGAGGTTTCCAGGTATTGGAAGCTCGCGATATCAGTCAGGGTTATGTTTTCCAGGCGGAAGCGGGCCAAAACGTTTGTAAATTCGTGTCCGTATTCAAGGTTGGTCAGCGTGACCTGGAATTCCTGCATAGTACCGACATAGAACGGTCCATCCAGGTTATCAGAACTGATGATCGGGTCGCAATAAACCGTAATAGTTGCGGTCGCGTCCGCGGTCCAGCCGTCAGCATTTATCCTTGGGTAGCTTACCAGGGTGTAGACGAAGCTGTCCACGCCGCAGAAGCCAGCGTTAGGTGTGTAGGTGAAAGAGCCGTTTTCCAGCAAAACCAGCGTACCATTAGTTACGTTCGTCTTGAGGGTCGCGGTCAGGATGTCGTTGTCGATATCATAGTCATTTAATAAAACACCAGGTGCTGGAACGACCAGCTGAACGTCCTGATCAGTTTCATAGGTATCATCCACAGCTACCGGCGGGGTGTTGACGTAGGTGGTCACCGTGATGGTCACAGTGGCAATACCGCTGTCAAGCGTCCCGTCATTAGCCTTATAAGTGAAAGTATCCACGCCGCTGAAGCCAGTGTTAGGAGTGTAAGTGAAGGAACCATCCGCGTTCAGCACCAGCGTGCCGTTATTGACGCCCGTGACCAATGCTGCAGTCAGGCTGTCTCTATCGACATCCGTGTCATTTCCAAGCACACCAGGAGCAGTGATGGTTGCAGGTGTTTCAAAGGTTGTTCTGTAGGTATCATTTACCGCAACCGGCGCGTCGTTCACCGCGGTGACCGTGATAGTCACAGTGGCAATATTGGAGTTGTCATAACCATCGTTGGCCATGTAGGTGAATGTATCCGTTCCGTTGAATTCAGCATCGGGTGTATAAGTGAAAGAACCGTCCGCATTCAGCGCCAGGGCACCGTTAGCAGGGTCGGTCACCTTAACCGCAGTCAAAATTGCTGGATCAAAGTCCGTGTCATTGATGAGGACACCGCGAACGGCGATGGTCAAAACGCCATCCTCAATCATACTGTAGGCATCATCTACCGCAACCGGAGCGATATTTGTCACAATCATCGCCGCGGACAAAGTACCAAGAGGGTTGCCGGAGATGTCAAAGATTTTGCCCTCAGGTACTACAAAGGTGAAGGCGCCAAGCAAGTTCGCAATCGTGTTGCCCGGATAAGGCGTGACAGTTATGGTTACGCCGTCAGCCGAAACACTAACAAGTCCGTAAGGCACTCCAGCAAGGGTCACTTCTGTCCCGGCGACAACCGTGACTGGTTCAGACATCGTGAAATCGATCTTTTCAACTGTATAGCCCTGAGGAACAGTAAATGTAAGGTTGTCCGCAGTGATATCACCATACGGATCAACACCAATAGCAGTAGCTGAACTAACCACTGGGGCAGTCAGATCACCAAAAGTGCCAGTGTATTCTCGCTCGTGGTAAACAACGGTTCCATAGATATCCGTAACCCTCACGTATCCCCATTTCGGGCTCCAGCCGCCAAAGGATTCACCGAAGATTACAGTCCAATCCGAGTCGGTTCCTTCAACGATCGGATTGCCGTTGTAAACACGGTAGAACGGCGCGCTGGAAAGATTGGCAGGCGGGGTCGGGATCCAGCCATTGGCAAGTTGCCAGACAATCTGATCACCTTCCGCTGTATAAGTCACAATGCTCTTGCGATCAGCATCGAGCATGCCAACTTCGATATTGGCGATTGTGGTCGTGTCAAACAACGGCACGTACTGCCAGCCTACATTGTAAGCTCCAGGCCAGGCCTCGCCCCACATACCAAAATCGGTCATACCAAATATTGTGCTCGGCTCAACCACCATCGTTGCCGTTAGAGTAGTAAGGTTATTGCCAGCCAGATCCTTGATCGATCCGGCGTCAATTGTGAAGTCAAATGTGCCCGGAATCCCAGCTACCTCATTCCCCGCATCTGGGGTGATAGTCACCACATTGCCAGAAGCACTCATCGTGCCATAAGGATTACCCTCAAAATAGACGATGCCTGGAGCGACAATTTCTACGGCTTCGTTCATCGTGATTTCAATATGATGAACCCTGTAACCCTGGGGAACCGTAAAGGTCAAACCCGTGCCAGCAGTCACAGGATCAAATCCGGTCGCGCCAATCGCCACACCCGAAACAACCTCAGGTGCCACACGGTCGCCCGTCACAAGCAGGATCAGGGTCACGGGGGTCGTGTTGCCAGAGCCATCTGCCACATTACCACTCACCGTGTAGGTCCCCAGCGGGAAGTCATCCGGCACCACCATCGGTACATCATTATCATCAAGATCGTGTTGTGCGGCGTCAACCAGCGTCAACGATCCGCCATCAATGTAGACAAAGGGATTGGTCCCATCAAGTGCGTCTAACAAATACGCCTTATAGGGCTCACTCTTTGTCGCATAGTATGCTTCCAGAGCCGCAATCTGCTCTTCTGTCGCATCCGTCAGGTTCAACCCAAAGTAGTTGTCTGCCAGAGGCTCACTCGAAGTCGCCACAATTTGCAGGCTGTGGTTTATCGCTGGATTATTCGTCGTCGGTAAGATGAAGCCTGTCGCCAGGTCCCCATCCATCGCTGTTGTGCCATCCATCGCGCCGCTGATCGTTACAACCGGAGGAACGACGTCGCTCACCACCAGGGCAAAGGTCTCTTCAGCCAGCACAACCTTCTCATCCACAAACCCATCCCTCGAGATGATCGAGTTCAGAGTCAGGGTGGTGTTGATCGGTTGGATGTTGCCGGTGATGGTGATCATGTAAAGTTCAGTCGAACCACCATAGTTGGCGTCAAATTCAGCAGAAGCACTCAGTGGGTAACCTAACAGGTCGGTGATCCACCATGGACCCGTGCCGCTCAGGGTCGCGTTCGTCAGCAGTGCAACGCCGTCCCTGGTCACAGAAACAAGTGAGCCAGCCGGTAGTGGCGCGCCCAGCGTGATCTGTGAGTTGATCTTGTAGGGTTCATTCACAACCGCGGTTGGGATGCTGAGCGGGAAGGTAGCCAAAATGCCATCCGGCGTCACATTGCCGGTCAGCGTCGTCTGCCCCTGCACCATCGGCAGGCTGTTATCCAGCGTGCTTGTCAGCAGCGTGTTCTCCGCTGTCACAACTTTGCCGCTTGCCAGTGTCGCCGTAGCCACAACCTTGGTCGGGATCAGGATTTCCCCGAATTCGGCGCCCCTGGCGTTCGTCCAATAGCCGTCAGTTACGTAATCAAAGGTTCCAAATACATCAAATGGTCCGGAAATCCCGTTCAGGTGATCAAACATCCCATCCACAGAAGTGTTGGTCTGCAGCAGGGTATCACCTGAGTAAAGCTCAACCACGATCGTGGCGTCGGTGAATTTGACGTCCAGGCTAAAGCCGGCTGAGTAGCCAATCACATCGCCAACTGCCGTGGAGGTCGTGTAGTAGCCGAAGTCCTGCGCGGTCAGTGTGCCCACCACCAATGGCAGGTCGCCGCTGTAGGTCACCGTCTTGCAATCTTCGGTGCCTTCAGTATCTACCACGCAGATATATCCGCTCGCGGGAGCCCAGGCTGTGAAAGCCGGTCCCTTGATAACGGTAGCGTCAAGATCCGGTCCTTCAGGAATCGGCTCTCCAGAGGTGAGATATTGATAGAAGGGCAAACTGGATTGCTTGGTGTCAGGATTGATGTAACCGTTGTTTCTCTGGTAGATGATTTGATCTCCAGAAGCGGTGTATTTCACGATCAGGTTGCCAGCGGCATCCTTCATCCCAATTTCGATGGACGCGATCGTGGTGGTGTCAAAGCTCTCAGTATATTGCCACCCGAGATTGACCCAACCAGGATAAGTAACTTGGTCAAACGGACCGAAGTCCTGGGTCACAAAGAAACTGGCATCCTGCACAACCAGGGTCAGCGAAATATCACCTAATGGGTTGCCAGAGGGGTCGGCGATCGAGCCGGCTGGTACCGAGAAGGTAAACGTGCCCACATTTACCGCGGTCTCATTGCCCGGATAAGGGGTGACAATCAATTTGCTTCCGGAAGCCAAAATTGTGCCGTACGCTCCCACACCATCCATCGTCACAACGGTTCCCGCAGCGACCACAATCGGCTCACTCAGGGTGATCTCAATCGTGTCGACTGTGTAACCTTCCACAACCGTCAATGTCGTGCCGACGGCTGTGATGTTTCCATCTGTCGAGCTGAGCGCTTGAATCTGGCTCACTACTGGGGCGGTTGTGTCCAGGATCACAAACTTGAAGGTGACGTTCTCAGTATGAACGCCATCAGCCACGGTGAACACGAGCCCAACAGCTGGGTCGTAACTGCCAATTCCAGCAACCACTGCTGAAACCAGCGTGTTTCCACTGCCATCCACCCAGTTGCTACCATGCAAGGTGCCTGTTGGATTCCAGGTATAGGTCACCCCGTTGTACACAATGCTGGTCACCGTCGCAGCATCCTGGCGGTGCAGAGCACCCAGGTAGCGCGCCAGATCATACATCGCGTTGGGATTGAATTCCACATCGTCATAAGTCACGGTGTAGAAATTGGTTGTGTCATCAAAGACACGCGTCCCTACATAGGTGTAGTCGCTGTAAACATAACTTGGCGCGCTTTCAATTTCATCATCCAGCGTGTTGGTGATCAAAAGTCTGAAGGTCACGTCCGACGTGTGCCAGCCGTCGCGAACAGTAATCGGCAAACCAAGCGCAGGATCATAAGAAGTACTGAAGTAGTAAGCTACCAATCTATTTACCAGTGTGGTACCGCTGGCATCTTCCCACCTGCTGCCTTTCAGCATGCTGGTTTCATCCCAGGTGTATTCCACACCATTGAAGGTGATCTTAATAACAGTCGAGCCGTCCTGGCGATACAAAGCCCCCAGGTAGCGAGCCAAATCGTTCATCGCGCCTTCTGCCAGGAACTCTGCCGGGCTGTAGGTGGCGGTAAAGATGTTGTTCGGGTCGTCAAAGGCAATATCGCCCACATAATCGTAAGGAGTGGGGTCAGGGTAGACATAAGTCACAGCCGAAGTGATTTCAGGCTCGAGTGTGTTGGTCACAACGAAGGTGTACTCAAAGGTGTTATCTGGATTGGTTGAATCCATCGAACCCCATTTGTTATCCGCCTCATCATGCAGCACTATGAAGAAATCGACACCGTCAGGGATGAAGGTATCCGTCACAACCTCACCAAAATCAATTGTCCACTTCTGCAACGTTTCATCATAAGCCACGGTCATGCCATAAGCATCAAAGCCAGCCTGGGCTTCCTCGGAACCCCATGGGTTGCTCGCGCTGGCATAAACCGTAAACTCGGGCAATGTAGCCTCAAAGGTATGGTCCACTTCCAGCGAGTACAGGTTCAAGTCAAACGCGTCCACCGTCAAAACGAAGGTCTCATCCGCATCCAGCGTCACAACTCCTTCTGCAGGAGTGACAGCTTCCATTACCGGCGCGGTCTGGTCGGTGACGACCAAGCTCGCGCTCAGGGTCGTCAGGGCGTTGCCCGCCAGGTCTTTGATTGAGCCAGCCGGAATGCTGAAGTTAAAAGTGCCCAATTGAGCGGCAACTTCGTTGCCATCAAGTGGGGTTACGGTGACGATCAAACCGGTCGAGTCAACCGCTATATCACCATATGGAACGCCAGCCAGGCTCACCTGGGTGCCAGCCTCGACCGTCACGGCTTCATCCATCGTGAACTTGATCGTGGAAACTTCATATCCCTGTGGCACAGTGAATGTCAGGGTCGAATCTGCCGTGATATTCGTATAAGGCGCCACGCCGTAAGCCACACCCGAGACAACCACAGGTGCCACGCCGTCGGTGAGGGTGACGGTGATCGTTTCGCAGTCCTGGTAAACGCTGTCGCTCACGCAAATTTCAACAGGATAATTCCCCAGCGCACTGGAGCTGGGTGACAATGTAACCTGACCAGTTGTCGGAATGATTGATGCCCAGGTCGGTGCTCCAGATCCAAGCGACCAGGTCAAAGTATTCCCCTCATCAGGATCAGTTGCTGTCGCCGTGAAGGTGAGTGTTGCGGTGTTCTTGAGGGATTTTGGTCCAATTGGTGCCAGAACTGGGTACTCATTGATGTCCAGAATGCCGATGGAGAAGACCTTATCGACATAAAGACCCGTGGAATCGGTAGCCCGTACTTTTATTTGCTTAATGTCATCATCTTCATGGTTGAACACCACCGCGGTCTTCAACAGATCCCCCTGAATGGTGAAGAGGGCATTGTCGGGGTAACTTACACCATCGATCAAACTGTAAGTGTAAGTTTTGCCAGTGTCCCCATCGGTCGCGCTGAAGGTTCCGACAGTCCTGCCAACCACTTCGTTCTCATTAACAGTAGTTGGATTCAGACTCACCACGGTCGGCGCGCAACTTGAAGTATGCAAACCAAGATAAGCGTATGTGTCATTAGCAAATCCATCCCATTCAGAAGCTGGATTGAAAGCATTACTGCCATCCGGGTCACCCGTGCAAATGTCAACTTTCCGGATAAGGGTTCGATTTTGAGTTTGCACAGGATTGCTTCCCCAGTATCCCGACGGTGGACGGTACCCAATCTGACCAATCACATCCACGAATAACTCGGTTGAGATTTTGCGCAAGGCAAAGGCATCATCACCGTCAAAGTTAATCACAGTAGCACTTGTCAAGTCAGCCACAGTAAGAAAAACCGGGTTAGCGAGAGGGTGGGCAACTACAAATACATCGCCAGTTGCCAGCGTTCCAGAGAGATTAACAGTTGCAGTTGCTGTTGTAACTCCATTGGAATATAACTCCAGGCGATAACCAGAAAGGTCAACCGGCGACCCGGTGCCATTGTAGATTTCGATAGCTCTGTTTACTTGAGTCACCCCGTCAGTACCTTCTACATATTCCGAGAAGAACAAATCGGTCGGGAGTGCCGCCTGAACAGGCTCAACGGGCTGGATGCCCGCCAAACCAACCATGAGCAGCAAAGCTATAACTACCAGGGTGAAATGAGATGTTCTGTGCATGTGTGATGTCCTCCGATTAGATAAATAATAGTTGATAACTTTCTGGTGTTTTACGATAACTCCCGCACAGCGGGAAAATACAATACCGACAATTTTCGTGGTGTCCAAATATCCCTCCTGGTAATGACTGGTATGTCGTTTCTGCTTGATTTGTGGAATAAAAAACCCGCGCGGCGCGATCGCCCGACGCGGGATATTGAACAAAAAGATTAGTAGTGGTAGTTGGCGCGCATGACACACACCAAACCAGCCTGCGGCTCTTGGGCGTAATCCCCTGGGAGTGAATTGAGGTCCCGGGCTCTTCTGGTGTAGTCCTTAGCACCACACCACCGTGCGATTCGCGAAAACTGGCGCGCTCAGGCGTGTTTTTTGCATCTCTACGGTCGTTTTTTGTGCCATTGTCTCCTTAAGCCTCCCCCGAGGTCTCCCCCAGGGCTTACCTTGACTTTGATTTATCGCTTCCCTCCGGCGGTCAGACCCACTCTGCCGGCGCGGTTGCGCTTAGTCCATATTTACGTGCTGTCTGCGTGCTTTTGCCTGCCCTTCGCCCCTTCACCCTCGATATTCTTGCTATGGATTTGTGATCGTTGGGGGATTTTTGTGTCTTGAGCACGCTGCTCTTTTGAGTGTGTAGATTATAACATCATCTTTTACAGATTCAAGGAATTTGGTCCTTTTCTGGGAAATTCTAAGATTCCCCTAATGGGATTTAAGCACTATATTCTTCTCCCCCTCCCCACATGCGGGGGTGTCATCAAGCTTTCCCCTGGTCGAGGTTCCGTGGCTTTTGCTCGCAGTGAAACGGAGGGTAAACCGGGGGGTGGTCATGCCGTAGGGCGGAATGCGCCTCACTTGCGCACTCCGCCAAATGATCGCTCTGATGCCGGAGTGAGAGATCAATCCGGCCTACGAAAAACTTGTCAATGCATGTCGCAACGAAGGTGCCGTAGGGCGGAATGCGCCTCACTTGCGCACTCCGCCAAATGATCGCTCTGATGCCGGAGTGAGCCCGCTATTGTTAGCTGGGAGGACGAAAATTCTGGGCGGTCTCATTCCGGCCTACGGCACTTGCAGTGCTTGATCTTTTCGTAGGCCGGATTCCGCAGTTGAATCCGGCTTCTGTCGTCTTTTTATACTATTGCCGAATTGAAAGAACAATCCGGCCTACGAAAAACCGACCCCCTGTAATTGTCCCTCCGTGGAAAGCGTAAACACTCACCCCAAATTGTATAAATAGAACATTTGTGCTATACTATACCCACGTGATTCTAATCGTAAAACAGCACCTTAACAAATAGGTTTTTACACTCAAACCGCCCTTCTGCGCCATCAAAAAACAGTGTAAATACTGTAAATAGTGTAAAAACCTCAACCAGGAGCATAGCTAAGCTCTTCCACATTGGGTATTGCGCGCCGCCCCGGATGCCATAAACCGAGGTGAGGGTAAGTTAATACTCATGGAGCAATGATTTGCAAAAGTGCACCTTAAAACCTGGATTTGCAAAGAAACTGCCCTTTTGCGCTATCAAAAACAATGGAATTCTTGCAAATCATGTAATTATGAGCGCAGTCCCAATCCCTGCAACCCGCCTACGGGTATAATTACCCCATCCACTCATCCATCATCCCCAGGAGGCGCACTGTGAAATCCGATAAATTGAAAACCTTCAACTACTCAGTCGGCATGTTCGGCACGTCCATCCCCATCAACCTGCTCAAAACCTTTGCCTTCGCCTATTACGTCGACACCCTCGGCGTCACCACCGCCCAATGGGCATCGATCATGCTGATCTACACCTTCATCGACGCCGCCGACAACCTCGTCTACGGCTTTCTCTCGGACCGCACCCGCACCAAATGGGGTCGCCGCCGCCCCTGGCTCGTGATCGGCACCCCGCTGCTCGTGCTCAGCCTGATCCTTTTTACAGCCCGCCGGGAGGGCTGGAAGCCAACGCGCTCTACCTCTACGCCATGCTCTTCTACATCCTGGCTGGCACGCTCGACTCGGTCATCAACGCCAACTACGGCGCGCTATTCCCCGAGCTCTTCACCACCGATGCCACCCGCGCCAAAGCCAACGCCCTGCGCCAGGCTTTTCAGCTGGTGGCGATGATCATCAGCATCGCGCTGACGCCGATGGTGGTGGACGCCCTCGGCTGGTCCACAACCGCGATTGTGTATGGGATCCTGGGTGGGGCGGTGATCCTGTATATGGCGCTCACCAGCCACGAGAAACCCGTTACCGAAGAAGAAAAGAAACCGCAACTGTGGGATAGCGTCAAAACGCTCCTGACGAACAGGAAGTTCTGGATCGCAGGCATTACCAACGCGTTCTACAGCGCCGGCATGTCGCTGGTGATGGCGGCGTTACCGATCTACGCCAAGTACACGCTCGGAATCGGCAGCGGGCAGCAGTCGCTGCTTTTTGGCGGGGTACTGTTGGTGGCGATTGGTTCAGTGGCGGTGTGGGCAAACTGGGTCAAGAAATATGACCTGGTGAAGGTCTGGCGCTTTGCCATTGGAGCCCTGGCGCTGGCGTACATCCCGCTCTACTTTGCCAACAGCTTCTATGTGGCGCTCGCGTGCGCCATGCTGGTGGGGTTTGGCTTCGCCGGTGTGATCACTACTATGGACCTGATCCACTCGCGCATCATGGATGAGGACCAGGTCAAGCATAACGTGCGGCGCGAGGGGATCATCAGCAACGCGCTCGGTTTCATGAACCGCCTGAACGGGCTCTTCACCAGCGCAGCCTACGCCCTCCTGGGTGTGCTGTTTGGATACGTCTCGGGCGAGGTCCCCGGCCCGCAGCCCGGCACCGCCGCGCGCTTTTTGCTAACCGTCTTCCCGCTGGTGATGATGGTCCTGAGCTTGGGCTTCTCCTTCCTCTCGGACTTCAAGCGCGTGCCCCTTGCCGCGAGGGAAGAAGAAAAGTAGGGCGGAATGGTGTTCTGGCCTGCCCCGCGATTTTGTTTGCGGGGTCCACCACTCCGCTGGACTTCAAAGAAACATATAACGTCAGAGTGAAGGAAAAGCACCTTCATTCCGACCTACGTGAGAACTGCTCTATTAAATTGAAAGGACCCAACGTGACGTTACTACACATTGATCATGTGTCTGAAAAAGTAGGGGTTAATCTGCCGCTCAATGTCATCCTGCCTGATGACCTCGCGCGCGGCGGCAAGCCGCTCGAGGAACGCAAGGTGCTCTACCTGCTGCACGGACTTTCGGACGACGCTTCCGCCTGGCAGCGCTACACCAACATTGAGATTCTCGCCCGCGCGCACAGCTTGGTGGTGGTGATGCCTTCCGCTGGTCGCAGCTTTTACGCTAATATGGCGAACGGGCAGGCTTACTTCAGCTACATCACCGAGGAATTGCCCGCATTGCTCGCCGCGTCCTTCCGCATCTCAAACTCACGCGAGAACACCTTTATAGCCGGAATTTCCATGGGCGGCTACGGAGCCTTCAAAGCCGCCTTTCTCCGCCCGGACCTATACGCCGCTGCCTGCAGCCTTTCGGGCGTGCTGGCGCTCAACATATTTTTTGCGCCGCCGGATAAGGTTGAAAACCCGGCGCTGATGCACGAGTTTGACATGCTTTTCGGCGGACTGGAAGGGCTTTCTGGCAGCATGCACGATCCGACGACCTGGCTCAAGAACGCCGCCGCAAGTTCCACCCCCCTGCCGAGGCTTTTCGCTGCCTGCGGGCTGGAGGACGACCTGCTGCCGCTCAACCGGCTGTTTGTCCACGCGGCAGCAGAGTTGGGCGTGCCACTGCATTACCAGGAGGAACCTGGCAAACACGACTGGATCTTCTGGCAGAAACAGATAGAGAAGTTTATTACCACCCTTTAGTTTAGGGAAATTACTTAAAGAAGTAAGGTCGGGTGCTATAGGAGCAAATGCACCCGACCTTTTGCGCTTGTTGCCATCCAAGCGCGAGGAAAATCTATCCAGCCTTTTCCGGGAACCAGTGCCTGGTGCGGTTGACGTAGCGTGTCAGCATCAGCATAACCGGCACCTCGGTGAGCACACCGACCGTGCAGACCAGCACGACCGGTGAATCCGGGCCAAAGAGTGTGATGGCTACTGCTACAGCCAGCTCGAAGAAATCCGAGGCGGCGATCAGGGATGCCGGGGCAGCGATGTTGTGCGGCAGCTTTGCGACGCGGCATAGCTGGTAAGAAAAAGCAGCCGAGATGATGTTTTGCAGCACCAAAGGAACCGCGATCAGGAGCACATTGAAGGGGTACTTCAGGATGACGTTGCCCTGGAAGGTGAAGATGATGATCAGGGTCAGGAGCAATCCGATCGTGGTGATGCTGTCGAATTTTGGTACAAACTTGTCGTTAAAGAATTCCAAGCCCCTGCGCTTGATCAACACCGCCCGGGTGATTGCCCCAGCGGTCAGCGGGATGACCACGAAGAGGATGATGGAAAATATCAAGGTATTCCATGGAATCTGGACTTTATTGATGCCCAACAAAAAGGTAACCCACGGTACAAAAAGGACGATGATCAGCAAATCGTTCACCGAAACCTGCACCAAAGTGTGGGCAGGGTCGCCCTTGGTGAGATTGCTCCAGACGAACACCATCGCGGTGCAGGGAGCCACACCCAACAAGACCGCTCCAGTCACGTAATCGCGCGCCAGTTCGGTGGGAATGAACGCTTTGAAAATGACATAAAAGAAGAGGGATGCCAGTCCAAACATCAGCAGTGGCTTGATCAACCAGCTGCTGCCTGTGGAGATCACCAATCCAAGCGGGTTTTTACGTACGTTTTTGATGGACTGAAAGTCAATCTTCATCATCATCGGATAGATCATGATCCAGATCAGGATGGCGATGGGAATATTTTGATTAGCATATTGGATCTTGCCAAGGAAATTCGGGATGCCGGGCAGATACTTGCTGATCAGAATGCCGGCTGCCATGCAAAGCAGTACCCAGACTGTCAGGTATTTTTCAAAGAAACCGATGCCAGCAGATTCTTTCTGTGCCATAAGTTAGCCTCTGAGCTTTTTTAGAATTGTGACGATTTCCTCGGTCTTGAGCACTTTGCCGTAAGAGACGACCTTGCCATCCACCACCAGTGCGGGTGTGGACATGACGCCATAGGATGCGATCTGCGCAAAATCTCTCACGTGATCGATGGTGGTATCCATGCCCAGCTGTTCCAGGGCTGCCACAGTCGCGGCTTCGAGCTGGTTGCACTTGGCACAACCACTGCCCAACACCTTGACGCTCGCACCTTCTGCTTTGGCACTTTCAGCACTGACAAAGCTGACTTCGTCAATTGGACCGCAGCACTCCGAACCTTCACTTTTTTTCTTTCTAAAATTGGACAGTACCATGATTAATTCCTTTCTGAATAAGATTTCAACAACAACTACTAGAGCAGTCACAACCAGATTTGTTGTTCTTTCCGTTGTAGAAGGCTTCCAGGTTTTTGGGCAAGGCGTACACATTTTCGGCGCAACAGGGCTCGCTCTGTGATCCAAACACCGCTTTCAGGATCGCCTCAGCAAGCATCTCTTGGGGTGGCACTTCGTAGGTTTGCCCCTCATATTCAAAAATGCGGCAATCGACGATGGAACCGCTGATATCACTGCAGCAGTCGCAGGGGTTCTCCTGTACCTTGAAACATACATCCCGCCCATTAACGCGGACGGTGGGCGAGGAGACAAATCGATACCGCTGGGCAAGTTCTGGTGTTTCCATTTTTTTTCTTGCGGTATTCCAGCTCATAACCGGCAAGCTGCAGCACAGGAGACAACTTGGTGAGTACTTCTTCCAGCACATGTTCTGTGCCAATGCAGCGATCACAGACTTGCAGGTCGAGGTAGAGGTATTCCACCAGCACCGGTTTGGGTTTCCTACCCTCAATTTTGGCAGGACGATAATGCTTTGCGGGACTCAGGTCAAGTGGCATGGATTATCTCTTATTAAATGAATGGCTGTATGGCGTTGAATAGATAGCCCACGAGGATGATCCCGAAAACGCAAATTACCACGAACAACGCCAGCAACTTAGGCTTGATCGCTTTTCGCAGCATGACCAATGACGGAATCGAAAGAGTGGTGACCGACATCATGAAGGACAGAACTGTGCCAAGCTGCGCACCCTTGGAGAGCAGCGCCTCAGCGATCGGAATGGTTCCGAAGATGTCCGCGTAGAACGGCAAGCCCAGCAGCGTAGCCAGGAGGACGCCAAAAGGATTTTTCCGTCCGAGCAAAGTGACAACCCAGCTTTCGGGGATCCAGTTGTGGATGAACGCCCCGATACCGACGCCAATTAATATGTAGGGAAGCACCTTTTTGAAGGTGGAAACCATCTGTTCCCTGGCATATATCAAGCGGTCTTGCGTCGTCAGGTCAGGGGACTCGATATCCACGTTGCCCGCTCGCAGGACAAAGCTTTCAATGTGAGGCTCCATGTGCAGTTTCTCGATCAGCGTTCCCCCCAGGATTGCAACCACCAGCCCGAGAATCACATAGAGCACAGCGATTCTGATGCCAAAGATGCTCGTGAGGAGCACCAGGGATCCAAGATCGACCATGGGCGAGGAGATGAGGAAAGAGAATGTGACCCCTAACGGCAAACCTGCGGAAGTGAAACCGATAAAGAGTGGAACAGACGAACACGAGCAAAACGGGGTGACCGTACCGAGCAAAGCTGCAATGGTATTCGCGCCTAAACCATGAAACCTGCTGAGAATCTTTTTGCTGCGTTCCGGGGGGAAGAAACTCTGGATGTAGCTGATGAAAAAGATTAGGACGCACAAGAGCAGGGTGATTTTGATGACGTCATAGACGAAAAATTGCAGGCTGCCAACCCAGCGATTGGCTGTGTCGAGACCAAACGACGTAAGAAGCTTGCCAATGAGGGCATTTAGCCATTGCATTCCCAGGATTTGATTTTGAATAAAGTCCCAAATAGAGGTTGTCATGAAGTGTGCTTTCTAAATTTGATGTGATTTTTGATTGGAAGGGGCTCAGTTTTCGCAGCAATCACACTGGTCTGGGTCACCGGTAATGGTGGTAAGTTGTTGGACAAGCGAGACCACCGCGGGAGCGCCTTCGGAGCAGATGCGGTAATAGGTCCATTTGCCTTCCTGCCGGCTGGTAACAATCCCAGACTCAAGCAGGATTTTCATATGGTAAGAAAGCCCGGACTGACCGCAGTCAAGGTTTTCCAACAATTTACAAGCGCATTTTTCGCCGCCGCGCAGCATCTCGAGCACGCGCAGACGGGTTTCGTCGCAAAAAGCCTTAAACACACGCGCCTGGCTTTGATAACTGCTTTCCATTCTTACCTCACATAAAATATTTTTGATGTATGCAACTATAAACCTCACATCAATTTTTGTCAATCTGTAAAGTGCCAATTTTATTTTTAGTGCGATAAACACCCTACAAAACTTGGGTTATTTCCCGTTTTGGTTTACAATATAGGTGGAGAAGTAAATAGAGAAATCCATCAGTCGCTCCGGAAGAGGTTAATTTAAAGTGCCCCGTTTCTGGCGAGTATTGTTGATATCCTTAGTTATTGTCCTTGTGCTTTACGGCATTTACTTCGCCCTGGGCAGACCAGTAATCCCCCTGCCAACCATCCCTTACAAAGTTTCACCCGGACAGCCGCTTCATTCCATCATTAAAGCAGATGGGGGTGATCAGCTCAAGCTGACCCTCAAGACCACTGGCGAAATTGAGATCACCTCGGTGGATCAATCCGTGGTTTCGCTGGACTATACGCCGGAAACTTTTGATAACACTCTCGACCTGGGCGAGAGATTGCTCATTGCACAAAAAACCGTCCAAGGTGATGGGAATGCCCCTGAAAGTTCTCCTTTTTTGCGGAAGTTGATAAACTGGGTCATCACCTATTACTACCATGTCATTCGTTTTCGCTTGTCCGTATTACTAACAGCTTTACCTTAAATATGCGCGCAGTAATCATTTAACAACGAAATAGAGGAAATAAACATGAACAAAACACCTACT
>CAYSVX010000012.1:0-4539 GCA_964434665.1 uncultured Anaerolineaceae bacterium
CATTTCCTGCTATTCTCTTCTTATTCATTGTCCAAGATGTATGGTAATCCTACAGAACAATTTTGAGGAAACCATTCAGTTAGTTGACATTTCGCCACTTTCGTATAAAATATCAATTCACGCCGGAGTGGCGGAACTGGCAGACGCGCTACGTTCAGGGCGTAGTGAGCACAGCGCTCGTGAGAGTTCAAATCTCTCCTTCGGCACCAAAGACCTCCTTCATCGGAGGTCTTTAATTTCCTCAAAATATGAAATTACAAAAAAGACCGGCGGTGGTACAATATTTGCAACAAAGGCAGCAATGTTTAAGAAATTACTCGATAAAATCAAGCAGATCCATTGGGCTGACCGCCGGCTGATAACCGTGGTGGTGATTGTGATTCTGGTCGTCCTCATGATGGACTTCAACAACCGCATGAGCAATATGATCCAGCTGAACCAAATGGAAACCATCCTGGAAACCAGGCTTGCTGGGCTGCAGGCTACACGCCTGGTTGTCGAAGACGATATCGCTTATGCCACTTCCGATCGCGCGCTGGAAGAATGGGCGCGCGAGAAAGACCGCCTGATCTCGGAGGGAGATCATCCCATTATCCTCATGCCCCCTGGCGATTACACCCCCGCACCAACGGCGACGCCAAAACCTGAAACTGTCGTTCTTACGCGTTTGGAGATCTGGAAAGAACTGATCTTCGGCGGTGAAGACCTGCCCTAATCCCCTTTTTTGATTTATTTGAACCCATATCAGTCTATAAATCGTTAATACCGATTCCCATCAGTCGTTCTCGGGTATAATCTTTGGGTTATGGATCTCAAAGAACTCACGCAGCAAATGAACGACCTCGTGCGCCTTCACGGCTGGTATGAGCCTGATTCGCCCAAGCAGCAAACCGCTCGCAACCTGGCAATCTCGCTTAGTCTTGAGGCGTCTGAGGTGCTGGAGCATTTCCAGTGGTCTGCGGAAACAATCGACCCTGAAGGGCTGCGCGGAGAGCTGGCAGACGTGGCGCTTTACCTGCTTCAACTGGCCAGCGTCTCAGGGATCGACCTCGAACAGGCGGTCCTGGACAAGGTCCGCCAAAACTGGCACCGTAGTTGGACGGAAGAAAGTGATCAGGCATGAAAGTAGCTGTTTTTGGGTCTGCCAATGCCCACGAGGGTGAAGATCTTTACGACCTTGCTTACCTGCTTGGCAAACTGCTGGCAGAGGATGGTCACACCGTGATGACAGGCGGCTATTGCGGCACCATGGAAGCGACTTCACGCGGAGCTGAAGAAGCTGGCGGGCATACTATCGGCGTGACTTCGGACGAGATCGAAGCCTTTCGCCCTGGAGGACCAAACGCGTGGGTGCGTGAAGTTATCCCCAGCGTGACGCTCGGCGACCGCATCGCCATCCTAACCCGCTCAGCCGACGCTTTTATTGCCCTGCCAGGCGGTGTTGGTACGCTGGTGGAAGTGGCGATGGCGTACAATCTGATTGCCATCGGCGCTATCCGGCCGCGCCATTTGATCGTTATCGGCGAGGGTTGGAAGCAAACCTTTGACGCTTTCTTCAAAGGTCAGAACGCAAGCGTAAATGCTTCGACCCGCGCAATTTTACAATTTGCTCCGGATGCGCAAAGCGCCGTGGCTTTATTACAACAGGAAAAAGAGTGATTATGGACGACAAAAAATTACCCAGCAGGTCTGAAAACTTTTCCGAGTGGTACAACCAGCTCGTGATCCGCGCGGAATTGGCGGATTATGCCCCCGTACGCGGCTGCATGGTGGTGCGCCCCTACGGCTGGGCGCTTTGGGAAAACATCCAGGCTGCCCTCGATAAGCGTTTCAAGGCAACCGGTCATGTCAATGCCGCTTTCCCGCTGCTGATCCCGCAGTCCTTCATGACCAAAGAAAAGGAACATGTCGAAGGCTTTTCCCCCGAACTCGCAGTCGTCACGCATGGCGGCGGACAGCTTCTGGAAGAACCACTGATTGTACGCCCAACCTCCGAGACAATCATCGGCACTATGTACGCCAAGTGGATCCAGAGTTATCGCGACCTGCCCGTCCTTATCAACCAGTGGGGTAACGTGGTTCGCTGGGAGATGCGCACCAAACTCTTCCTGCGTACGCTTGAGTTTTACTGGCAGGAAGGTCACACCGCCCACGCCACCGAGCAGGAAGCTGCCGAGCACACCCAGCGTATGCTCAATGTCTACGCTGATTTTGCCATCAACGAGGCCTCCGTGCCTGTGCTCGCCGGTCAGAAATCCGAAACCGAAAAATTTGCTGGCGCGAAGGCTACCTACTCCATTGAAGCGATGATGGGCGACACCAAAGCCCTCCAGTCTGGCACTTCCCACTTCCTGGCGCAGAACTTTGCCAAGGCCTTTGATATTAAGTTCCTTGACGAAAACAACCAGCTGCAACACTGCTGGACGACATCCTGGGGGCTCTCAACACGCTTTATTGGCGCTATCATCATGACCCACGGGGACGACCAGGGTCTGGTGCTCCCGCCAAACCTGGCACCTTACCAGGTGGTGATCGTACCGATCTATCGCAAGGACGAAGAAAAAAACCTGGTCATGGAGACTGTGGAAAAGATTGTCAGCGGTTTGGGCAATTTGCGCGTTTTCGTCGACCGCCGCGAAGGGCTTACGCCGGGCTTCAAGTTCAACGACTGGGAGCTGAAGGGTGTGCCGCTGCGCATCGAAGTGGGTCCAAAGGATGTGCAGAATGGCACGCTCGCGCTTGCCCGCCGGGACATCCCTGGCAGGGAAGGAAAGCGCTTCATCCCGATGGCAGGTTTCGAACAAGCCATACCGGCCGCCCTGGCTGAGATCCAGGCAAATATGCTCGCCAAAGCAACTAAATTCCGCGATGAACACATCTTCGAAGTAACCAATTATGAAGACTTCAAGGATGTGGTTGAGAACAAAGGCTGGGCGAAGGTGTGGTGGCATGATGACGCAGAAAACGAAGCAAAGATCAAGGAAGAAACAAAGGCTTCGCTGCGCAACTATGCCCCGACTGAGGGTGAGGGTGTTTGCTTCTATACCGGTAGGAAAACCAACAAACAGGTCTACTTCGCCAAGGGGTATTGAGATCGGTTCGTTTTTTGTCTCAAAATACACATGTCGGGCTGGCGCTTGCTTAGCCCGACTTTTTTATAGGGTGTATAGGCGAAAGTTTTTTGTAGGGTGGATTGGCGTCAAACAATCTCATTCCAATCAATATTCCTTATAGCCAACCCACCATAATCATTATTTTGTGCTCGCTCTCAAGGCGCGATTCAAGGCAAAAAAACCTTTGGTGGAGGTTGGGTCTATAAAGGCGAGGCTTACTTGGATTTAGCGCATGTCTTTACAGCCAGAGAGTTCAAAAAAGCAATCATTTTTGCTATAGAAAAATACCAATTAGGAATCTTTGACCTGAGGCATAAGGTCGAAATCCACCACACCAAATATCCAAAATACCTGACCCCATCAGAATTATTAAAATATTCTGAAAATTTGAGGATAATTGCCGAAAGAGATAAGGACAGCGGTTGACAACGCCTATGGAACTATGATAATGTATTATTCCTTTCTGAAAGAGGAGACAATAAATGGCTAAGAAAAAAAATGAAAACCTTTTCTTTTCGAAATCCCGTTGGATGCGACAGACGAGCAATTGAGTAAACTCGCTCGGGATATGCGCGTTGCTTATTTCGGCTATGACCCCCAAGAATCGCCTGATTTTAAGCCGTCCAATGTAGATTACTTCAAAAAAATGAGGGAATCCCTCAACAAGCAAGATGAAAAAAAAGCTGGGTAACCAGCATTTTTATCTTACCCCTCTCTGCACGTCCTTGCCGGATTTTTCCAACGCCCCCATCATCAAATCAATTGGCCCACCAGACATGGATTCGACTGCAGAAGCCAAACAGGAGAGAACAACCACACAATCATAAGATTCAGACGACGCTTTTTCGATGTCGACCGTGGTAGGGTGGATTGGCGTCATACAACCGTTTTTTTGTGGGCTGGATTGGCGTCATACAACCGTTTTTTGTAGGGTGGGTCGGCGTCATACAACCGTTTTTTTGTGGGCTGGATTGGCGTCATACAACCATTTTTTTGTAGGGTTGGTTGACGTCAGCAAATTCTTATCCAAACCATCTGCTTATAGTCAACCCACCAACACATACCCATCCCGTCGGTGGGTCGGCGTCATACAACCGTTTTTTGTAGGGTGGGTTGACGTCAGCAAATTCTTATCCAAACCATCTGCTTATAGTCAACCCACCAACACATACCCATCCCGTCGGTGGCTTGTCGTGACGTACCCTCGACCAGTCTGGATATCTCAATAGCCAACCCGCCAACATCTTTCGTCATCGCGAGGAGCGTAGCGACGTGGCGATCTCAACAATTCTCCCCTGGCATATTTATGAGTAGAAGGGCAGCCTGACTGTTTTTTTGTAGGGTGGGTCGGCGTCATACAACCATTTTTTTGTAGGGTGGGTTGACGTCAGCAAATTCTTATCCAAACCATCTGCTTATAGTCAAC
>CAYSVX010000012.1:4639-36887 GCA_964434665.1 uncultured Anaerolineaceae bacterium
ACGTCAGCAAATTCTTATCCAAACCATCTGCTTATAGTCAACCCACCAACACATAAACCTCCCATCCCATCGGTGGCTTGTCGTGACGTACCCTCGACCTGCCTAAAATTCTCAATTGCCAACCCGCCAACATCTTTCGTCATCGCGAGGAGCGTAGCGACGTGGCGATTTCAACAATTCTTCCCTGGCATATTTATGAGTGGAAGGGCAGCCTGGCTGTATTTTTTTTATAGGATGGGTCGGCGTCATACAACGGTTTTTTTGTAGGGTGGGTCGGCATCAGACAACTGTTTTTTCGTAGGGTGGGTTGACGTCAGCAAATTCTTATCCAAACCATCTGCTTATAGTCAACCCACCAACACACAAACCTCGCATCCCATCGGTGGGTTGGCTTTTAATTATTCTCGTAATTCCTCTGCTTTTGAACGCCAACCCACCCTACACCACTTGCCCCCCAAATTCCCACGCTCCATAAATCCAATCCACCATTATTCCAGGCGTGGAGCCACTCCAAGCAGAAACGATTGGCACAAGATCAGGCAGCGCGTATCATGTCACCCAGTGATTCACGCTATAATTCCCTCATGGCTGCCATTGACCTGACGCGTCTCAATAAGCAAATTGAAGCATTAAAGGAAGTTTTTTCGCAACCCGCTGAATTCCGCAAACGGCTGCATGAGACTCTGCAGTTCTACCACCGCTACGCACACCGCAAGCATAAAGACGCCGTGCCGGTCAGTTTCATGCGCGTTTACGACCTGCCCGAACAAATCCTGCCTCAAGTCGCCAATGGGCTCAGCCTGAAAGCACGCCAGGACTCACATGAAACCCTTGCGGTCGTAGATGAGCTTTGGGAGGATGAACATTTTGAAGCCCGCGACCTTGCGGCACACTTGTTGGGTCAGGTTCCCCTCCAGGCTAAAGCAGATGTGTTCGATCGCGTAAGGCAGTGGTCTTCTGTGCCATTGGACCGGGCTGTGGTCAATTCGGTTTTCAACAAAGGCAGCCAGCGTTTGCAGTCTGAAGATCCCAAGGGATGGACTGAGTTTGTCGGTAATCTGCTTGCCAGCCCTTTGGAGCGCCAGCAAAACCATGGTCTTTACGCGCTCTCACTGCTGGTGGAGCAATCGCATTCAGATCAACTGCCACAATTTTTTCGCTGGATCCGACCCTTTATCCAAAGCGAGCAGACTCTGCTTCAGCCAAACCTCAGCCAGGTGATTGCCGTTCTTGCAAGGCGATCCCCCGCGGAGACAGCCTATGTGCTCAAGGAAGTAATGTCAGATACAGATGGAAGCGGCATTGAGCAGCGCGTCAGATCTTACTTGCCATATTTCGACGAGCCAACAAGCGAAGGATTACTGGCGTCCATCCGGCTACATCAAAAGCGCACCAAGTTGGGGTTTTAGACTCTTGAAGCCAGGTGAATTTAATCCATGACCTACAGGCAATGCTCATTGTTCGCACAACGGATCCGGGATTCTTCCCTCATCTTTGCCATCATGATGTTGGCTGGCTGCCTGCGAACGCAAAGCGCTGCTCCCCTTGTACTGCCAACCCCAACAGTAGGAATGCAAAGCCCTACTCCTGCAATTCAAGCCACTCCCACGGCTGAGATTGCCCTTTCCGCTCAACCTACTATCCAACCCAGTCCAATCCCGACAGAGAGCGCTCTTCCCCCTGCCGCTATGATCACCGACATCAGTGGTCATGAACAGACATACGAGTTAGGCTGTGAGGCAAGCGCGGCAGTGGATTGGGCGGGTTACTACGACGTGCTGATTTATGAATCCACCTTCCAGTTTGCACTGCCGCTTTCCGACAACCCTGAATTGGGTTTTGTTGGAAATGTTACCACCGATGGTTGGGGGCAGATCCCACCTGACGCTTATGGAGTGCACGCGCCTCCGATTGCCGAATTGTTGAGGGAGTATGGTTTGCCCGCAAAAGCGGTGGAAGGAATGACGTTGGAGGAGGTCAAGACAGAGCTGGCTGAGGGTGATCCCGTGATAGCCTGGGTAATCGGGAATATGGAATATAGCTCGCGTGTGAAGGTTTTTGACAAGCAAGGCAATGCCGTAATCGTTGCCCCCTTCGAACACGTGGTAATTCTCACTGGATACAACGAAACGAATCTTACCTACATGAATAATGGCATGCTTTACTCAGTACCGATCGAGGTTTTTTTAACCTCCTGGGGTGTGCTCGGGAATATGGCAGTAATCCATGAATGAGTGATAAAAAATCCGCGAGTTGTTCGCGGATTTTTAGTAGTCAATGTTTCCAACTCTACATATTCGCTGAGCGGAACCAGCGGTAGTTTAAAACGCGCAATTCCTCAGCAGTTGGCATTGGATAATATCGCATTTCTTTCGCGTTACCGGCATAAAAACCGTTCTTGATGGAACGATACTGGACATTCGGGTTATGTGAGCGATCCACCATTTTTGTGGTGGCATATTTGGTTTTAACATCTGTCAGGCACTGGCGCAGGTGGTCCTGGTTGCCGTATGGAAGGTTGATCATGATGCCCATCTCGGGGTCGTCAGCCAATTCACCCAAATGCAACTCAGTGAATACAATTGCTGGCACAGTCACCAAGGACACCGGATTTCGCACCAATTGATCAAGGAAAGGGAGGGGTCCCAAACGGCTGACCACTAGCGGTGCGACGGGAGCGATTTCCTGGTACAGATGAAGTTGACCGGTTCCGTTGGGGATATCCTCGGAGGGAGGGAGATCCAGGGTATACCCGTCCTGGGTGGTTAGAAAGAGGTGCTGCAGAGCGCTTAGCTTGATGTGCTCCAATGCTCGATACACCGAAACATATACCGAGGACTTGAGGCTGCCATCATCGTGGGGAACACAACGTTCAAATGCTTCATCGATCTTAAAATATGGATGGCGGTAAGTTGGATCAACCTCGAAGAAAATCGCTTGACCGCGCGATTTTTTTGCTGATCCAAGCGCATAATAAGATCCGAAATCCTCTGGCGAAAGCATCGAAGCAATCAATGCTTCAGGAAACAAGGATAAATACAAATGAATAGTCATAATAATCTCCGATCCCGAATCTTGGAACAATTGCGACAATGGAAATTGGAAGCGTGAATTTGTTGTAATCAGTCCATTTGTTGCCATGTTAATTCTAACCTAATTTATGCATTCTTAGGGCAGTTGTTTGTAATAATTCTCTATTAATAATTTGGGGTGTGAATTGGACGACTGGATGAGCGATGTTGGATTTGCCTGAAAATAAAAAGGAAAGTGGCGGCGAACAAACACATTTTGCCGTAATTTCAGCAGGAATGAGATGAGGGGATTGGTTTACAGGAAGCTTAGAACAAAAAAACTGACGAATAAGTGCGGAGATTCGGCATGTAGTCCAAGAATCAATCAAAGAGCCTTTATGACTTGGTACCATGAAGTTAAAAAAGACTTCGAGAATTCATCTCTCGAAGTCTTTTTTGAAAGGCAGAATTCTAAGTGTTAAGGTAAAGTATTGTTCGCATTAATATTAAGTTGATTAAGAGTGGCTACAACATCAGCTCCACCAACGAATATCTCAGCCATCGCCGTCACAATATAATTCCTTGCATAATCATAATTAGGAGCGTTTGGTTCTGATTTTGTGTGTGGTAAAAGGTTAAATGCACTGGCATACTGAGGATTATCCACGAAGTAGTCAGCCATCTGATCAGCAGCGCTTTGCCTTACAGGAAAATAGGACGAGAACTTTGCCCACTCAGCTTGAACATCAGTCGTTGAGAAGTATTTCAAAAACAGCCAGGCAGCCAATTCACGTTCAGGAGTATGTTTGGGAATGCTCACACTGGCTCCGTAGATATTCATCATGGGATCAGATGATGTATGGGGTAGAGCTCCCACATTCCATTCAAAATCACCTCCAACAGCCCCATTATAGTAAGGAATTCCGGAGGATGAACCAACACTAAACAGCAGCCTTCCTTCTCCAAAGGCTGTCTGATCGCCATAATTTTCAGTCACCAGCGTAGCACAACCCGCATCAAATACCCCCTTGAGAAATGTCATGGCATTAATGGCTTCCTGGCTATTCAGTGAGTATTGATTTGTTTCTGCATCGTAAACTTCCCCACCAAAAGCAAAAGTCCAACTCGCAAACCGGGACGCATCGAGGCTAAGTTGATACCCTAAAGGATCACCAATTCCAGTTTGACCACTAAATGGATTTGCGGTTGCTGCACACGCAGCCTCTTGAAATTCAGCAGGTGTGGCAGGCGGGGCTGTATATCCAAGTTCAGCCAACCATTCAGTGTTGTAATACATCACTTCCATTGATCGCCCAGGAGGAAAGCCCAAACGATGGTTGTCAAAATACGGAAAGACATCACTGGCTAAAAATCCGGGGAAATAATCCAATAAATCGGTTTGGGACAATCCCCATGTGGGGCTGGTAACTACAGGAGTCATATCAAACAAAGCATTTTGCAGTTGATAAGTGGCAGCCTGATTTTGGTACGCAGCAACAAGGTCAGGGGCATCAGGAGTATTCAGAACTTTAAGCATAGCGGTAAAAATATCTCCGTAACCACCTTTATAAATCGCTGTTACATGAATGTTCCAGGGATTGGTTGTATTGAATTCTTCAACCAGGTTCAAGAGAAAGGTTTCACGTGAGCCAGAATGCTGATGCCAGTATATAATTTCCTGCCCTGTGGGATCTACATTAGCCCATGGATCGGGTTTTTGGACAATAGGAAGGTAAACCTGATAATTCAGAGAACTCTTCTGTGGTATTTCGTTCTCAGAATATGCATAATTATCTGTGATTGATAAGCTTGAAAAGGCGAGAGTTACAAACAGGATAATAGTAAAAATTCTTTTACCCATGAGAAGCCCCTTATCTTGGTTGTGGACTGTTTTACTGCTGAATTTTATGGGAAATATTGTACCATAGGTCAATTTTTTACCGTCGAAGAACTCAACTATTGGTAAAGTGATGATCTCCCAGACACGACCTGGAGCCATGAAATGGACAATAGATGTGAGCAGTAATAAAAATCTCCGAAAGACATTAGTGGAACAAGTAATAATCTACCAGATCTCCCAAAAAGATAACAAGCAGACTGGGTTTTACCGGAAGGGAGGTTAAACACATATTGCAGCAATTTCAGCGGGAGAGAAATAATAGTTGGTTTCAAGCAAGATTGAAAAGTCATATCTACCCGGTTATCGAGTAGTTTTTGCATCAAGAACATTACATTTTCGAATGCCTTCGGGGGGAAAAAAACACCTGCTAAGATTTGCAGGTGTTTTGCATAGTCAGAAGAGAAAGGTTTATTGCTTCTCAAGCCAATCAGCAGCTTGTTTCAGAGCTGTGTCAGATAGTATGATCCGCCCTTGAGCGGCTTCGAGCAGAATGTCCTGTGTAACATCATCGTCTTTTCCGAAAAGATCCTCTATCGGCATCGTTCCGTTCAGGATTTGCTCGATAAAAGCGCGCATCTCTGCATCGTAGTTCGGGCTTGAGTCATCGATTGGATAAGAAAGAGCAATGTCGGTAATGGGCTCGCTAGTTTCACTAACAGGATAGATTACCTCAGGATTCTGAACTTCAGTGGCGATCGTGGTTGGCATTGCCGTGGTTTGGGCTTCACCACCGCTAACAGCAGGAAGGTTGATCGTTGTTTCAGTGGGTTTTTCCGAGCCACAACCAGATAAAACGAGACTAATTACAAGCAAACTGGTAAAGAGAATTGTTTTTACTTTCATTTGGTTCCTTTCCGTCCGCTATTCTGGCGCGACGATGTGATGATTATAACAAACCCATAACAGCTTACAACCATTGTGTTGGTCTGTCCAATGTTGCGTCTAGGAGTTTGGAAAAATTGCTGGACTGCTGAAGTATTCCGTCGTCAGGTCTTCGACGCTCGTGTCAGCCTTCACCTGGATTTTCTCACTCAAAAGTGGGAAGTAAGGGCGCAACTGCTCAAGCATGCCCCTACCGACCCGTTGGATGGAAAAATGGGCATTCCTCGCGCATCGAAGCTTGATGAAGTGAAAGAGTTCCCGCAGATTGGCGCGGCAGAGAACCCTGCGGTTAAAGGCATTCGGAACCACGTAGGCTGCCACTTGTGGATTCCAGGCAGCCAGTTTTTCGTACAAATCCGCAGCCGCCTGCATGGCTTCGCGGTAACGCGCTTCGAATCCAGCTTCAGTGATGGCTTTTGGCAGGGCGTAACCCAGCCTGGCGGTCAGGTCCTGAACCGTCTGGGTCATCATGCGATGGCGCTTGAACTCAAAATACGCGCCCTGATCCATGATCAGGCTGTAGGTTAGGTCGGCATATTCGAGTTCCCGAATCGGAATGTCAAAGTCGGTCATTTCCGCAAACATGGCATCCACCAGGGCTTGTTTTTCATTTTGAGGCATGTTCAGCACCTGGTCAAGGCAGACCTGGTAAGAATCGTCACCAAAACGGTATAGTACAGCAGCGAGCACCCTGTCCTCAGCATTTTCGTCGACAGCTTTCAGGTCGCTCCACGGCGCGCCAGATATGGTGTCGATCTGGTTGGCAAAGACGCGGGCATTCTCACGCAGTCGGGGTAAGAATGCGATTGGATCGGCATACTTTACCAGCGTCGGCAGTTCCTGTGTGGCGACTGCTTTCATCTCAGCCCCAATTAGGCGCACCTCTTCCAGCTCGGATGAAAGCATTTTTTTGATGGCATATTCAAGCGCGCGAGCATTGATGGTCAATCCCACGTTCGCCATGGCTGCCGCGGGCAAAATGAAGCGCGCGACATCAACAGATTTCACGCGCGCGCGGTTGGACCAGGACCTCTCCGTTTCATTCTCACGTCGCGGTGTGTTGGCTTCGCCCCACGGACGCAGAGCCTGCAAGGCTTCCGCGTAGATCACAAATAGCTTGTCCATCAAAGCCTGGTATTCGCCTTCATAAGGGCTGCCCAGAATTTCTGGAGGGGTGACATAAGCTTTGGGGTCCCATTCCTGGTAACGGGTTGATTTTTCGGTGTAGGATGCCAGCCGATTAGCTTCGATGGTCTCAATAGCCAGGCGTGAGACATTCTCGAGTGCCAGGTGCAGCACAGCATGCTCAGCCACGCTTGAATGACCATACCCGACGATCCACTTCTCACTGAACTGGGCGCTTTTTTCGTCATTGAGTTCCGCGGCGATCACATCGAAGGGCTCCGGAGAACGAGATGTCTTGGCAAACGTGACAGCAATCGTTTCCGCGCTGAATTGGCTGGGGCTGAGGCGATATACTCTGCGGTTAAGGTCCATTCTGAATGATCCTCCTGGTTTGGGCTTTATCGTCTTCGATTTGCGCAACCAATGCTTCCACCTGCTCAAAGCGGCGCTCTGGTCTCAGGAAACTGATAAATTCGACACGTATCGTTTCATAGTAAATTCTATCGTCAAAATCCAAAATGAATGTTTCCACATTTGGTGCCGCGGCTGCCTCGAAAGTCGGTCTGACACCGACATTTGTTACTCCCATAAGAATCTGGTTCTCCAGAAAGACGCGTGTCGCATAAACCCCAAAACGCGGGAGCAGCTGAAGGGGCTCTGGAACAAAATTGGCAGTTGGAAAGCCCAGCTTGTTGCCAAGCTGCTTACCAAGCTGCACCTCGCCTTCGAGGCTAAATGGATGCCCCAAAAGCATGGCAGCATCCTCTACCCGACCTTCCTGCAGGCAAATTCGGATTCGATTCGAAGAAACAAGTTCTCCATTGAGGATAAACGGTGGCAGGCTTTCACAAATTATCTCTCTGGATGCGCAGAAGGCCTGTAGGTAGGCGAAGTCTCCCTGGCGGTCCTTGCCCAAGCGAAACTCAGGTCCCACCAACAATCCAGTAGGTCGCAAACTTGCGTCCATTCGTCCCAAAAAGTCTGCGGCACTCAGGTCTGCAAAATTTTGGTCAAAGGGCAGGGTTAGGACAAGATCAACCCCTGTGTTCTGCAACTGACGCTGTTTTTCCTTTTGGCTGGTTAAAAGGAATGGTTCGCTCTCGCTTCCCAGCACAGCGCGTGGATGAGGCCAAAAGGTGAGCACCAGGGTTTGACCTTGCTGCGCCTTTGCCCGCTCAATCAGTCGCTGGATGAGTGCCTGGTGACCCAGATGTACCCCATCGAAATTGCCAATAGTCACCCAGGCATGCCTGGGTAGGTGATCAGGCCAGTCAGTGATGAATTCAGTCATAATTTTCTGCGCGAGGCAAACAAATAGCCCTTCCTGGTTGTACCAATCGGGGCTATTTTATTTTCATCTCATTTCTAATTGAAGAAAACTTTTCGAGGCTGCCATTCGTTGGCTTCAGCATCGTATTCAATCAGCGCCACCAGTTCACCTTCTTCGCTGATTGCGCGACCCCAAAGCCCCGTCTCGACTACTTCAGGCGCGGAAACGCGATGACCGTGGCGCACATCGTCCACCTGCTCAAAAGTGAGCACCACGGTATACCAGTCGTTCAGTGCTTCGGCCGCAGGGATCAAATACTTGTACCAACTACCATCATTGAAAGCATCCTGCAGTTTGCTTAAAGAAACCGCGTCCCGTAAGCCAAACTGACCGTTTCGGGTTCTGCGCAAACCAACTAGCGTCGCACCGCAGCCAAGCTTTTCACCCAGATCAGATGCCAATGAGCGGATATAAGTACCTGAAGAACAGTGAATATCGATCACAGCTTCTGGCGGATCCCAATCAAGCAGCTCGATTGAATGGACAGTAATCGTTCGCGGTTCAAGCTCAACTGTTTCACCGTCGCGTGCATAATCATAAGCTTTTCGCCCGCCAACTTTAATTGCGGAATAGATCGGGGGGGTCTGCTCAAATTCGCCCACAAAAGTATTGAGCGTCTCTTCCAATTCTTCGTAGCTGATATCCACTGGCGCGCGGCTTGTGACCTCACCTTCGGTATCGTAGGTGCTTGTGGTCACGCCAAATCGAAGTACTGCCTGGTAACGTTTGTCGGAAGTAGAAACATACTCACTCAACCGAACGGCGGGTCCGATAAGGACCACCAACACGCCCGAAGCCCGGGGATCAAGGGTCCCAGTATGCCCAGCCCGTCGAATATGAGTGCCCGCACGAACTTGCTGCACAACATCGTGGGATGTCATCCCAACAGGTTTATCTACAACTAAAACCCCGGATACACTATTGGCCAAGTTACTTCGATCGTTAAATTGATTATCAGTCATTTGCATCTCTTTCAACCCAAGCCGACCCAAGTTCAATCAGGTATCGCTCTGAGTTAATGATCACATTTTCTTGAATAGTTTGTAAATTTCCTTCAACATCAGCCCCCGCGGCTGCCTTGTGACCTCCCCCTCCAAATTCTCTTGCGAGTTTTGACACATCCACACCTTCCACAGATCGCCAGCTAATCTTGACACCACCTTCTTGTTCGACAAAAAGAATGGTCATTAGCGGGCCTTTAATGGCAGATAAGATGTTGATCAAGTCAGCATCATCGTTGCCCTGATAACTGGAAATAATTCTATCACTAAGCGTCAGGGTCGACCATAGAATTGCACCATTTTGCTGAATTTTCGACAAGCCCTGTCCCCAATAGCGTGCCTCAGCAAGGGTTTTATCGCTCAGGGTTTTAAGGTAAACATCGTGAAAATCAGCGCCCTTTTCCATCAGGTCAGCCGCAGCCCGCAGGGCTGCAGGTTGGGTGTTGCCAGTGCGGAAACCGATCGTGTCTGAAAGTAAGCCCGTCAACAAGCACGTCGCCGCGTCGCTTGTGATGGTCAACCCCCATCGCGGGAGGCTTTCCACCAGGATCAAGGCTGTGGCTTCGATTTCCGGCTTGACGTACTCCAGTTTCCCAAAGTCATCATGGGTATTGTGGTGGTCGATCACGAGATCAGGGGCAGGAAGGTCATCCAACACCTGACCAGTTCGCATCTTGTCCGAACTATCCACGACAATCAGGTAATCGTAGTTTTGCGGCACGGAATTCCACACTTCTGCCGCACCGGGAAGAAAAGCATACTTTTCCGGCATGCCATCCTGCAGGACGCAGGCAACATGTTTCCCGCTGGCACGCAGGGCGCTTGTCAGACCCAGCATCGAACCTACCGCGTCCCCATCCGGGCGAATGTGCCCTACTATGACAAAATTCTGGGCAGCAGCAATTTGCTGCCTTATGGTCTCATCCTGTGTTTTACGCTTCATCATCAATAAAGCTGTCCTCGTCGACTCCATCCTGCTCAGGGAGGTCATATTCCGAATCCCAATCCTTCTCAGTGATTTCATCAAACAGATCTTCATCCCCATCCAGAATTAAATCGTCAGTTTCGTCCATATTTTCGCTTTCTTCATGCAGTTTTGCTAACAGGCTGTCAATCCTGTCCGCTTTCTCTGGGGTTGGATCCCAAAAAAATCGCAGGCGGGGCATTACACGCAAGTCAACTTCCTGAGAAATTTCGTACTTCAAATAGCCGCGAGCGTGGTTGAGGGCGGCAATCACCTCACGCGATGATTTTGCCCCATCTAAAGAAGAAACATAGATATTGGCAAAATCCAACTCGCGGTCAACCTTGACATCCGTAACTGAAACGCCGGCCAGGCGTGGATCATCAATCTTGGTAATCAGCAGGATCGACAGGACCTGTTTTATCCGGTCGTTGATTCTTTTCATTCTCAAAGGGGTTGGCATACCATATCTCCTTACTTGCGCGACTTATTAGCCGCCAAACTTTTCCATAACGAAGCACTCAAACAGGTCGCCCACTTCAAAACCTTCAAAGTTTTTGAGCGTAATGCCACATTCCATACCCTCACGCACTTCGCGAACGTCCTCTTTTTCACGCCGAATACTCGATATTTCAGTCTTCACAACTTCCTCACCTGCCCGCAAGACACGCACGGAAGCATTCCGCCGCAGCTCACCTGTCAGAACACGGCAGCCAGCCGCGGTACCGCCCTTGGAGACCTTGAAGGTCGCCAGAACGCCTGCCTTGCCAATCACCCGCTCAACCATTTCGGGTTCGAGCAGACCGTTAAGGGCTTTTTCAACGTCTTCGATCAAACGATAAATGATCTTGTACAGGCGGATGGAAACACCTTCAACCTCTGCGCCTCTGCGTGCGCCCTGGTCCACATCTACATCAAAACCAAGCACAATAGCGTTGGAAGCAGCTGCGAGCATCACGTCACTCTCAGTTACATTGCCAGTTTCAGCATGCAGGATTTTTACGGTCAGACCCTTTTGCTTTTTACCCAGGTCCTCGAGTTCATTAATGATAGGCTCAAGAGACCCCTGAACATCAGCCTTGAGGATCAGCCGCAGGTCTTTTGCCTGTCCGGACTTGTACTGGCTGAAAAGTTCTTCAAGGGTGGCGCGTTTGGTATTCCGCTTGGCTTCGCGTGCTGCCTTGCGTTCAGCGACGATCGTTCGGCCTTCGCGTTCATTGGCAACCACTTGGAAGAGATCGCCAGCTTCCGGTAAGGCATTCAGCCCCATCACCACTACTGGTGTTGAAGGTCCAGCCTTGCCCACACGCTTGTTGCGCTGATCGAACAGCGCCTTGATCTTGCCAGTGCCTTCGCCTGCCACCACCACGTCGCCAACCTTCAGCGTGCCGTTCTGCACGAGCAGGGTTGCCATATTACCGGTGGATTTATCCAGCTGAGCTTCCACGACTGTGCCAATGCAAGCCCCTTTGGGATTGGCTTTGATGGTCAGATCGTCGGCAACTAATAAGATCGTTTCAAGCAAGTCCTCCAGACCGCGTTTTGCTTTCGCGGAAACTGGCATAATGAATGTATCGCCTTCCCACTCTTCAGGTTGCAGTCCAATGTCAGCCAGTTGGGTTTTTACGCGTTCCAGGTTGGCATCGGTTTTATCAATTTTGTTGAGTGCCACCACAATCGGCACCTGGGCGGCCTTGGCATGGTTGGCAGCTTCGCGCGTTTGCGGCTGCACGCCGTCATCCGCTGCCACGACCAGAACCACAATATCCGCGCCCTGGGCACCACGGGCACGCATGGAAGAAAATGCGGCGTGACCAGGGGTGTCGAGGAAAGTGATCGTGCGGTCTTTGTGTTGGATCTGGTAAGCGCCAATATGCTGGGTAATTCCGCCCACTTCGCCGCCAGCAACATCAGTGTGACGGATGGCGTCCAAAAGGGTGGTCTTGCCGTGGTCAACATGCCCCAAAATCGTCACAACAGGTGGACGGGCTTCAAGGTTCTTGGGGTCTTCTTCCAGGATAACGCGTCTCCACAGGGGAATTTCGCCCTCTTCTTCGACGACAACTTCTTCTTGCTCAAGTTGGGGTTCAAAGCCAAGTTCGGTTGCAACAACCGCCGCGGTATCAAAATCGATCTGCTGGTTAATGCTGGCCATGACGCCATTGGACATCAGGATTTTGATGACAGCAACAGCGCTGGTGCCCAACAGCACAGCCAGCTCTCTTACCGATAGGCTATAGGGAAGTTGAATTGTTTTCTCTTCAGTTTTGCTCATATTTACTCCGTCTCTCTCTTACGGTCACTTCCTCACATCCCCTCCAGACGCCATACATGAGCAAAACAAGATCTTTCAGGCGGTCATTGATTCCTCATCTGAAGTCTCACCCTCAGGCAGAGTCTCCATAAAAGTTTTCAATGTCGCCAGGTCTTGCTCCTGGATGGTGGTCCGCAAGGCATGTGCCAGTGAACCCTTCAAAGCTTTGTCCCAACAGCTTCTCTGGTCATGAAGATAAGCTCCCCGACCAGGGAGTTTCCCGCTGGGGTCAACCACCACGCCCTCAGAGCTGCGTACGACCCGGGTGAGTTGACTTTTAGACAACACTTGCCTGCATCCAACGCATGTCCTCTGAGGGACGTGCTTAACTTTCCGTGCGGTTTTAGCTGCCACCTTTACTCTGCTTCATCACACCAGCTTTTACCATTCAGTCCAGTCATCGTCATTGCGATGTTTGTGTCTCACAAAGGTCGCGTCACGATCGGGATCGTATTCCACAGTATAGCCCTTGCGCTTCTTGCCCTTTTTCTTCTTGTCGCCAAGCAAACCGTTCTCATCCTCTTCCTCAGATGTTTCGCTCGTGCGTCGCATCGCGTCTATCTGGAAGAGTTCTTCGAATGATTTATCATCCGCTGCAGGTTCTCCAACCGCCTGGGTCACGATGGCTTCTTCGACTGCTTCCGGTTCGTCGCCTACAGCTTCTGCCACCGATACTATCTCCTCAGTAGGTTCAACCACTTCAACCACGACTGGTTCTTCAACAACCACCTCAGGCTCGACCGCCGGGGTTACATCAACCGTCTCAACTTCAACTGGCTCTGTCTCGACAACCGGGAATTGATAGTTTTGGACAACCTTGAGAATCTCTTCCTGGGATTTTGGTCCAACACCATCAATAGCAAGGATGGCATCCGGATCCAGTTTGACCTGAAGCATGAGATCGCCCAAAGTGTCCAAACCAGCTGACTGCATGAGGACCTGCAGGTGCTCCTTGAGTTCTGCCACGTCAAAGATGTTGAGCTGGAATGCTCGGGGGTCAATAGACTCACGCATCTTACGGATTTCTGTTTGGCGAGCATCTTCCTCGACCTTTCGGTCGGCTTCGCCCCGTTTCTCAACGCGATCCACAAAGCGGGCAATCAGGTTGCTGTCGTCCAAATTGAGCACCCGACCCTCTTCTTTTTGCTGTAATAAGGCTTCAATTCTCGCCATGGTGTCAGCTTCTTCGGCTGCCAATTTTGCCAGGCTTGGGTCCTTTCGCAATTGCGCCAGTGCTCTGCTGGCAGCTTCGGAGACACTCATGATGTCAATCCGCCAGCCAGTCAGTTTGGCTGCCAGGCGGGCGTTTTGCCCTTCCCGACCGATCGCCAGGCTGAGTTGATCTTCAGGCACAACTACCATTGCTGTTTTATCGTCACCCTGACCATGGTTCAGGTATACGCCAGTAACGCGGGCAGGGCTGATGGCTTTGCTAATATAAAGTGCCGCGTCAGGATTCCACTCGATCACGTCGATTTTCTCATCATGCAGCTCACGAACAATCGCCTGGATGCGGACACCCCTCTGCCCCACGCATGCCCCAACCGGGTCGATACCCTGCTGAGTCGCGGAAACAGCCACCTTGGCGCGCTGACCGGGTTCACGGGCAATCGAACGGATCTCAACGATGCCGTGGTAAATCTCGGGAACTTCGTTCTCCAGCAGGCGTCGCAAAAAGTTGCGATGGGCGCGTGAAAGTACAATCTGCAATCCCTTGGGCAGGTCTTTGACTTCCACTACATAGGAGCGGATGCGGTCGTGGATGCGGAAGCGTTCGGAAGGGATCATGTCCTTGCGCTGCATGCTGCCTTCCGCCTTCAGGTCCAATCCGATGGTTGCTTGGCGCGAATTGACTGCTTGCACGATGCCGCTGACAATCTCGCCTTCCTGTTTCTTGAAGAATTCGTATTGCGCGGCACGTTCAGCGTCGCGAATCTTCTGCTGGATTGCCTGACGGGCTGTCTGGGCTGCTATGCGGCCAAAGTTTTCAGGAGTGGACTCCATCATTACCAGATCACCAAGCTGGCAATCCGGATTAACCTTGCGAGCCTCTTCCAACAAGACCTCGGTTCGCTGATCATAAATCTCGTCTGTGACTTCTTTCTCAGCAAAAACCACCATGGTTCCCTTGTCGAGATCGAAATCAACCCGAACCTCCTGGGCGGTAGACGCGCCAACCGACTTGCGGTATGCGGACACCATGGCAGAGTTGATTGCCCCCATGATAACCTCACGGGGCAAACCTTTGTCTTCCAGGATCTCGTTGAAAGCTAAGGCAAATTCGCTTTTCATGTTTCTTTCCACTCCAAAATTTCACTAAACAAAAAAGTGGACACCTGCCCACTTTTCATCGAGAAAAGTATTCTGTTACGAACAAACATATTCTAACAGATTTGTTGATAAATGCAAGTTTAAATGCCCTTTAGCGTTGATTCCGAGGTACGACTGCTGACAGTTAGTGCACGTTTCTTAAAAGAAAAGGCTGGTGGGGGAACCACCAACCTTTTCAAGCTAAGTTATGTAACTCTACTCCAGGCCGAACTTCACTGCAGCGTCATCAAGTGCCTTGCGGCATTTGCGAGTTCCTGCTTCGATTCCATCGGGATCCTTAAAGAGCGCTGATGAAAGGATGACCACATCCGGGTTGCATTCCAGCAGTGGCTCCATATTATTGTGGCGCAGACCGCCGTCGATCGCGAGCTCGCATTTTGGATTTTTCTCGTCAATCAGCTTACGGGCACGTTTCACCAGGTCGATCGAAGTGCGGCGCCAGCCCCAGTTGTCCTTGCCGTCAGTCTCATCCACCCCGTGCACGATCACCTGCAGACGGTCGATGTCATAGATAGCTTCGTCAACAAAGCAAAGGGGGGTATACCCTCCAATTGCGAGACCAATCTTCATGCCAAATTCACGGCAATAGTTGACGATGTACATAAACTGCGAACCAATGAAGTGTTCAGCAGGCAAAATGAGCATGTTAGCGCCAGCAGCCGCAATCTTCTCGATGAAGAGGCGGTCGCAGACTTCTGTGTAGAAGTGGCATTCAATCGGCAGTTTTGTTTCGGGGCGAATACCTTCAATGATCTGATGCCCGCCCATCAACTGCATGTTTTTGAGGTCGATCATATCCGCTGCGTCAGAGTGGATGTAGTCCACGCCGGCTTTGTCCGCGGCAATAACAACATCGGCAATCCGACCATAATTAACGTGCGCGAGTCCTGCGGCAATTTTTATATGTTTCATTTTTTCCCTTTCGTTTCTTATGCTTGCTCAACGGTCACAATATCGGCTTGCCCAGCTTTGACCTGAGCACCAGGATTTTTCACGCCGACTTTCTTATCGCCAGAGGTGAAGATGACTGCTGTGCTGACCGCCTTGACTTCCGGAGAGGCTTTGATGGCAGCCAGGTCCAGTTTTACAAGCGGGTCGCCAGCTTTTACCGTATCGCCCTGTTTGGCAAGAGCTGTGAAGCCCTTACCATCAAGCTTCACAGTATCCACACCAATGTGGATCAGGATCTCGTAATCCTGGTTTTGGACTGCGGCTGCGTGAGCAGTCGGAAACAACATCACAACCTCACCATCAATCGGCGAACAAATCAACTCACCAGTGGGCTCGATAAAGAAACCGTCTCCGAGCATTTTCTGACCGATCGCGTCATCAGGATAAGCGCTGATTTCGTGGATAGTTCCGTCTACTACAGCAACAATTTTGGCTTTTTTCTTGAAGAAGAACATTTTTCCCTCCTGAAAAAGTTTGGAGGGCACGCGTGTGCCCTCCATGATTATATGATGATTAGTCCAGACCCAGAATGTCTTTGACCTTGGTCAGCAATGAGGTTACACGCACGCCGTAGATAATCTGCAGAGCGTTTTGCGACCGCACGACACCGAGCGCCTCAAGGTGCTGTTTCCACATGGCATCTTCAACAACCAGGCTTGTATCTTTGACTTCCACGCGCAGACGAGTGGCGCAAGCGGAGACGCTTTCGATGTTCTCAGCGCCGCCTAAAGCTTCCACAATCCGCTGTTCCAGGGTGTCTTCCAGGGAAGAGGCTTTGACGGTGGCGGCATTAACACTGCCTGGTTTGCCGTCAGTGAGCTCGTTGTATTGCTTCTTGGTCATGAAGGCGACTTCTTCGTCTTCTTCACCACGACCAGGTGTGCGCAGGTCGAATTTTTGGATCATGAACCGGAAGGCAAGATAGTAGAGAATGAAAGCCAGGGGCAGCAGGTACAGCAGGGACATTGCGTGCACTTTGGCAGGTTGGAACAGGTTGGGGATCATGAAGAACAAGGCATGACCGTTGATGGAGACATTGGTAACTTCAGCCAACACGTACATCAAACCACTTAGAGGAGCATACACCAACCAGTAGAGAGCGGGAGCAACGAAGAGGAAGGTATATTCGATCGGTTCGGAGATGCCAACAAGCATCAAGGTCAGCACTGCGGGGATAACGATGGATGCAACTTTCTTGCGGTTTTCTGGTTTGGCCATCTTCCACATGGCATACGCGGCACCAGGCAGACCTGCCAACTGGAAGAGGATACGACCAGTGGTGAAGTTGCGGGTAATGTAGCCGGTGGCATTGGGGGAAGCTGCCTGACCCATGATGATGTTGCGCACGCCCTCGTAGACAGTGCCATCGATATTCATGGTGCCGCCAACAGCTGAGTATTCAATCGGGAAGGCAATTAGGTGATGGATACCAAAGGGGAGCAAAGCCTTATCAAGCGTTCCGAACAACCAGGTGCCGAAGAGACCGGATGAACCGATGAAGTTGGTAATCCACTGCAGACCGCGACCAATAAACGGCCAGATGTAATAGGTGGCGATGGCGAGAGGAACAGAAAAGAGGGTGACCATGATGATCACGAAACGGGGTCCGGAGAAGAAAGCAAATGAGGCTTTGAACTGGGTGTCCACATAGCGATTGTGAACCCAAGCTGCTACCACACCTGCCACGATACCTGAGAAAATACCCATGTTCAGGGTGAAAATACCTGCAACATCACCCCACAACGCCTGGAAGTTAGGTTCCATGGTCAGGATGCTCTCAGCGCTAATGCCCCAGGCGCTGGCATAGGAACCGATCCCACGGATGTAAGTGAAGAACATGATAAGACCCGCAAATGCCGCCCAACCCTTTTCTTTCTTTGCCAGGGTGAAAGCGATGCCGACTGCAAACCAGACTGGCAGGTAGTTCATGAACAGGAAACCCATGTGCACGAACATGTTGATGACTGCCGTGATGAACTTCACAATAGCGGAGTCCACCGGAAGGAGTTTAGGCAGAATGTAGTTGGTCAGACCAGCACCAACACCGACATAAAAACCGACCAAAACAAATAAAATGACCGGTACCATCATCGCGCCAGCGAATGATTGGATTTTTGCACGCATTGATTTCATTGTTTTCTCCTTGTGTGATAGAAAGAATAATTGAACTTAGTTTAGCTGTTTCAACACCCTTCTTTCATCCAATTATTTCCGTTTCTCAACGGAAATTCTGTACAAACCCACCCATTAATGTTAATATTAGGAGGGAATTACGATGCGACCAATTGCTCTGAATATTCTCGAATCAATGCTGAACAAGGAGGGTGCTTTTACCTATCAGCAAATTGCTGATGAACTGAACCTGACTGAACGAACTATTCGTAATTATGTTCCAGAAATTCGGGAATTCGTCGCCACATTTGGTCTCGAGTTGCAATCCACCCGTGGAAAGGGCTGCGAGATCCTTGGCGAGGCGATTAAGCGCACTCACCTCGCCGCCGAGATTGGCAGGGCTCGCTCCCAAAAACAGTATTACAGAGCAAAAGACCGGGTTTGCATCATCATTTTTTATCTGCTATTGAACAAAAATCCGATCAGCATCAGTTTTTTGACTGACAAGCTTTTCATCGCCCGTTCATCAATTTATAAGGATGTTCAGGAAGTAAAAACCTGGCTGCGAAATTTTAAGATTGACTTGCAAACCAGCCATCGCGGTTTGAGCCTCATCTCAGGTGAGAAACGCAACCGACTGGCTCTTGTTAACCTTTTACTGGAGATCAACGATTATAGTGTGGCGGTTTTCCCCGATAGGATCAAGCTCTATATTGAGCAAATGAAGCGCCCCGACTCAAACGAACGGGCAAAGCTCCATGCTATCTTTGCCGAAATCTCCCAAAGAAGCCACCTGGCGCTTGCGCCAAGCGAGAATGAACGCCTTCTGCTCCATTTTTTGGTTTCATTCCATCGCGTTAAGCAGGGATTTTATGCAACGCTTGAACCAGAAGTGAGGCAGAAGCTCAAGTCATCCGTCTGGACTTCTCATTTGCAGGCTTATTTGCCAGAGATCGAAAGGCACTTCGGCATTCGCCTGAGTGAAACGGAACTTTTTTACCTGTCTGGGATGCTGCTCTCCTCAAAATTCAGCACAATCGAAGAATCCGAACTGACTCTCCGAGCAAACGCTGAAGAGATCGCCCGGAATTGTTATGCCATTGTCGCTGAGGAATACTTGTTGAGTGAACCCGAATTGTTCATCAGCGGACTTTCTCATCATTTCGAGGCACTTTTCAGGCGGGCGCAATACATCTGGGATTGCCACAATCCGATGAAGCATGAAGTCATGGAATTTTTTCCCAAGACCTACCAGCTTGCATCCAGGATCATCCCCAGCTTGCAGCAGTACGTACCCGTGGCAATTCCCGATGATGAAATTGCCTTTATCGCCATGCACATCATGGCTGCGCTTGAACGCTCCCGCAATCCACTTGAAGCCCTATTCATCTACGACCAGACCTTCAGTGAGATAAAATATGCCCTTTCCATGGTCGAAAATCATTTGGCGGAAGTTCAAATTCAAAAGACACTCCAGGCAAATGACCTGAACCAAACCATGCTCGAAGGAATAGACATTGTCTTCAGCACCTTTCCAATCCAACTCAAAGATGTGCAATGTTTCGTTTTTCCGTTGATTCCCGATGTAAAATTCATTACAACTCTCAAAACCACTCTGACATTGTTGTACGAACAAATCAATGATCAACGCTTGATAATAAATACAGCCAAATAAGGAGCCCTATGTTAAAAGAGATTGAAGAATTGGAAGCCAGCCTCACGCTTGACGCCATCACCCCCGAAATTTTGCTGGAACTGGGCACGTCCATTGCCCGAAAAGCCCTCGACGAGAAATTGCCAATCGGGGTTGAGATTCGCCTTGGCAAGCTTTGTGCCTTTTGTTTCGCGGCTGAAGGCGCCAGCCTCAATACGCAAAACTGGATCAACCGCAAGCTGATTACATGTGATTTCTTTGGGCACTCAACATTCTGGGTCCTCGAGAAAACTGGTGGAGACTCTTCCCTTCTGGAAACAAAATACGGGCTTGATCCGCATCTTTCTGCCAATGCCCCGGGCTGCATGCCTTTGCTGCTCAAAGGTTTTGGAAAAGTCGGTGCGATTGCGGTCAGCGGACTGCCAGCCATGCAGGACCATGATTTGATTGTTGACGAATTGCGCAAATTACAGGCAAAAGTCAACAAAGCCTGAACGCTTCTATGCAACCAGAGGAGGTATCAGCAGTGAATGAAAAAAAGTTATGGTGGAAAAACGGAATCATCTATCAGGTTTACCCGCGTTCCTTCCAGGACACCAACGCTGACGGAATCGGTGATCTGGCAGGGATCATCCAACATCTCGATTACCTGCAGGATCTGGGCATTGACGGGATCTGGCTTTCTCCAATCACTCCCTCACCTGATGTTGACTTTGGCTATGACGTGTCTGACTACCATACCATCGACCCAAAGTTTGGCAATTTGCAGGACTTTGACCGCTTGCTAAATGAATCCCACAAGCGCGGCATTCACATTATCCTCGACCTGGTGCTCAATCATACTTCCGACCAGCATCGCTGGTTCCAGGAGTCGCGTATGTCCCGCGACAACCCTTACCACGACTGGTACCTCTGGCGCGACCCTGCCCCCGGTGGCGGAATGCCAAATAACTGGCGGTCATGGTTTGGTGGACCTGGCTGGGAATTCGACGAGAAGTTAGGACAATATTATTTTCACTTGTTTGACAAACATCAGCCCGACTTGAACTGGCGAAACCCCGATGTGCGTGCCACCATGCTGGACATCTTCCGCTATTGGCTGAACAAGGGTGTGGATGGCTTCAGACTGGACGTGTTTAACGTCTGGTATAAGGTGGCCGACCTGCGTGACAACCCCAGGCGCTCTGGCTTTCATCTCCGCAATTTCGAGAAAATTGAGCATTTCAATGAAGTCTCTCAACCTGAGATGATCCCAGCCCTCCAGGATATTCGTAAAATTCTGGATGCGTACCCGGACCGGTACGTGGTCGGCGAAACCTTTCTGGCGGACGCCGCCAAGGCTCGCACCTATATCGGTGAAGACCGTTTGCATGCAGCCTTTGACTACGGCTACGCGAACTCCCCTTTCAGCGCCAAAGCTTTTGGCAAAGCCATTCAGTACTGGGACAGCCTTCATGGTGAGCAAGCTTGGCCGAATTATTTCCTCAATAACCACGACACTTCCCGATCCTCCACCCGCTATGCGGGACCCACTGAAGATGCCAGGTTGAAGCTGCTGGCAGCCATGCACCTGACCGTCCGCGGAACACCCTTCCTTTATTACGGTGAGGAAATTGGCATGCGCGATGTCTCGATTCCCCGTGCCCAAATTCAGGATCCTCCCGGCAAGCGCTATTGGCCTTTATTCAAGGCTCGCGATGGCTTCCGTTCACCAATGCAGTGGGACGCACGCCCATTTGCTGGCTTCAGCAATGCGGAGCCCTGGGTGCCTGTTCATCCCAACTATAAAGTTCGAAACGTCGCCAACCAGCAATCCACTCCTGCTTCGCTCCTCAATTTTTACAAAAGCCTGATCGCGCTGAGGAGGGAGCATCCCGCACTCTATGCTGGTAACCTGAGCCTTGTCGACACCGGAGAGGATGCCCTCCTGGTCTACAAGCGCTTCACACCTACTGAAACAATGCTGGTTGTGCTCAATTTTTCAAAAAGCCTGCAGAGCTTCAGCCTGCCTGCAGAAGAATTCAACGCCTGGGATCTCATCTTTACTGGCAACGAACCTCTTACCAGCCACATGACTGGATCGGAACTCGATTTGCCGCCTTACGGTGTTGCCATATTGCTTTCACGAGCAGCCTGACGAGGAAATATGCCCCTCAGCACAGTCCTGAATGACCTGAGCGCACCCTACGTAAACGGGTCGCTTCCGGCTGACCAGGCTCAAACCGGACTGCCGCTGGACCGCTTTTTGCCTCCATTCTATCCAGGCTCGATGTCTGCCTGGCTACAGCGTTTTGCCCCTCCTGGCAACCTGGTGCTCGACCCCTTTGGTCAGGACCCTTATGTCGTGCTGGAGCTGGCTCGGGCTGGCTATCGGGTGGTGGTCAGCGCCAACAATCCAATTGCCGCTTTTATTCTGGAAGTAATGGCATCCGCGCCGAGTGCTGAAGAGATCAGCGAGGCAGTCCACGCCCTGGCAGGAATCAGGTCTAGTGAAGGATCATTGCTCGAGGACCAAATCAACGCATATTACCAGTTCGACTGCCCCAACCCCGAATGTCAAGGGCTTGACATCAAGCCAAAACTACGGGTCGATTACCTGGTCTGGGCGGAAGACGCGCCAGAACCCGAACTCGCCTTAGGCTATTGCCCCCGCTGCGACAAACAAGCAGAATATCAGCTGACCCCCGAGATTCTCGCCAGCAAAGGACCGCTGCCGCCTTTAAGCGTGCTCAAAGCACGCATGCTCGAGTTATCCTCAAACCCGGGAGACCCATTGCGTGAGTTAATGGCGGAGGTGATCGCCTTTTATCCTCACCGCAGCCTGGCATCTCTGCAGGCGATCCTCAGCCGCCTCGACAACCCTATCCTCACCCCGCGCCAGCGCACGCTTCTTAGAGCGCTCATCTTGAGCACAGCCGACCGTGTCAACCAGCTCTGGACGCACCCAGGCGGTCGAAGCCGTCCGCGCCAGCTTTTGCGTCCACCACTCTTTCAGGAACAGAACCCCTGGCAAGCTCTCCTGGCAGCACAAAAGGTGTGGAGCAAGACTGAGCAGCCGGTTCCACTGCGCGAGTGGCCGGCGCAGCCTCCTCAGCTCGGAGGTATCAGCCTTTTCCGTGGTCGTTTACGCGAGCTTGACCCCCCGCTTTCTCCCGGACAAGTTGACGCCGTCATCACCTCTCTGCCGCGACGCAATCAAGCCTGGTGGAACCTGAGCGGGTTATGGAGCAGCTGGCTGTGGGGGCGTGAAGGCGCCAGCACGCTGCGCAACAGCCTGCTGAAGCAGCGCTATGACTGGACCTGGCATTCCACCGCCCTGCAAAAAGTGCTTGTTCAGCTCGGCAAACTCGTGCAGCCAGGCGTGCCCGTGTTACTGCAAGTGACAGAGCTTGATCCAATGTTTATGATGGCGAGCACTCTGGCAGCCCAAAACGCCGGTCTCAGCCTGCGCCAACTGGCAGCCAATGGCGAAATGAGTGTCTTGCAGACCGCCTGGCGCTTTGGTCGTACAAGCCGGATGAGTCCTCCGGGCATATCATTCTCGCAGGCTGTCCAAAAAGCAGGACTGCAGTTCCTCCAGCGCTATGGCGAGCCGGCAACTTATCCACGCCTGTTCTGCGCCCTGATTTTTTCATTGCTTTCGGCCGGACTTTTGGAAGAACGTCCAGGCACCGGAGAAACGCTCAATGAACTGCAGGAACAGATCGACCAGGCCCTCACCGACCCAATGCTCTTCGCGCGGTTCAATCCTGGCATCGCCGCGGATTCAGGGCTTTATTGGCTGGTTGACTCAAGTGAGAGTGCCCAAACCGCGGCAGATCGGGCTGAAAGAGCGCTTCTGAACGCCCTCCAAAATCAACCTCTACTCTCCACAAAGGATGCCCTGGCAGCGGTAAATCTAAAGCTTCCCGGCTTACAAAATGTGGAAATGGAACTCATTGAAGCCATTCTCGAGTCTTATGCCGATCCAACACCCGATTACAAAGCCTGGTCTTTGCGATTATCTGAAACCACCAGAGAACGCGAAAAGGACCTGAAATCAATCTTCGCGTTGATCGAATCTCTCGCGAATCGGCTGCGCGTTCCGCGTGAGATAAAAACCGATTCCATTGTCTGGCTCGGGCAGGACGGCTTGTCGGAATTTAGCTTTTTCCCGATCATTACCACCGAGTTTTCAGATCTGCTCATCCGCCATCAGGATTCGCCAGGCAGAAAATTGATCGTGCTCCCCGGCAGCCGCGCGAACCTGGCTGCCTTCAAACTGAGGCGCGACCCGCATCTGCAGTCACTCAAGACGGACACATGGAGCATCGTTAAGTTTCGACAGCTGCGCAATCTGAGCGACAATCCCCTGCTTACCCGCGAATTATTTGCCTCCCAGATCACTGGAGACCCCCCGGAGTATCGTTCCACGCAATTGGCATTGTTCTGATATTTGTCCGTGAATTTGACGCGGGGAATGGGAGCTCGTAGGGCGCGCTTGAGGGCACCGCGGACGATGTGATGGACGAACGTATCGTACCCTCAATCCGCCGCTGTCGTTGACCTGGGCGGCAAGACTCGTTTATTGTCATAAACCAATAACTCCACTAGGTTTATCGTAGGGCGAGTTTGAGGGCACTGCGGCCGATATGATGGACGAACGTATCGTGCCCTCAATCCGCCGCTGTCGTTGACCTGGGCGGCAAGACTCGTTTATTGTCAAAAACCAATAACTCCACTAGGTTTATCGTAGGGAGAGTTTGAGGGCACTGCGGCCGATACGATGGACGAACGTATCGTGCCCTCAATCCGCCGTTGAATGTGATCTGAATGGCGATGGTCCCGTTCTTACCGGTCTCCAGAGTGCAAAGCCCCCCGGTTGGGACGGCGCACGGGATGTGATCGTCGAAGATCCTTGCACGAAGTGCGTGTGGAAAGGTCTCCAGTGAATACAATGCAAAGGACAGTTCGCCGGGCTTCGCTCATGATTAAGATCATCCCGTCACTGCGAGCCCCGGTTCAATCGAAAACGCCCACAAACAAATACGGAAGGGGCGTGGCAGTCTGCCCTTTCAGCCTTCCCTTGGGGGAAGGGTCGAAGATCCGCGAAACGGAGTGTAGGGGAGTGACCGCTTGCGGTGGATGAGGGTATATCTCGTCTCTTACGGTTAGGAGACTATCAAAGGCGCTTAACCGTTAGATCTCCAATAGGGACAATTCATAGGCGGATCGCCATACCCTGCTTTGCGGGCATAGGCTGTTTCACCCGCGATGACGAGTGACGCGTCACTGCGAGCCCCGGTTCAATCGACTAAGCTAATATGCAATTGTGGAAGGGGCGTGGCAGTCTGCATTTAAGGTTTGTCAATGTGGGAAAGTTTCTTAGGCAGGTCAGCCTACCAGGAACCAACAAATCTCTATTTTGTTACCCCAACCCACCCACAAAAAAAGTCGGGTTCCGTTCTGGAACCCGACTTATTAACGTAATTATGGCGTCCCCTCCGTCGGTATCGTTTCACCCGCGATGACGAGTGACGCGTCACTGCGAGCCCCGGTTCAATCGACCAAGCTAACATGCAAGTATGGAAGGGGCGTGGCAGTCTGCCTTTAAGGTTTGTCGATGTAGGCAAAAGTTTCTTAGGCAGGTCAGCTTACCAGGAAACATCAAATCTCTATTTTGTTACCCCAACCCACCTACAAAATAAGTCGGGTTCCGTTCTGGAACCCGACTTATTAACGTAATTATGGCGTCCCCTCCGTCGGTATCGTTTCACTCGGCGGGATCGTGGGTGTGGGCTCTTCCGTCGGCGCAGGAGTCGGAGTGATCGTCGGGGTGGCGGTTGGCATTGGCGTTGGCGTTGGCGTGGAAGTGGGTCTGGGTGTTGGTGTAGGCAGCATGAAGCGCACTGTGTACTTTTTCTGTACCTCTGTGTTTTGGGTGCTGTGTAAAGTCACACGCAGCGTGACCGTCTTTCCATCCAGCTCGCTCACTTCCCATTCCGTCAGCACCCCAGCGCTCCGCATCGGAGTCGTAATCCAATCTTCCTGCAGAGCATTCCACTGGCTTGGGTTCTCACCCTCACCCCAATGCAGTTTGTACTGCTTGAAGTTCGCCGTCGCGTCCACAACGCCGACCACCTTGAATGGGTTCTCAGTGATCGCGTTTTGCAGACCCATTATGTCGATGATCGGGCGTGGATCATCCAGGCGGCATTCCCGCTCTGGTTTGATCACCAACGGATCCGGGAATCCGTAGTCATCCGCCCAGGCTTTGCCAGCATCAGTATTGAGCCATTTGATGGCATCCTTATCTTTAACATTGATTGTTAGGGCTTCCTTGGTGAACTCGGAACATGCCGGGGAAGCCTGCAATCCAGTCCATGAATCAATCATACTTTTTGTCCAGAGGTCTTCTTCCTTTGGCAACGGTCCCTGGTCCGAGGCAAAGACTTCCGTGCGCTGGCTGGGGCAATACTCGCTCGGAACCGTGCCCGAGACAGAGCAGATAGTCATGTCCACCACATCCGAAGGGCGGGCAAACGCGGTGGCGCTTCCGCCGCGCAGTTGCTGAATGCCAATCTGCATGATGTTCGCCCAGATGGGCGCCGCGCCGCTCACACCGGAGGTGTTGACCATGGGCCTGTAATCTGCGTTCCCCACCCATACTCCGACCACCAAATCGGGGGTGTACCCCACAGTCCAGTTGTCGCGATAATCGTTGGTGGTCCCGGTTTTTACCGCTGCCTGGAAAGGCAGTGCCAAAACGGAACTGGAGCCAAACATCGGCGTGCGAGCGTCATTATCGGACAAGATTGAAGACAGCAGGTAGGCATGTGCCGCCCGCACCACCTGTTCGCCATTGGTTGGGACGTATTCATAGACCGTATTCCCCTTGTGATCAACCACCTTGGTGATTGCCACCGGTGACACTTTTCGCCCCTCGTTTGCCAGCACCTGGTAAGCGCCAGTAAGCTCAAGCAGGCTCACCTCACCGCCCCCCAGGGTCAGCGCGAGCCCGTAATCCGGCCGGTTCAGGCTGGTAATGCCGAGGCGGTGTGCCAGGTTGATGAAACCATCCGCGTTCGGCGTGGTTGGATCGTCGTAAATTCCCACGTACTCGAGGGCTTTCACCGCCGGGATGTTATAGGAGTTCGCCAGTGCGTCCCGCACGGTCACTGGACCGTGGAAGCGGCCGTCGTAGTTGACCGGTTCATAACGCGGATTGGTATCGTTCGGGTCGCTGGAAGGCGCGAAGCTCGCCGGCACGTCCCAAATGAGCGTGCCCGGGGTCCAATCCTTCTCAAAAGCCGCCAGGTAGGTGAGCGGTTTGATTGCAGATCCGGGCTGGCGGGTCTGGGTCAGCGCCATATTGACCTGCCCGCTGATGTCCGGGTTATTGAAGTCCGCTGAGCCAACCATCGAGAGGATCTCGCCGGTTTTGGGGTCCATCGCGATCACAGCGCCGTTGGTAGCATTGTTTTCGGTCATCCGGGCAAGTTGGCTTCGAACCGCTTCCTCGGCTTGCAACTGCAGGTTGGGGTCAAGCGTCGTGTAGATCGTGAAGCCGGAGCGGTAAATCGTCTGCGAGTCGAACTGCGATTCGAGCAAAGACTGTATGAACACCACCCAATGGGGGAACAGCATCTCAAAATCCTTCTTGGTAAACTCGTAGGCTTCCAGGGTGTTGGCAGCCTCAAGCGTCTGCATCGCGTCCAAGCAGACCCGATCGAGATTTTCGCCAATTTCAATACAACCTTTTTCATTGCTTAGCTGATACATCAGAAGCAAAACAGTCTTGTTCCTTCTAAGGGTGGCTTCGCGATTCGTGTAAATATCGTATTCTGCCGGCGTTTGCGGCAGCCCCGCCAGGAAGGAAGATTGCCACAGGGTCAGGTCAGCGGCGGTGGTGTTGAAGTAAATTTCCGAAGCAGCTTCAATGCCATAGGCAAAGTTGCCGTAGAAAATTTCATTCAGATAAAGCTCCAGCACCTGCTCCTTGGTGTAGCGGCGCGTAATTTCTGCCGAGAGGATGATTTCGCGCGCTTTGCGTTCGTAAGTTTGCTCAAAGCGTTCGTCCGTCAGCAGCAGCATGCGCGCCAACTGCTGGGTGATGGTGGAGGCACCGGAAACGATCTCACCGGAGGTGTAGTTGGTATAGAGCGCGCGCGCCAATGCCAGCAGGTCAAAGCCGGGATGGTTGTAGTATTCCTTATCTTCGGTGGCGATCGTGGCGGCGATTACATAAGGGGAGATGCGTTCAAGCGGCACATAGGTGCGCTTGCCGGCATTCGGATCCACGATCTCATACAAGATATTGCCGTTGCGGTCGAGGATACGCGTGGTTTCAAACTGCGATGCACGGTTTTGCAGCTCGTCCACCGCCGGTAGGGTTTTGGCGATGTCAAAGTACTTGTAAATCGCGAAAGCCGCCGCAGCCATCCCCGCCAACAAAATGGCAATCGCGGCAAACAGCAGGATTCTGCTAAAACAACCGCTGCGGGGCTTTTTGGCCTTAGGCTGGCTGGCTTTCTTTGACTTCTTTTCAACGCTTTTCGCCACCGTGTTAGGTTTGGTATGCCCGGTGACTTTATTGGGCTGTGTCTTCGAGGTCACCACGGGTTGCGTGCCGTCCTTCGTGCTCTCGACGGTGTTGGCAAAAGCAGTCGCTGCCAGAACCGTGGCGTGTGGGTCAACCACCTCCACCATTTCAGGCAGCGGTACGGGCTCGGGCTCACCCGCCTGGGGCAGGTCTTCTGGTTCGGGAGGGACGGTTGGGATGTCATCAGAGCTTAAGACGCTCCCAGCCTGATTTGGTTCCATGACGGTCTGTGGAATTTCGTTCTGCGTTTTATGCTCCACTGCCCAGTGCCCTGTGGTAAAGTCTGTAATCTCTTCCGCCTCCCAATCGGGTTCAGGGAAGCCGCCGATCTCTTTAAATCCTGCCAACTCCGAAAAGTGGCTCGAATCCAGCGGCATTTCTGGAGCAGGCTCCGGTGCTGGCTCAGGCTCCGGGGCTGGCTCGGAGGTCGGCTCAGGCTCGAGTGCTGGCTCAGGCTCGGGTGTTGGCTCAAGTTCCGGTGTTGGCTCGAGCTCGGGGGCTGGGTCTGCCTCGCGATCCGTTTCCGCTTCCGCGAAGGGTTCCCGTAGGTCTTCGGTGCCGTAGCCTTCAAAAGTTTCGAAATTGCTGACCGGATCCAGGGCGGGGGTGTATCCGGGCGTCTCTTCAAAAGCGCCTAACTCCTGGTATTCCGCGGGTTTGATTTCATTCTGTTCGTTCTCGTCCATAGCTTGGCCCATCCTATTGTCCATAGTGACATTTTAACATAAGCTGAAAACGCCACAATGCGCGCTAATGTTCCCTTTTTTGGCAGTTCGTAGTCAGGATTACGGGCTTGCTGTGTAGGGTCGACGGCCTGCCTCGACCGATAAGTCCCCTTCACCAGGATCGTTGTGTGAATAATCCAGTTCGTAGGCCTCTGTTCTCGCCGGTCTCTTGCGAAGCACCCCAGCGCTGAAAGCGCATGTGGGCGGACCGTGAGAGGTCTTTGACCGCCAGGTCTCCATCAGTAAACCGGCATTATCAGTTTATACTTATCCCATGCCTTCAGGACCCTATTTCCCGTCAGACCCCATCAGCCTCACCCTGGCAGCGGATCATGCCTTCGCTGCCGACCTCCAATCCCCCGACATCGTCTGGCAGCTGACCCTCGAGCAGGATCAACCGCTTTCACTGCTGACCACCCTGGGGCTGCAAGCCCGCTCATTTCGTGTGATGCCCTTCATCGTTCGAAACAAGCTGCTCTATCAAAACCCCAGCGAGTTCCTTTCCCCTCCCCGAATTGACACCCTGAGCCCGAACTACGCCAAACTGAGCCTCTCGCCAACCGTGGATTCACAGGCTTGTTTCGAGTTTTGGGCGCGCGAGCCCTACGCTATGAGCGGGCGCGTCACCCTTCGCAATACGGGCGCCGAAAATGCCGATCTGAGCGCGCGCGTGGCGGGGCTGCTGGTGCCGATGAACGGCGAGCAGGGCATGTCCATCACAAAACTGGACTACAAAACCTACCTGCGCGGGCAAAGCGAGGAGTTGATCGTCGCTTTGGTCATGGATGGCATACCCAAGCCCGTCATCAGCCCCCACCAGGCGCTTGAAGTCGTCCGCACCCTCCTCCCGGGCGAAGAATTCTCTGTCCTTTGGCGCTGCAGCCTGGCGTTCTCGCCCACCCAAAGCCAGGAACGTGCCCTCAAGCCCTTTCCGGTCAACTGGCAGGCGGAAGTCGCCCGCCTGGAAGTCGCCAACCAAGCCCGCGCGCTCGAGATTGAAACCCCGTTACATGACTGGAACCTGGTCTTCAAAAGTATGCAGGATCAAGCTCATCTGCTCGTCAGGCGGGCGGAGGATCCCCTGCAAACGCCAACTTTCTTCGACAAGCGCAACACACACAGCCCTGTGAGCAAAACCCAGGAGCAGAGGACCTGGACGCTCTCCTCTGATGAGTCCTCGATGCTCGAGATCAGGCAGTTTGTGCGCGCGCTGCTGCCCGCCCAGGTACCGACCGCGGTTGAGCTGGTGCGCGGCATTCTCAAAAGCCCGCAATGCAAATTCGCGCCGCCCTTCCCGCTGCTTACCGCGCTGGTCTGGGACGTCCACACCTACCACCAGCAGCCGCAATTCCTGGCCGAATGCCTGCCCCTGCTGGCGGAGCAGACCCTGCGCTGGTTCTCTCCGCAGCACGACCGCGACCAGGACGCACTGCCCGAGTGGCACAACCCCGACCACGCCAGGCTCTCTGACCTGATCAACTTCGACGTCTGGCAGGAAGCATCCCTCCCAACCCGCATCTCCAGCGCGGAGAGCCTGGGGCTGGCAATCTTGCTCACGGACGAGCTCGATACGCTCCAGCGCATGACGCGCGTGCTGGGCGACGAGCAGCTATCCGCCCAAATCCGCCCCTACCAGGAACGCCTTGGGGCAGCCATCGCCCGCTTTCGCGCCGAGCAGCCCAACGCTTCCTTCATCGACCGCGACACGCATCGCGTCCACCCATCCGAAATGATCTCTGAGGTGCAGCTGCCGGATCCGCATTGGCAGAGCGTGCGGCTCGGAACCCCAGCCAGGCTGAACATCCTGCTCAAATGCCGCGCCGTCTGCGTGCCGGGTGACTTTCAGGTTGTCGGCGCGGACAGCCAGGGCTGTGAGCTGCGCGAAACGATCGAGTCCAGCGCGGTGCTCTGGCTGCCATCCTCTTTTCACATCACCACCCAAAACGTTTTCTCGCGTTTCGACCGCCTGGAGGGGCTGGACGTCACCAACGGATCGGTGCAGGTCTACTCCAGCGATCTGCAGGTCACGGATATCAGCCAGCAGTTGGGCTGGGAGGGGCAATCCGCGGAAGAGGATGCGCCTGCCTGGGCTGCTGGGCAAGATTTCCGCTACCGCTTTGGTCTGCCCACCGACCTCAACCCCGCCAATGCCGGGGGCGGGAGGGTCAACATCGGCTGGAATTGTCTCCTGATTGAGCACCTCAACCGCGTCGGCGAGAAAAAGCTCGCGTTCGACCTGCTCAGCCGGCTGATGCTGGGCTTCGCCGGCATGCTGAAGCGCGAGCATGCCCTGATGGAAGGATTCGTCAGCGATAGCGGCTCTTGCTGGGGAAATCGCAATAGCATCCGCGGGCTGCTGCCGCCGCTGCTGCTGCTTGAGCTGGCCGGGATCCAGATCATCAACGAGCAGAAAGTCAGCATCTCCGGGGAGAACCCCTGCCCCTGGCCGCTCGTCGTGCGCTTCAGGGGGCTGGAAGTGCGGCGGGATGGTAAGAACACCACCATCCAATTCCCCGACGGCACCCTCGCCCACCACTTTGGCAGCTCCGGCAAGCTGTTTACGGCATAAATCACCACCCCCCGGTTACCCCGTCCCCCTTTCCCTGACGACGGACCACCTCCCCGGAGGGGGTCCGTGAGCGCAGCGACCGGGGGGGTGGGCATATCCGGAATTCAATCTACCTACAATGATGATCCCGAGGAAGCGAAAACCTAACCCCCTCCTCGGAGGGGGTCCGTGAGCGCAGCGACCGGGGGGGTGGGCATATCCGGAATTCAATCTACCTACAATGATGATCCCGAGGAAGCGAAAACCGGAGCTTGTTCCTGGTATTAATCGAAGTATTTACATCATTTACATTATTTACACTGTTTTTTGATAGTGCAGAATGGCTGCTTGCGTGTAAATACTCCTCGTGTTAAGGTGCGGGGTGTAAAGTGTGTCCTTGCAAATAAAATCACATGGGTATATAATAGCACATATGTTCTATAATTACAAGAGGAGATAGGTGGTAGGTGATGGGTGATAGGTGGTAGGTGGTAGGTGACAGGTGATAGGTGGTAGGTGATGGGTGGTAGGTGATGGGTGATAGGTGATGGGTGGTAGGTGGTAGGTGATGGGTGGTAGGTGATGGGTGGTAGGGGTAACCCCCCGTGGTTACCCGCGTCGGTTGTGGTTACCCGCATTGGAAGAGGCAGTCGGTAGGGAAAAGGCCTGCCTTTTCCTTGTTGTGATTAGGTCGAGGCAGGGATCTTCGACAGGGCTTCCCTTGGTCGAAGATCCGTGGCCTGTGCGCGCAGTGAAACGGAGGGTAAGCGACCTGTGCCCGCCGTGAAACGGACGAGTAAGCGAAAGGGAGCGAAGCTG
>CAYSVX010000013.1:0-36434 GCA_964434665.1 uncultured Anaerolineaceae bacterium
AAACATGTAAACAATCACCCTTGATAATGTGTAAACAATCATACTTGTCTAAACATGCAACCGCGCGCGCGATGGCGACATCGTAAGCTTCACGATGTTCCGGCATCCGGGCAACCTCTTCGGCGCGTTTCGAAAGCACTGTGACATCCGTCAGACCAAGTGTTTCTACGATGTGACGGCAGAAGTTCGCCTTTTTATCAACAGACTCCACCAGGGTTAAGTGCAGGTTGGGAATGACGAATTTTACCGGCAGTCCCGGAAATCCTGCTCCACTGCCGACATCTATCAGGCTTTCAGGCCAATCTTCAAAACCCATAAAACAGGTCAGCGAATCAAAAAAGTGTCTTTCCCGAATACCTTCAACATCCCGAATTGCGGTCAGGTTGATCTTTTTATTCCACTCCAGCAATTCTTCCTCGAGGACCTGAAACTGGAACTGCTGTAGGTCAGACAAATAGATCCCCAGATGTTTTTCTACTAAATCAATCCAATTTTTCATGTCTTAATTATACACATGCACAAATTTTTTGTGCCGATAGATGACCTCATGTGAATTTTTGCGTAGTTTTAATCGAAAACGCTAAAAATTCCTGCCCCAAGATAGGCAAATGCCAGCATTTTGACAATTTTTCCTAAAAGGCAGAAAATGAGAAATTTCCAGACAGGCATTCGGGATGCTCCCGCGATGAACCCTGCCATGTCAAATAATGGATTCGGAACCAGAGCCAGCAGAAAGATCGTCCAGGACTGATTACGCTTCATCCAGGCTGTCAACTTTTTGACATTCTCGGATTTTTCGAGCATAGGCTGCCCGCTGAACCCCAACAGGTATCCCGAAAGCTCGCCCAAAGCAGCTCCCGCTCCAGACGCGATCGCCACCCAAAACGGGTTAAAGATGACCGCCATTGCGGAGGTGATCATCACCCCGGGCAGAGGAACCAAAATCGTGGCATTCGAAAGCAGGGAAACCAGGAAGATGCCTGGATACCCATAAGCCTCAAATTGCTGAATTTTGTCGCGGTTAACGATCAGGAGGATAGTGCCTGCCAATAAAAGCACAAGCAGCGCGATGCGTAAAAAAAGTTGCGACCTGGTAAATTTTGGCTTTTCTTCCACGGTCAATCAGGCAGCAACGCTTTGAGGCGTGCGATCACCATATCAGAAGCTACCGTATTGAGACCGCCCTCGGGAATAATTACATCCGCAAAACGCTTGGTTGGTTCCACAAACTCGATGAAACTCGGGCGGACTGTTCTCAGGTATTGATCGATCACGGATTCAACCGTGCGACCGCGTTCGGTTACATCCCTTAACAGACGGCGAATGAAGCAAATGTCCTGATCGGTATCCACAAAGAGCTTCATTGAGCACAAGTTGCGTAGCTCGGGCTCAACAAAAATGAGGATACCCTCTACCAAAATGATCGGCTTGGGCAGAACATGAACATTGGCTGCCGCGCGGGTATGTTGTTTGAAGTCATACACGGGCAGGTCCACTGCTTCTCCGTGCTTGAGAGCGTGGATGTGCTTGATCAATAGCTCAGTTTCAAGCGAATCAGGGTGGTCATAGTTGACCAACAATCGCGCTTCAAAAGTTTTGTTGCTCTGATCCCGATAATAGGAATCGTGCGGTAAAAACGCGATGCGATCTGCACCAATGGCTTCAAGGATGCTGCTCGCCAGGGTCGTTTTCCCTGAGCCGGATCCACCTGCAATACCAATTATCAACGGAGTGTGAGATGTGGGCATGTGCAAATTATACCTTCCTTTCGGGTATAATGACCCACGGAGGCAGACATGAGCGCGAATATCATTGATGGGAAACAGATCGGGCAGGAAATACGTGACGAAGTCAAAACGGCTGTAGATGACCGACTAAAAAGAGGTCTTCCAGCCCCGGGTTTGGCAACGGTGCTGGTCGGTGAGAATCCAGCCTCGCAAGTTTATGTGCGCAACAAACAGAAAGCCTGCGCAGAGGTTGGGATCAACTCTTTTGGTCACAACCTCCCCGAAAATGCCACGCAAGAGGAAGTCGAAGCCTTGGCACGCAATCTGAATGCTGACCCAGCAGTGAACGGCATCCTTGTGCAGCTGCCACTCCCCCGCCATCTTGATGAAGAAAAAGTGCTTTCAGCCATCGACCTCAACAAGGATGTCGACGGCTTCCACCCTGTCAACATCGGTCGATTGGCACAAAAAGGTCGCGAGCCTGTCTTTGTGCCCTGCACGCCTGCCGGATGCATGGTGCTTCTGGAAAAAGCTGGCGCTCAGCTTAGCGGTGCCAATGCCGTGGTGCTTGGCCGCTCCAACATTGTTGGAATGCCGGTAGCGTTGCTGCTGGTCAAAGCCAATGCCACTGTCACCATCTGCCACTCCCGCACACGCGACCTGCCTTCCGTCGTCAGACAAGCCGACATTCTGGTGGCGGCAATCGGTCAACCCGAATTTGTAAAAAAGGATTGGGTTAAACCTGGGGCGGTGGTGATTGATGTGGGCATTAACCAAAAAGAAGACACAAGCGCCAAACGCGGCTACCGACTCGTGGGCGATGTGGCTTTTGATGAAGTGTCTGAAGTTGCCAGCGCCATCACTCCCGTTCCTGGCGGTGTCGGACCAATGACCATCGCCTTGCTGCTCAAAAATACGCTCCATGCAGCCGAACTGGCTGATCAGGTTTAATTCCCGGAGGTACCCATGCCGACTCTACTCGTCAAAAACGCAGAACTAATCGTCACCATGGACGGGCAAGACCGCGAGTTGAAAGACGCGACGATCTTCTGCCGGGATGGTTTCATCGAGCAAATCGGCAGCCAGGCAGACCTGCCACAAACCGCTGACGATGTGCTGGACCTGCGCCACCACATCGTTCTGCCAGGGCTTATCAACACACATCACCATTTTTATCAGACCCTGACGCGCGCGCTGCCTGCAGCGCAGGATGCCAATCTCTTCAACTGGCTGACCACGCTGTACCCCATCTGGGCGCGTATGACTCCGGATGATATTTTTACCAGCACTCAAACCGCCCTCGCAGAGCTGGCACTCTCTGGCTGCACGACTGCTTCAGATCACCTCTACCTGTTCCCCAATGGCAGCAAGCTGGACGACGAGATCGCTGCCGCGGCAGAAATGGGACTGCGCTTGCACGCCTCGCGCGGCTCGATGAGCCTCGGTCAGTCTCAGGGTGGGCTTCCGCCCGATTCCGTTGTAGACACTGAAGAAAACATACTCATGGACAGTGAGCGCCTGATTCAGCGCTACCACGATCCAAAAGCCGGCTCCAAGCTGCAGATTGTGCTCGCGCCGTGCTCTCCCTTCAGCGTCACAGGTGAACTGATGCGCCAGTCGGCTGTTCTGGCTCGCAAATACGGCGTCCATCTCCACACCCACCTTGCCGAAACCGAAGACGAAGACGACTTCTGTCTGGCAAAATTTGGGCACAAACCGGTTGCCTACATGCAAACAGTAGATTGGATCGGGGATGACGTCTGGTTTGCCCATTGTGTATGGATTAACGAAGACGAAATGGACCTGTATGCCCGCCATGGCTGCGGTGTTGCGCACTGCCCCTCCTCCAACATGCGCCTGGCATCCGGCATCGCGCCGGTAATGAACATGCTGGCACGCGGCGTAAAGCTGGGGATTGGCGTGGATGGCTCTGCCAGCAACGACGACTCGCATATGCTGAACGAAGTACGCCAGGCACTTCTCCTCGCGCGTGTCAACAGCGGCATCAAAGGCGCATCACGTTCTGCGCCAGACGCGCCACCAATCATGACCGCCCGCCAGGCTCTTTCGATCGCCACACGCGGCGGCGCTTCGGTACTTGGACGAAAGGACATCGGTTCGCTTGAGGTTGGCAAATGCGCGGATTTCTTTGCACTTGACCTGAACCAGTTGGACTATGCCGGCGCAATTGCCGACCCCCTTGCTACCATTCTTTTCTGCCAGCCAGTCAAGGCAAACTGGACGGTCGTTGGTGGAGAGGTCATTGTGCGGGAAGGTCAGTTGACCAGGCTCGATGTTCATAAACAAGTTGAAAAACACAACCAGGCGACCAAACGCCTGTTGCAAATGTAAATACCTATACACACAATGATTCCCAAGGAGATTCATTCTATGCAAAGCAAAGGTTTGGCAGTAGTTGCAGTAGGCGGCAACGCATTAATCAAAGATAAAAATCATCAGACCGTTCCAGATCAGTATCAAGCTGCAGCGGAAACGATGAACCACATCGCCAGCATGATTTTGGAAGGCTGGGATGTCGTGGTCACCCACGGTAACGGTCCGCAGGTCGGTTTCATCCTGCGCCGCTCCGAGCTCGCATCCCACGAGCTGCATGAAGTACCGCTGGATTATTGCGGCGCCGACACCCAGGGTGCCATTGGCTACATGTTCCAGCAAGCCCTGCACAACGAATTCCGCCTGCGCGGGATCAACAAGCAAGCCGTGACGGTCGTCACCCAAACCATCGTCGATCGCAACGATCCCGCTTTCCAACACCCAACCAAACCGATTGGCTCCTTTATGGACGAATCAGCCGCCAAAGAAAAAATGGCAAAAGAGGGCTGGACTATGGTGGAAGACGCTGGACGCGGTTGGAGAAGAGTTGTACCTTCTCCCATTCCACAGACCATTGTGGAAGCAGATGCCATCCGCAGCTTGATTGACCAGGGATTTGTGGTCGTGGCTGTTGGCGGCGGCGGTATCCCTGTGATGCAGTTGGAAAATGGTGATCTCACCGGCGTGGAAGCCGTGATCGATAAGGACTTCGGCTCAGCCATCCTTGCCAGCATGATCAATGCCGACCTCTTCCTGATCAGCACCGCCGTGGAAAAAGTGGCGATCAACTTCAACAAGCCTGATCAAAAATGGCTGGACACAATTACCGTCGCGGAAGCCCGAAAGTACCTGGCTGAAGGTCAGTTTGCCAAAGGTTCCATGCTGCCCAAGATCGAAGCCATCCTGAAATTCATGGATAAGGGCGGCAAAAAAGCCCTGATCACCGATCCTGAGCACATCAAGGATGCGCTCGAAGGTAAAACCGGGACCTGGATCTTGCCTTAGGCGGATTACGGTAGAATAAACAATAATTGGAAAACCACGGGATAGGCGGGTGAGTTTGGCTCAACTAATGAAAAACTCACCCCTTATCTCTTCGCAACTTAAAGGGAACGGTCATGCCGCTTAGCTATTTTCAATGCTCTGAGTGTGGACAGTGTTTTGAACCCGACCAGGTCACCTATAACTGTCTGACCTGTGGCGGTAACCTGGACGCACACTTCAGCTTTGAATCAAACCCGGCTGAACTCGACCGGTCTGCCATTTTGCAGAGCGATGAAGCCTCAATATGGCGCTACGCGCCCTTGCTTGCCGTGCCTGATCCGGGTTTTGACAGGACTCCCCTTCACCAGGTGGGCTTTACACCGGTCTACCAACCTGAATCCCTGCGTAAAAGCCTCGGCTTGCAGGAACTCTGGATCAAGGATGAGAGCCGCAATCCAAGCGCTTCTTTCAAGGATCGCGCCAGCGCAATGGTAGTTGCCCGCGCGATTGAAGCGAATATCCAAACTATTATTGCAGCCTCAACTGGAAACGCTGGCGCGGCAATGGCTTGCATGGCTGCCAGTGTGGGAAAACAGGCTATCATCATTGCTCCGCGCACTGCCCCGCCCGCCAAGGTCGCGCAATTGCTGACCTTTGGTACCCGGGTGGTGCTGGTGGACGGCTCCTACGACCAGGCTTTTGACCTCAGCATCGAAGCCTCACACGACCTCGGCTGGTATAACCGCAACACAGGCTACAACCCCTACACCGTCGAAGGAAAAAAGACGGCCGGATTGGAAATTTGGGAGCAAGTTATTCAAAAGCGGGGGCAAACATCGCAAAACTTGACCATTTTTATCCCCGTTGGAGATGGCAACATCCTCAACGGCGTGGCAAAAGGTTTTGTGGACCTGCTTGCGCTGGGTTGGATTGAAAGATTACCCAAACTCGTGGGCGTGCAGGCTGAAGGCTCAGCCGCTATCTACAACGCCTATAAAGCTGGCAAAGATGTTATCGACCCAGTGAGCGCAAAAACCGTGGCAGACAGCATCAGCGTGGATTTGCCCCGCGACGGACTCCGCGCATTGAAGCGGGTCAGGCAGAGCGGCGGATACTTCCTGACTGTGTCCGACCAGGAAATCCTACAGGCAATCCCGACCCTCGGCAAGGCTGGGCTTTTCGTCGAGCCTGCCGCGGCTGCAGCGTTTGCCGGGCTGCAGGCAGCCATCAGGCAAGGACTTCACAACCCTGAAGAGCCTGCCCTGGTGCTCTGCACGGGCAGCGGATTGAAAGACGTCAATGCTGCCATGCGAGCTGTTGAGCCCGCACCCATCATCGAACCAACGCTCAAACAACTCAAAGAGGCGCTTCATGTCTGAACCAGTCTTCACCATCATCGCTCCGATTTACAATGAGCTCGAGAACCTGCCGCTTCTTTACTCCCGGGTCAGCGAAGTCATGAGCCAAAGCGGCGAAGAGTGGGAGCTTATCCTGGTGGATGACGGCAGTTCGGACGGTTCCACGGAAATCATCCGCAAGCTTGCCTCACAGGACGCACACGTGCGTCCTGTCATCTTTGCCCGAAATTTTGGTCACCAAATCGCCGTGACTGCAGGAATGGACTACAGCCGAGGTCAGGCTGTTGTCATCATCGACTCCGACTTGCAGGACCCTCCTGAAGTAATCCTCGACCTGATCAAAAAATGGCGCGAAGGTTACCAGGTGGTTTACGCAGTTCGGACTGAGCGGGAAGGGGAAAGTTGGTTCAAGTTGACCACCGCATCTCTCTTCTACAAGCTCATATACAAGATCACAGACGTGAAAATGCCGCTAAATACCGGCGATTTTCGCCTGATCGACCGCCAGGCGCTTGAGATCATCAACAAAATGCGCGAGCGAAATCGCATTCTGCGCGGCATGGGTGCCTGGGTGGGTTTCAGGCAGATTGGCGTGGAATACAAACGCGCCGCGCGTCATGCCGGACAAACCCACTACCCACTTAAGAAGATGATCCGGTTAGCGATGAACGCCGTAACCGGTTTTTCGACTTTTCCACTTCAGATGTTGACTACCGGCGGGATTGCGCTGGTAGGGCTCAGCCTTTTGCTGCTGCTAATCTATCTTGGTTTGGCAATTTTTAACGACTTTGACCTCACTTACGTGCTGGCAGCCTGGCTGACCACGATCTTCCTGGCAGGTATCCTGCTAATTGGTATGGGCGTGCTCGGCGAATACATTGGTCGCATTTACGACGAAGCCAAAGGTCGTCCCTTATACATTGTTGCCGAGGGTCCCGAAAAGTCCCTCGACCCAACCCGGCTGGATCGGGAAAAAGAACAAAAATAACAGATCAGAGGAACCTAAAAATGACAAGAATTGATTTGACCATAATGCAAGACCGTCTCGAACGCACTCTGCAGCGTGTGAGAGAACGCAAGATCATCATCCCGACCCTGGCGCAGCAGCGAGACCCCTCGTTGGTTCCAGCCGACATTCAAGACCGGCTGAAAGAGATCGGGCTTTGGGATCTGCATCCCCTGAATCTGTTCCGCATTACCTGGCACAATGAACCAAAAGAGTTTGGAGGGTTGTTTGGAGACCTAAATTACATTGAATTTCCCTCCAGCTTCACTGGCACCAAAGCCCGTGTTGTTGCCCTGGTGGGCAAGTGGTTTCCCTGCGGCGTTCACAAAGTTGGTGCGGCTTTTGGCTGCCTCGTCCCGCGTTTGATCACTGGTCAATTTGATCCCACTACACAGAAAGCTGTCTGGCCGTCTACTGGTAACTACTGCCGCGGCGGTGCGTATGATTCGTATTTGTTGGCCTGTAAATCCGTCGCCATTCTTCCTGAAGGCATGAGCAAGGAACGCTTTGATTGGCTGCGCAACGTGGCAGATGAGGTTATCGCCACACCCGGCACGGAATCGAACGTCAAGGAAATCTTTGACAAGTGTTGGGAACTCCGCCGCAGCGGTGAGGACCTGATGATCTTCAACCAGTTCGACGAGTTTGGCAATTACCTCTGGCATTATCTAATATCCGGCAATGCATTAGAGGAATTAACCCGGAAAATTTTAGGTGAAAAAGGACAGTTGGCAGGTTTCGCATCCGCGACTGGCTCCGCTGGCACCATTGCTGCTGGCGACTATTTGAAGCAGAAATTCCCTGGCATGAAAATCATCGCCAGTGAAGCGCTGCAGTGCCCCACACTGCTCAATAACGGTTTTGGTGCACACCGCATCGAAGGCATCGGCGACAAGCACGTTCCCTGGATCCATAATTCAAAGAACACCGACTTCATCACCGCCATTGATGACAATGCTGTTGTCAATCTTGCCCGCTTGTTCAATGAGCCTGAAGGTAAACAACATTTGATTGACTCCGGGTTTGAAGAAGACTTCGTCAACCAACTCGATCTGCTTGGCTTCTCGAGCATTTCCAACCTTCTATCCGCAATTAAATTTGCCAAGTTCTACGAACTGGGCGAAAATGACATCGTTCTTACCGTTCTTACCGACTCGATGGAACTTTATGAGAGCCGCTTGACCGAGATGCATGAACAATTCGGTCAGTACAGCAAAGAAAATGCCATTGCCGACGAAGCCCGCTACCTGAAAGCCATAACAACGGATTACATGGAAGAACTTGGCTATTGGGATCGCAAGCGCATCCATAACCTGAAGTATTACACCTGGGTCGAGCAGCAGGGACGCACCTACGAAGAAATTATGGCGCAGTGGTACGATCCGGATTACTGGCTCGAAGTCCAGGCTCAGCAGCCTGAAATCGACGCCTTGATCGAGGAATTCAACCATAAGGCGAAAGTACAGCTCTAAAGGAGCCATTTGAGCGAATTTGATGCCATTGACGATACCAGCCTGGTGCTGGTGGCGATTATCCCGAATCAGAGGGATCTCGACATTGCCCGCCTCCTGGGCTGGTATCGCATACCGCTGAAAAACGCTCCAAAGGTGATCGCTGTTGATTACCTTGCGCTTTACCAAACCAGCAGTTTCGGCGTCAAGGACCGCTGGCAGATCAAATGGCTGGCTCCGATCGTCGGACACGAGCTGACCACTCGCAAGCACCTGTTTCGCGATCAACCAGACCACCCCAGGGCTAACGAGGAATACTTCAAGCTTCAGTTGGGGAGCCTGATTGAGCTGCCCAAACCTATCCCCGCTGGGAATTGGAAACGCGTGACCTTCTTCTATACGACCATGCGGCACGTTCGGGATGCCAATGAACTTGGCGACCTGCCCGTGCACGACCAGGAGCGGCCAGTCCTCTGGGCGGCACTGCGCGAGCGTGCCTCACGCAGTGACTCTTACCAGGCAGCTCCTCTGCCCGAAATTCCCCTTGATCCAGCACTTTTGGCATTGCTCAGCGGTATTACAACCGGGATAAAGTGAGGTTTTTATGAAAACGCTCATCAAAAATGGAACTGTGATCACCGCGGAGAAAACTCGCAAGGCGGATGTGTTGGTGGAGGATGAGGTCATTCGCCAAATCGATGAGAATATTGAAGATAACGATGCGGAATTAATTGACGCCAGCGGTCTGTTGGTCATTCCAGGCGGCGTGGACCCCCACGTGCACTTGGATTTGCCGATGTTTGGCACGATCTCCACGGATGACCATTACACCGGTGGAAAAGCGGCCGCCTTTGGCGGCACAACCACCATGGTTGATTTTGTTTCGCAGGAACCGATGAGCCTGGCAGACAACATCGCCAGGCATCGCGCCATGGCAGATGCCAAAACCAGCATTGATTACAGCTTTCACATGAACATCTCCCGCTTCAACGAGCAGGTGGCGGAAGAACTTCCTGACTTGCCCCGGCTGGGAGTCACCAGCATGAAGGTTTTCACCGCCTACAACGGTCGCCTTCGATTGGACGACGGCAGCATCTTCAAAGTGATGCGCATCGGCGGAAAAAATGGACTGCTAACGATGGTGCATGCCGAAAATGGGGATGTAATCGACATCCTGGTGGCTGAAGCCCTCGCGGCAGGCAAAAACGCCCCCATCTATCATGCCCATACCCGTCCTGCCTGGGGCGAAGTGGAAGCCAGCCTGCGGGCTGCAGCTTTGGCAGCCCAGGCAGACTCCCCTCTTTACCTCGTCCACATGAACGTGGCCGGCGAAGTGGATCAGCTTGCTTATGCACGCGCACACGGTGTGCCTGCCATGGGAGAAACCTGCCCTCAATACCTTTTCTTCACCGAAGAAGATCTCAAACGTCCTGATGGCGCGAAGTGGATCTGTTCCCCGCCTATGCGCAAGGCTGTAGACCAGCAGGGGCTCTGGCAGGGCTTGGAAAATGGCACCATCCAGGTACTGGCGACCGATCACTGCCCCTTCTTCTTCAACGGCAGGAAGCCGATCGTTTACGAAGGTCGCGAGATCGCTATACCGGGCAAGGAACTGGGAGAAAAGAATTTCACTCTCATCCCGAATGGTCTTCCCGGGCTTGCCGACCGCCTGCCTGTTTTTTGGACCCAAGCCGTCAAAACCGGGCGCGTTAGCCCGAACCGTTTTGTGGAGCTGACCGCCACCAACCCAGCCCGGATCTTTGGACTCTACCCAAAAAAGGGCACGCTTGCTATTGGCTCGGATGCTGATATTGCCTTGTGGGATCCGGAAAAAGAGCTGGATTACGGCTTGGCTTGGGCGCATCACCGCACAGATTACAATCTCTATGAAGGTTGGAAGCTCCACGGTTACCCTGTAAAAGTATTTTTACGCGGCAAACTGATTGTTGACGATCAAAACTGGCTTGGAGAAGCCGGTGGAGGACGCTTTGTCCATCGCCAGGTTGGCGAAATCCTCTGATCCTTGAAATGAATTGATTTCATGATCTTATTTGGCATTCTTGGCTTACTTTGGCTTCCATCAATCGCCCTGACTATCAGCCAGGCGGTCAAGCCTAACTTCGCCCGCTCCTGGGTCATTGCTATCGCCAGCGCATCGTTAGCCTTGCTTGCCACGTTTTTCCTGCGCCTTTACTTACCGATGGAAGTCGAATTTATCCGCTGGCTGCCCGAATCACTGTATCACTCAGCGATTGCGTTTCGCATCGATTACATCAACTGGCATTACATGGTAGCCATCCTGGCGCTGTGCGTCTCGGTAATCCTGACCGATTCCAGCAGAACTTCCACCAACACCACACCCACAACCTGGGCTGCCGCACTGGCGCTGACTGGCTTGAACCTGATCGCGGTCATGTCGAGAGGACCACTGACCATGGCGATTGCCTGGGCTGTAACTGACCTGGTGGAATTGGTCTATGTTCTCATTATCCAGCGCAGCTCAGGTTCAACCGGTAAGGTCACGACCACTTATGGGGTCAGGCTCATAAGCACTTTTGTTCTGGTGGCTGCCACCGCTGTTGGTTGGCAGGTAACCGCGGGTCTGGATTTTACTCAGATTCCTCCTACTGCCAGCCTGCTCTTTCTGGTCGCGGCTGGGTTGCGCCTGGGAGTGTTGCCATTGAGCATCTCAATACAAGACGCGCCTGATCTCAAGCGCGGTACCGCTTTGTTGCTGCGCTTTTCGCCGGTAGTTTCTGCCCTGGTCTTGATCGCCCATTTACCATCCGAAATCCTGGTCCTGAATCAAAGCCTGGTTTCAATCATCAGCGTTCTAACGATTCTGGCTGCGCTATACGCCTCTGCCATGTGGCTGACCCGCATCGACGCCAACGAGGGCAGACCGTACTGGATTGTGGCGCTTTCCGCGTTTGCTCTGGAGTCTGCCCTGAATGGTCAGCCGGAAAACAGCCGCGTTTGGGGACTGGCGCTGCTTCTCTCAGGCGGAGTTCTCTTTCTGTTCGATCCTCCAATCAGGAGAATTCGTTTCATCCCCCTACTGGGACTGATCGGTCTGGTTGGGATACCTTACACACTGGCAGCGTCAGGGTGGAGCGCACTCCTGGGGAGTCAGCTGAACCTGGCTGGCATCGCAATGATCTTCTGCCACGCCATGCTGGTTGGTGGTTACCTGCGCTACATACTTGAAGCCAATAGCACTGTAACCGGTCTCGAAAAGTACGCCCGCATCACCTATCCACTGGGTCTGATCCTCCTTATTCAGACCATGCTGGTGCTCAACCTGGTTGGCTGGTTGGGCGTGCTGACCGTGGGGACGTGGTGGGGTAGCGCTGCCAGCCTTGGTCTGGTGTTGCTGGGAGGCTTCCTGGCACAGAAGCTTGGTCTCCGACTGACAAGTATCGAGTTTAAGGAAAAAGTGCCATTCTACCGGTTGGGGCACCGAATTCTCAACGCCTTACGAGTGGTCTTTAGCCTGGATTGGGTTTACACCAGCGCGCGATGGCTTTTTGCCCGTCTTAGCGACGTCGCAGGATTTTTTCGACAGGTTCTCGAGGGCGATGCTGGTGTGCTTTGGTCCTTGTTCTTCTTATTAGTGATCGCGACCCTAATCTACACGCAGGTTGGTCGACCATGAGCGAAACTTTACGCACCATCCTTGCAGGGATCTTGTTGTTTACTGCAGCCATCAACCTGGTCAGACGGCAGTGGGCGGTGAATATTTTTGCTTTGGGGGTTCAGTACATTTGCATTTTTTTGCTCATCCTTGAAGTACGATCTCCACTGCTTGCTGGCATCAAATTGATTGTCGGTCTGATGGCGAGCCTTATGCTCTATCTGACGTTGAGGTCTTCAGGCTTGATCGAATCACTTTTGGTTCGCCGTCGAATCTCCTCCGGGGAAGTCTTTCGTGGAACAATTGCTCTGCTGATAGCGCTGATCAGTATTTTGGCTGCTCCTTCTCTTCGGCAATCTGCCTTTCCTCAAAGCAGTCAGATCCTGTTGATTTCCAGCCTTGGATTAATCCTGTTTGGCTTGTTCCAAATGGGCACCATCACTGAGCCCCTCTACCTGGTGATCGGCTTGCTGACCTTCCTCTCTGGCTTCGAACTTTTTTATGCCAGCCTGGAATTTTCACGCCTGCTGGAAGCCCTTTTCATGGCTGTCAATCTCAGCCTGGCGCTAATAGGCAGCTTTTTTATTGTCAAAGACGTCGAAAGCCGGTCAGAATGAACCTGATGACCACGCCATCTATCTGGATTTTGCTGCCGCTCTTACTCAGTCTATTACTGGTTCTGGTACATAGGCGGCATAAACTCTCAGCTTGGATCGCCTGCCTGGCAAGCCTTTTGCTGGCATTGGCTGCCTTCATTTTTCCGCAAAACCTTGACTACAACTTGGTTGGGCGACAATTCCTGTTCTCAGATACCCTGCCGATTTTTAATAGAGCTTTGATCCTCACCGGCAGTCAGCTCAGGACAGTCGCAATACTCTATTTCTTCAGCTTTTTATGGAACCTTGCTGGAATTCGATTTTTCGTCAGTCGTTGGTTTCCAACAGTCACCCTGGCAATCACAGCCTTATGGGTCAGCACGCTGGCAGTGGAGCCGTTTCTTTACGCGGCCTTGATTGTGGAGTTGATCGTACTGATCAGCACTCTCATACTGACGCCGCGCGGCGAGCAGGCGGGCAGCGGCGTAATGCGCTACCTGGTTTCTCAGACGGTCGCGCTTCCGTTTATTCTCTTAAGCGGTTGGATGGTTACAGGAATCGAAACAGCCCCCAGTGCCAGCTTGTTGATAATGCGCGGCGCTGTGTTGATACTTATCGGTTTTTCGCTTTGGCTTGCGATCTTTCCTCTGCATACCTGGCTGCCGATGCTTGCCGAAAGATCGCATCCATGGGTTTTTAGTTTTGTTTTTCTCATGCAGCAAAGTAGTCTTTGGATTTTCTTACTCAAATTCCTCGATCAATTCGCCTGGTTAAGGAACTTAAATGGAATTTTTCCAGCGTTGCAATGGGCTGGCGCCTTAACCTTGCTGGCTGGAGGGTTGCTGGCATCGCTGCAGAACAAAGTCAACCGAATATTGGCATACGTGATTCTGATCGAAACTGGGTACTCTCTGCTGGCAATCGGTCTGATCAAACAGGGAGGCGCTGAGGCGCTGGCGCTCAGTTTTCTGCCCCGAGCCGTTGCTTACCTACAGTGGTCCTATACCCTTAGCTCACTTCACCAGATCGCGCCGGAAATTGACGGGAGTTTCCCATCTCTTCGTGGATTATTCACCAGACTGCCCTTCCACAGTATGTCATTAATCCTCAGTCTGCTGACTTTGCTTGGGCTGCCTGCGTTTGGGCTTTTTCCCTCCAGGCGCCTACTCTGGAACAGCGGTGCTGGCCTGACCTTTCAATACACTCCTATGCTGGGTCTGGCAGTGGCTGGCATGGCGCTATTCATCCTGCGCATGGCTCATGTACTGCTCGCTACCGACCCGGACACCCCATCGCCTTCTCTCTTTGCTCAGCAGGAAGAATCTCCATGGCAAATCATTGTCCTTTGTGTTCTTGCATTACTTTTGTTACTGATGGGAATATTTCCTCACATTTTCCTGAATCCCTTTTTGGGATTACTTGAGCCCTTCACCAACCTCCTGCCTCCCAATTAGGGTGACAGCAAGGGTAAACATTGTATAATCACATAAGCATCCGCTAAGAGGTGAACTATGGACGACTATTCTGGATATGAACAACTTGAAAAGCGTGTCGAGTGGCTCGACAACGAACGCCGCAACGACAAAAACAACCTGGCATCCCTGCAAAATCGACTGAGCCAGTTGGAGGGGGACAATCTCAACTTGCGCAAACAGATCAAAGAGCTTGAACTGCTGATCACAAAAAACACGAACCAGATCGCGACCTTCGACAAATACGAGAACCGTATTGACCGCCTGAACATCGACCTGACCAAGCAAATTCGGGACGTAAACGAACGAGCAGAGCTGAATTTGAATGAATCCATCAAACGCACAAAACTCGATCTGGAGGCTACCCGAAAATCCGTCGCGGAAATTTTCCCGTTCACCGAAGAGCTGGAACCTATCCGAGCAGAAATGCGCACCTACAAAGTTGAGGATGCGCGTCTTGCGCGTCTGATTGAAGAATTAAAAATGAAAATCCAGGAAGTAGGTCGTTTTGATGAAGACTACCGCCGGTCATTACAACTACTGGAGGATAACCGCCGCCAGGAGGCCAAACGCCTGACTGACCTGCAAGGAGAAGTTGCCTCCTTACGCAAGCGCCTGGAAGAAACCCGCAGCCGCTTCGACAGCTTCAGTGACAGTTTCCGCACTCTGGATACCCGCATAGCTGAGTTGCAGACCTTCGAAAAAGACCGCAAGCAAGCCCAATCCGTCTTTATCGAAAAAGTCAACAACTCCCTGGTCGAGAAGGATAAAACCTTCGCTGCCTGGGAAAAACGCTTCATGGAAATAGATAAAGTAAACCTCAATCTTAATAAACAATTTGAAGATCTGGAAACCGCCCGCCAGGCAGTCAGCAAGGCTGTCAGCAATGTAGATGAAGTTACGCAACGCTTCGAACGCCGTATCAATGAAATCAGCGAGTTCCAGAGATTGAACGATGAGCGTTTCCGCCAGGAATGGACAGGTTTCAAGTCTGATGACGTCAAACGCTGGACAAATTACATGCTTTCACAGGAAGAACAGAGCCGTGAAAATTCGCAGCAATTCAAGGACATGTCAACCCAATTACAAGAGCTTGACGACCTAACCTCCACCTTGCGCGACCAAATAGAGACCCTTAGCAAAAGCACCATGCGGCATGTGCGGTCCATTCTTCTGGCTTATCAGGATTCTATCCAGGAAATTACACCCTCTCTCGATAAGAAAACTGGCTGATTATGCACATTGTTGGTACCGCCGGGCATGTTGATCATGGGAAGTCCACCCTGATCTCAGCATTAACCGGCACCAATCCAGACCGCCTCAAGGAAGAAATCGCTCGTGAGATGACGATCGATCTTGGCTTTGCTTCCATGAAGCTCCCTGGGGGAGAAACCATTGGCATCATCGACGTGCCAGGACATCGCGACTTCGTAGGAAACATGCTTTCAGGGATTGGTGGGATAGACGCTGTTCTCCTGGTAATCGCTGCCAACGAAGGCGTCAGCGCCCAAACCCGCGAACATCTTGCAATCCTGGATTTACTCGAAATCTCCCGCGGTTTGATCGTCCTGACAAAATGCGACCTGGTGCAGGATCGTGATTGGCTGGAATTGGTGGAGCTTGAAGCCTTGGATCTCGTTGCGGGCACCAATCTCCAAAATGCTCCTGTTTTGCGCGTCTCAGCCCAAACTGGGGAAGGACTTGACCAACTTAAAGAAAAACTTGCCGAACTCTTAGCTGAAACTCCTCCGAAACGCGATCTCAATCGCCCGCGCTTGCCTGTGGACCGCGTTTTCACCCTTTCAGGTTTTGGTACCATCGTAACCGGCACTTTGCTGGATGGTAGTTTCACTCTTGGAGATGAGGTGGTCTGCCTGCCAGGGGGAAAAACTGGCCGTATCCGCGGGTTGCAGAACCATAATCGGAAGCTGCAAAAGGTTACACCCGGCTATCGTACCGCCATCAACCTCAATAACCTTTCAAAAGAGGACATCAATCGCGGGGATGTGATTGCCCTTCCTGGCACCTACACTCCTACAACGCGTGTCGATGCCTCGATCCGTCTGGTACATGACGCTATCACAGACATAAAACATAACATGAACCTCAAGTTTTTTGCAGGAGCAAGCGAAACATTGGCGCGCGTCCGCTTGCTTGGGGTGGAAACTCTGGCACCAGGCGAGGACGGTTTCGTGCAGCTTGAACTGGATGATCCGCTCGTTGCCATCCGCGGAGATCATTATGTGCTGCGGTTGCCTTCGCCTGCTGCCACAATCGGTGGTGGAGTCATTCTGGACACCCAGCCAACCCGCCGTTACCGCCGCTTCGATGAAGTGACTCTCACCAGGCTGGAACAGCTGCGGGTCGGTAAACGCGCCGACCTGGTCATGCAGGCACTCGGTCGATTGCTCGTCACCAATCTCGCCGCGCTTACTTCCCACACCTCCCTGCCTGCGGAGGAGCTCGCGAGCCAATTAAGTGAACTTGAAAATGCTGGCGATGTCATTTTCCTTAGCAGGCATTCAAACCCGGCCAAAACGCAATTGATCTCGAGTGAGAACTGGCAATCACTTTCAAAGCACTTCTTGAACGCTCTGACAGAGTTCCACCACGATAATCCTCTCAAGGCTGGCATCAGCCGGGAGCAGCTGAAGTCCGGTTTGAAATTGAGCCAGGAACAATTTGACCTCGCGTTGGGATTATTAAACCAACAAGGCGCGCTGAAAGAGCGTGGAACCCTGGTTTGGGCAGCCAGCCATAACATCCTCCTCACCCCCCGGCAGGAAGCCCAGGCTGCCTCGTTCCTGGAAAAATTCAAGCAATCGCCTTACTCACCCCCGGATGTTGATGAAGCCGAAGCGGAACTTGGACCCGACTTGCTTGAAGGATTGATCGGAACAAACAGGCTCGTGCGCGTCTCAGACTCGGTTCTATTTTCGCCAGAAGCAATAGAAGCGATGAAATCCTGGACCCAAAGTGCAATCAAAGCTAATGGAAGCGTCTCATTAGCACAATTCAGGGACCATTTTCAGACGAGTCGAAAATATGCCGCGGCAATTCTGGAATATCTTGATTCAATTGGTTATACTCAAAGGAAAGGGGACGTCCGCGTCCTAAGAACAACAAACACATAAAAAGGAGAGAATATGGGTTTCAAAGTTTTGATTACAGACGGTTTGGAAAAGGAAGGCATCGATATCATCAATGCTACTGGTGAAGCCGTCAACAAAAAGGGCATCGAACCTGATGAATTACTGCAAATCATCGGGGAATATGATGGTCTGATCGTTCGTGGACGGACCAAAGTTACCAGGGAAGTATTTGAAGCCGCTAAGAATTTAAAAGTGGTTGGTCGTGCTGGCGTGGGTGTGGATAATATCGATCTCCAGGCAGCCAAAGATCATGGTGTGACTGTGGTAAATGCTCCTGTTGCCACCACTATCGCGGTCGCAGAACTTGGGTTTGGGATGATGCTGGCGCTCGTGCGGGACATTCCTCACACCGACGCTGAAATGAAGCACGATAAGTGGACCAAAAAAGATTACAAGGGACATGAATTACATGGCAAAACCCTCGGAATCGTCGGTTACGGCAATATCGGCAGCACGATTGGCAAATACGCCCAGGCCTTGGGTATGAAGGTCCTCTGCTACGATCCCATCCGCAACATAGACGAAATGCGCGCTACTGGTGCTGATCCGGTTCAATTGGAAGACATCTACGCAAAATCTGACATTATCACCTTCCACGTGCCGTTGATCCCTGAGACAAAACACATGGTCAACGACGAAACCTTCACCAAGATGAAAGACGGCGTTCTGCTTGTGAACGTTGCCCGCGGCGGAATCATTGAAGAAGCTGCTCTTCTGCGCGCCTTGGAAAGCGGCAAGGTTGCTGGAGCTGCCCTCGATGTCTACGAAAAGGAACCCCCTGTAGATTGGACGATTGCAGAACATCCCAAGGTGATTGCTGTCCCACACGTGGGCGGTCAAACCGAAGAAGCGCAACTACGTGTTGCTGGCGATATCGCCAGCGAGGTCATGAACGTGTTGCAGGGTGACAAAGTACGCTGGAAGATCTGTTAACTTAGATCAAATCCATATTCAGATACAATCGATAATTAAGAAAACAATCAGGCTGGAGTAGCCTCTCCAGCCTGATTTGTTCCTGAATAAATCTTGATAATCCGAAAAAATGCCGTATACTGGATATTAGTTATCCTGTTTTGTAAAAGTTTATTGGAATATTTTGGAAAAATGGTGGGGTAAAGACAAAATCCACCAGACCAAGCCTCTACCGCATATAGCTGTTTTCAGAATGCCTCATCGGGGCCAATTGAATTCGTCAGAAATAATTCATTTTGGAGGTAATCTATGAACCTCAAGCCTGTAACGATCAACCTCATCTCCTTTTTTCTAGTTTTGACCCTTCTCCTCTCACCCCATTTGTCCAACACTGACCCAGCTAGCGGCCAGACCACGCGCACTGGTGCCTGGGTGGATTCAGTTGAGTTCAGTGCAGTGAATTCGAATGAAGCTATCAGTAGCATTCGTGAAGGCGATATTGATATGTACCTTTCAGGACTCTCATCGACTGAATACACCGAAGATATTCCAAATGATCCTTCACTTGACATCAGCACCAACTACGGCCTTTACTACGATTTCACTATCAACCCCGCAGTCTTTTATGATACCAATCGTGTCAATCCATTTGCGGTACCCGAGATCAGAGAAGCCCTGAATTGGTTAATTGACCGGGACCATGTGAACCAATCGGTTTACAATGGGATTGCTCTCTCAAAGTTCTTCCCGGTTGTTACAGACGGACCAGATTACCAGCATTACGCCACCAAAGTGGCAGAACTCGAAGCAACCTACGCCTACAACCCTACTCTCGCGGAATCCATTATTACGACAGAAATGTTGGGATTAGGCGCGTACAAGTCAGGTGGTATCTGGCATTACCTTGGCAACCCGGTGACGATCACCCTGTTAATACGGAATGACTCGGATGGAACCCGCATCCCTCAGGGCGATTACCTGGCAGATCAACTCGAAATGATCGGATTTGATACGTATCGTTGGTACGGAAGATCCAGCGAATTTAGCCCTTTGTGGTTGTCTAGTGACCCGGCGGATGGATTATGGCATGTCTACACAAGCGCCTGGAGTTCAGGAGCAATCGATCGAGACGAGGGAGACAGCTTTCAATTCTTCCTGAGCCCTGATTCTGTCTATGGCTTTTCTCCACTATGGCAAGCCTATAACCCATCCCCAGCCTTTAGAGACGCGATGAATGAGCTTGCCAATCTGTCCTATGACTCATTGGCAGAAAGGGACTCTTTGTTTGAATTCTGCCTGGAAGAATCGATGCGCTTAGCGGTACGCATTTGGATGATCGATGGCAAAAACTTTACACCCCGGCGTGCCACCACAACGATTGCCAATAATTTTGGCGCAGGAGTCGGTACCCAAATATGGCCTTTTACCGCCCGCTTCCAGGAAATGGAAGGCGGAAATTTGAAACTGGGCACTTCGGATTTGTTTGTGGATCCCTGGAACCCGGTGGCAGGCAGTAGTTGGTTATATGATCAATCAGCCATTTATGGCACAGCAGATTATGCACTGATACAAGATCCGCATACAGGCTTGCCAATGGCTCAGCGGCTGGAGAGCGCGGCAGTCACTGTGATCACGGGCACACCAGTTACCAGCACAGAGCCATGGGTGACGCTTAGTTTCGAAGATGTGATCAACGTTCCTGGTGATGCCTGGGCAGAATGGAACGCGACCACAAAGCAATTCATCCCAGCAAGTGTTCATTACCCTGGAGGAACCACTGCCCAGGTCAAAAGCGTGGTCACTTACCCGGTGGACATGTTCGGCACTGTCACCTGGCATGACGGCAGCCCGCTTAGCATCGGGGATTTCGTCTACAACATGATCCTTCCAGAAGATCGCTCTGACCCCGCAAGTTTAATTTTTGACCCGGATTATTCAGCCGTCTCCTATTTTGAAAATTTTGGTATAGTTGGGATCAGGATTACCAGCCTGAATCCCCTCATCATAGAGACATATCATAATAATCGGTACATGGATGCTGAATACTTGGTTCAGACCTGGTGGCCAGAACAGAGTTATGGTCCATCACCCTGGCATAGTACTGCTCTGGCAGCTTTTGCGGAAGCGGAAGGCACGCTTGCTTTCTCTGCTTCCAAATCTGATACACTGGGTGTTCCCTGGACCAACTATCTTTATGGTGATAGTCTTGGTATCCTTGCTGACCAGCTCAGCGCACTGATTCCCAACTCTTACATTCCTTATATACCCACTATGATCAATTACGTCGATCAAACCGAAATTGATTTGCGCTGGTCAAACCTTACCGCTTGGTACACAACTCAAGGACATTTCTGGGTTGGCAGTGGTCCGCTCTTTGTAGACACTTATGATTGGGATGCAAAGACTCTCACCCTGACTCGTTTTGATGCTTTTCCCGACCCATCCGACAAGTGGGCGAGGTTCCAGGAAGGCTCGGTCCACGCTCTGTCTATTGACTACCCTTATGGCGCTCCTGGAAGCACTTTTATCATCATCGGGCAGTATTTTCCGCCAAATGTTGAGGCAACGGTCAGCATCAACGGTACTGTTGTCGGTTCTGTGATGACCGACAGTGAAGGTGAATTTGAGTTATCCCTGACAATGGATCCAGATTCGTTGTTCGGCTGGTATATCATCACAGTGTCCGCGAGTGGGCAGCTTCAGGAAATAATTAGTGAATCAGTGACGATCAAACTTGATGAGGCAAGTCCCCCAAGAGTTCACGATCCACTGAATCAAAATGTGGTAGCTCCTCTTATCGACCCAATTGTAAATCAAGTGTTTTTGCCTCTGACAATGCGCTCCGGAGTCCAGCCAACTATCATTGTGGATGGAAATGGAGGTGATTGGGCGGACGTAAGCCCTGTGCTTACAGATCCACAGGGAGATACCACGGGACCGCTTCATACTGACCTGAATGCTGCTTATGATTTTAAAAGCAGTGACACCTTATTTTTCATGGTCAAATTATATGATCCACCCCTATATTCCCCAGGCACCGTAGAGTTAAATCTTGATGTGGTAGCTCAAGATAATTCTACTTGGTGGCTTCATACCAATATTAATGATGGTGTGTTGTGGTCGTGGACTGATCTGGACCATGATGGTGAATTGGAGAATTACCCGATAGAAGGAGAGTTATGCGTTTGGGGTAATGTTCTTGAATGCAGCATCCCCCTCTCAGAATTGCAGAGTCCAAAAAATGCTCATGTAATCATGACCAATTTTTGGATGGATCCTGGCTCTGGGTGGCAATGGGTGGATATCATGGAATAGAGTACCAAAAAAAACTATCACAGAAACAGGTCCCGAACGGGACCTGTTTCGAATTAATTTTGAGTTGTCGGGGTTGGATTGATGATCTCTTGCGCGGGAGTGCCCATCGGCGTGGGTGTGGGGATGGGTGTCTGCCCGGAGGGGTCGTGCACGTACACCCAATCGCCCAATTTAGCCCAATTAAAGAGCCAATGTGCGTCCCCAGGGAACATGTTTACGCAGCCGTGCGACTGGGTGAACCCCAAGGATGCCGGCCAGTATATGCCGTGAATTGCCTGGGCATGGTTGTAATACATCGTCCAGGGAACACCTTCCAGTGAATAGAAGTCGGAACGGTCGCTTGTGTAGGAACCCTGCATCTGTTCCAGTTCGCGCTTTTCATAGATGTAATAGAGCCCAGGGTCAGAATAGAGCTCGCCTGAACCGGTTGCCACCAAAGCCGCGAACACGAGCCGTCCATCCTCATACGCTGCCAGTGTCTGGTTATAAAGGTCGATGCTGATCCAACGGTTGTTGTCAACCCCCACCGGCACGGTGGTGTCCACCACCAGCTTGCGCGACTTCAGCGATGGGATCCACTCCCCCGGTCCTGCCTCGTACCATTCATAACCTTCCGCTTCAACCACCTGGTAGATCTGGAACTCGACATACTTTTCGTACTGCTTGCCGGTTTGAGGGGCGGCAAAGCTCGGTTGGGTATAGCTTGGCGTTGGATTTATCGTCCAGCCAAAGTCGTTTTGTGGGGTGGCATAAAACTCCAGCCCCTGCCACTTTGGCCAGGAATAGAAGGGGGTCGCTTCCACCCAACCGCCAGCCATCGTGCGCACAAAAGTTCGTCCACCCGAAACCGCGGAATCGATCATCGTCACATAGCGGCTTCCACCATCCGGGATGGTTCTCAGGACCGTACCCCCGCTAATGGCATCGTCCAAACTTGCATAAACCGGTGTTTCCGCGCCATTAATTCTGGCTACGCGCACAGGCAATTCGGAGAGGGATGGGTCCGGCTTGGCTGCTGCCAGCGCTTTAATGGGGTAAGGAAATCCTGAATCGTGTAATTGGGTGATCGTTTGGGAAGCTCCAAGAGGCAGGCAGTCCCCTGGATCAGTCGGGTAATACCCGGGCTGGCAGAGAGGCAGGTCGTAGTAGGGCGCAGGGGGAACTGCAATTATGGCGGCTTGGGTGGCTGCTGGTGAGGCAGCCATCACCATTGCGATGCCGACCATCAGGATCAAGATTTGCTTCGTATTCATATCCAGCATTATACCCTCCAGGTGGCGTCGTGCCAATTTGGCTGGTGGCTTAGGTTGTGCAAAACTTTCTGAATCCTTTTACGAAGATTTATTCCAATTCCGTGTTCTTTCATGGTCTCAAGCGTGCGCAGCCTGCCCCCGTGTATTGTTGCGGGGTTCAACCTGACAAAAATGGCCTAACCAAGTTGAAGACGTCTTTGCAACCATTTTTACCGTCAGGTTCAAAAGAAGAACCTGACCTACGCCACCGCCGTCAAATAATTATTGTCGGATTCGTAGGTCAGGTTGTGCAGGTCAACCTGACAAAAAAAAAGCCTAACATCGTTGAAGATTTCCTTTGCACCCATTCGCGCCGTCAGGTTCACCCCGCAAAAAGACACGGGGCAGGTTACGGAACACGACCTGCACCAAAACCTAAATAATGGGCAAAAAATCACCAAAACTTGCACAAGATTTCAATTACCGATTGAATGATTGATGAAAACAATGGGACTGGTTAGAATCCATTCTTGCAGGTGTAAATAAAACGGGTAGAATTAATCAAATGCACAGGAGGTAGGCATGAAAATTCCTCTCTTTCAGGTGGACTCATTCACTGTAAAACCTTTCAAAGGCAATCCAGCTGGCGTTTGCCTGCTTGAACAACCGCGCGATGCGGCATGGATGCAAGCTGTAGCCCACGAGATGAGGCTCTCCGAAACGGCGTTTCTTTGTCCCAAAGGCAACGATTACAACTTACGCTGGTTCACACCCAGCACGGAGGTCGACCTTTGTGGTCATGCCACCCTTGCTTCTGCACACATCCTGTATGAATTGGGCTTCTACGATCCTGATGAAACGATCTTTTTCCACACAAAAAGCGGCGTGATTTCTTCAACTTTCGACCACGGTACCATCGAGCTTGACATGCCCCTGATCCAACCGGTTCCCGCTGAGTCATTCCCGCTGCTCGAAGAAATCCTTGGGCAGGTTCCCCTGGCAGTTGCCCGCTCAGCAGACAAAGCCATCCTGCTGGCTGAGATCGCGGACCAGGCTGCTGTTGATGCCTTTGATCCTGACTTCAAGAAGATAGCCAGCCTCGGTGAAACCGATCTGATCATCACAGCCCAGACACCCAGCGGTAAGTTCGATTTCGTTTCACGATTCTTCTCTCCCGACACCGGAATTCCGGAAGACCCGGTAACTGGGCTTGGTCATTGTGTTCTCACCCCCTATTGGGCACAAAAACTTAATAAGGACCAGATGGTTGCTTACCAGGCGTCAGCCCGAGGCGGCACAGTTTGGTGCCGGTTGGGAAGAGACCGTGTTTACCTGGGTGGTAAAGCAGTCACCGTATTCTCTGGAGAAATTCTGCACCAATAAGTTTCCGACCAGATGACCCTGACAGCCGGTTTTGCTCTTCAAAGCGTGAGCCGGCTGTTATAATTGCCAGGAACAAGCACAAAAGGACCTGTTCTTTTTCTCTTGTGCTTGATTTCTGTTAAAAACGACGAGTGAGACAGGAGCGAATTATGGACCTTCTAAAGCAGCGCATCATAACCGATGGCAAGAACCTTGGTAAAGGGATCCTCAAAGTTGACCGTTTCATTAATCACCAGGTTGACCCCATCCTGATGGATGCCTGCGGCGTGGAATTCGCGCGTCTCTTTGCTGGAACCAAGGCCGTCAAGATTCTCACCGCTGAGATTTCCGGCATTGCTCCCGCTCTCATGGCGGGGAAATACCTCGGTTTGCCGGTGGTCTATGCCCGCAAGACAAAACCCATTACCATGCCGAGCGAGGTCTATATCACCGTCGCCCCATCCCACACTAAAGGACACAACACTGAGTTAATTGTCTCCCCTGAATATCTTCTGCGCGATGAAGAAATCCTGATCATCGACGATTTTCTGGCGTCTGGGGCGACCATCATCGGTCTGGTACGTCTCGCGCAGACAGCCGGCTCGAAGGTAGTCGGCATTGGCACTTTGGTCGAAAAAACTTTTGAAGGTGGCCGCAACAAGCTGGCTTACCTGGGGGTGCCAGTGCATTCCCTGGTCTCGATCAGTTCGATGGATGATGGTCAGATTATCTTTACCGATGAATTTGCCGCTTAAGGGTTGGATATGAGCGACAGAATTGTTATCCTCGACTTTGGCTCGCAATACACCCAATTGATCGGTCGCAGGATTCGGGATATGCACGTTTACTGCGAACTGCTTCCCTGGCACGCGAAAAAAGAAGAAGCGCTCGACAGCCACACTAGAGGAATCATCCTTTCTGGCGGACCTCAATCTATTTACGCGGATGGAGCGCCTTTTATCCAGGGTTACCTGCTTGAAAGCGGCTTGCCCATTTTGGGCATCTGCTACGGTATGCAAGCCCTGACCCACAAACTCGGCGGTAAGGTGCTTCAGAGCACTGAACATGAATACGGCTTGACTGAACTGGACGTCCCTGCGGCGAATCCGCTGCTGCACGAGGGTAAGCAAACTGTCTGGATGTCGCACGGAGATCACGTCACCGAGCTGCCGGCAGGTTTCACCCGCCTTGCAACCTCCCCCAACAGCCCCTTTGCGGCGATGATGGATGAAGACAACAAGCGTTTCGGGCTGCAATTCCACCCCGAGGTGCACCACACCCAGCACGGCGAGGAGATTCTGCGCAATTTTGTGCTCAGGATTTGCGGTTGCCAACCTAGCTGGACCTCTTCTTCCATAATCGAAGAGAGTGTCGAGGCAATCCGTGATCAGGTGGGTAACGGCCGCGTTTTGTCAGCACTCAGCGGAGGTGTCGATTCTGCCATCACCACTTCCCTGGTGCAAAAAGCGATTGGCGATCGGGTCACTGCAGTATTTATAAACACCGGTCTGATGCGCCAGGGTGAACCGGAGGAAATTGAGCGGGTTTTCCGCCCAATTCTTGGCGATCACCTGATCATGGCGGATGCTTCAGAGCGTTATTTTGCCAAGCTTGCAGGAGTCACAGACCCTGAAGAAAAGCGTAAAATCATCGGCGAAAGCTTCATTCGCGAATTTGAAGCAGCCGTGAAGGGGCTGGAGGAACATGAATTTCTCGCCCAGGGCACAATCTACCCCGATGTGATCGAATCAAAAGGGATTGGAGTTTCTGAAGCCCACCGCATCAAGTCGCACCACAACGTCGGCGGTTTGCCGGAAGACCTGAAATTCAAGCTGGTTGAGCCGCTGCGCAATCTGTTCAAGGATGAAGTCCGCGCGGTTGGCGAGGCGCTTGGGCTGCCGCACGATCTTGTTTGGCGTCAGCCATTCCCGGGACCTGGTCTGGCTGTCAGGGTTCTTGGTGAGGTGACACCAGAACGAATCGAGATCATCCGTCATGCTAACGCCATTTTCGACGAGGAGCTGCGCAATGCTAACCTGATCCAGATGCATGTTGATGACAAAGGCAGCACAAGCGGCAGTTCGCAGGCATTCGCAGTTTTGCTCCCAGTCAAATCGGTGGGCGTCATGGGCGACCAGCGGACTTATTCCGAGACGATTGCCCTGCGTGCGGTCACTTCGATCGATTTTATGACTGCCGACTGGGCACGTTTGCCTTACGAAGTGCTCGCGAGGGTCTCCAACCGCATCGTAAACGAAGTCGTTGGCGTGAACCGAGTGGTCTACGACATCAGCTCCAAACCCCCTGCAACGATCGAGTGGGAATAATCAAGGCATACCAGCGTGAAAATAACCATTAATAATCGCTACATGGCATTGCAGGGTCTTTACTGGATGGTGTTTTGTGTATGCTCAGGTTTTATTTCTCTGTATCTCCAGGGGCGCGGACTAAGCAATGCGGCGATTGGGACAGTTACAGCCATATTTGGCATTCTGGCTGCCTTATCGCAGCCGGTGATGGGTGGAATAACTGATCGAAGTAGCTGGCTTACATGGCGCAAAATGATATTGATTCTGGCCATACCTTATTTATTGATCTGTATCATCATGCCGCTAGTACCCGGAGCATGGGCAGGCGCACTGTTTATGGGTCTCTTGATCTTGCTTGGGAATGCCATCATGCCATTCATCAACAGCGCCCACTTTTATTACAGCCACGTGGGAGAGCATATCAATTTTGGTGTAGCCAGGGGCATAGGCTCCGGTCTCTATGCGCTGATGGCGCTTTTAATTGGTTTTCTTGCTCAGAAATTTGGCATCGAGATGGTGCCGATCTCAGGAATTTTGATAACGTTACTCTTCATTATTGTAGTTTTTCGTATGCCACCAACGAAAGAGTTTATCGAGAAGGCACCTACAGAAAAGAAACTGCAAAAAGGATTCCTTCTGCGCTACCCGGCATTCACCTTCATGCTGCTGGCATGCTTGTTGATGCTTACAGCACACAATATTTTAAACACTTATCTTTTACAGATCATTCAGTCTCTCGGAGGAAACAGCAGCCAACTTGGAATTGCTTTGGCCATTCAAGCAGTCGTGGAAGTGCCGGTGTTATTCGGTTTTTCAAAACTCCTAAAACGTTTTGGATCTCGAAGTTTGATGCTGACAGCCGCGATTGGCTTCGCCCTAAAAGCACTTTTGTATGCATTATCAAGCAGCGTCCTTATTGTGTATTTTATTCAACTCGCGCAAATGATCAGCTTTGCTCTTTTTGTTTCTGCATCGGTTTTTTATACCTCGGAGAGTATTGCAAAAGAGGATCAAACCACCGGTCAAGCTTTTATGACCAGCATGATGGCTGCAGGGACGGTATTAGGCAGCTTGAGTGGAGGATGGATTCTGGAATTGAGCGGCATGGACACGATGCTTTCCGTCAACGTCATCATCGCCTTGATAGGTGTTGGTTTTGCATTGATTTCCGTAAAGAACAAAAGGCTCATAAAGAATACTTAGTCCCCAAATAAGCTTATACTGAGATCGCTGAAATTTCAAAGCAAGCATTCCTTAACTAACATCTGGAGGAGCAACAATGCCAGAAATTATTGAATCGGTAAGAAAACAACTCACAGAAAATGCGGACGAAAACACAAAAGCGTCCGGTGAGCGATTCTTCAGGGAAGAAATTCAGCTTTACGGCGTCAAAACCGCAATGGTCACACGGATCGGAAATCAAGCTTTCAAGCAGATCAAGGAATTATCAAAGCAAGAGGTCTTTGAATTATGCGAGGAACTTTGGAAATCGGGATTGATGGAGGAGTCGTTCATTGCCTGCAACTGGGCTTATGCACTCCGTAAACAATACACGCCAGAGGATTTCGAAGTATTTGAAAGGTGGGTTAACAACTATGTCAGCAATTGGGCTGCCTGCGATTCCTTGTGTAACCACTCGATTGGTGCCTTCCTCATCCAATATCCGGAATATGCAGAAAAAATGAAAGAGTGGAGCCGGTCGCCAAACCGGTGGGTGAAGCGTGCTTCTGCTGTATCTTTCATTATTCCCGCTAGAAAAGGTCAGTTTAAAAGAGTTATTTTCGAAATTGCCGATAGTCTCTTGCTGGACTCTGACGACATGGTTAAAAAGGGCTACGGCTGGCTTCTGAAATCGCTCGCGGACGCCTATGAGGATGAGGTTTTTCAGTATGTGCTTGATCACAGGGCAAACATGCCGAGAACAGCGCTGAGATATGCCATTGAAAAGATGCCTGAAGAAAAGAAGCGCGAGGCAATGAAACGGGTCTGAAGTTGCATTTATTGGTCTTTCAAGTTAGAAGTTAAGAGGAACGTGCATGGAAGGGAGTACATCACATGTCCATTGAAATCAAAGCTCTGTCCCCTGATCTGATACCAAATTACATCGATTTCTTTGATCATCGGGCATTTTCGGACGATAGTCCCTGCGGACCGTGCTATTGCACTTCACCCAGCATGGACGCAGCCAGTGAAGCTCGGATGATCAGCGAATTTGATGACGACGTCAAAGGCACTTTGCGCAGATACGCGATAAACCTCCTGTCCGAAGGGAGGATCCACGGCTATCTGGCATTTGAAAACGATATCCCGGTCGGTTGGTGTAATGCCGGTGACAGAGATGGCTATCCAAATTGGATCCCTGAGATAGCCCGCCAAGTGTCGTTGGGGAAGACCTTCTCTGTTCTTTGTTTTGCGATCGCGCCGGACCACCGCGGACAGGGTCTTTCCCTCGCCCTTTTGGAACGCATTGTCGAAGACGCAAGAGCTAAGGGTTACGCAGCCGTTGAAGGCTATCCCAGGATGCAAAAGGACCGTGAGACTTACGACTTCAACGGTCCTTTGCGATTGTTTGAGAAAGCCGGATTTGTGGAAACGGCACGGCAGGGAGATGTTATCGTTATGTCAAAAGACCTGCGGGACAATCCCGCCACGTCCGATAAGGAAAATCTCCCTGAAAGGTAATTTATCCGTTCTTAAAGCGATAACCCCGTAACCTCAAGGCATTCGTCACCACTGAAACCGAGCTCAAACTCATCGCAGCCCCGGCAATCATCGGGTTCAGCAGCGGACCGCCAAAGAGATGCAGCACTCCCATCGCGATAGGGATGCCGATCACGTTGTAGGCGAAAGCCCAGAACAAGTTTTGTTTGATGTTGCGCAATGTCTTCTTGCTGAGGTCAATAGCCACCGGCACATCCATCAGTGTCGAACGCATCAGCACAATATCCGCCGAAGATATCGCCACATCCGTACCTGCGCCAATCGCGATCCCCACATCCGCTGTTGCCAGGGCGGGCGCGTCGTTGATGCCGTCGCCGACCATCGCGACAAACTGACCTTGGGACTTCAGCTGATTGACAATCCCAGCCTTTTGATCTGGGAGCACCTCTGAGAACACCTGGTCAATGCCCATCTTGCGTCCGATCGCTTCCGCGGTACGACGGTTATCTCCTGTGACCATCGCGACATTAACACCCATTTTGTGCAGCTGCCGGATGGCATCCAGGCTGTCGGGCTTTACCGTATCCGCTACGGCGATGATCCCAATCAATTTGTTATCCAGTGCCACGAACATCGGTGTTTTACCGTCATTCGCCAAACCCTGCCCAAGTTTCAAAGCCTCATCATCGAATGAGAAGAGCTCGTCCATCATTCTCTGGTTGCCTATCTGCAGCGGCTTGCCATCAAATTCGACGACCACGCCCAAACCGGGCTGCGCCTTGAAACCGCTGACTTCGGGCAGCCTTAAGTCCTGTTCTTCTGCAGCCCGCAGAATTGCCTTACCCAATGGGTGTTCCGAGCCCTTTTCAGCAGCGCCTGCCAGCCCAAGCAAATTCAGAGCGCTCTGACCTTGCAACGGAAGTATGTCTGTCACTGCTGGTTTGCCTTCGGTGATGGTTCCGGTTTTATCCAGCAGGACCGTACTCACTTGCTGGGCATTTTCAAGCGCGTCGCCGTTTTTTATGAGGACGCCATGCTCTGCCCCCTTGCCCATCCCAACGGTCAGAGCCGTTGGCGTGGCGAGCCCGAGCGCACAAGGACAGGCAATCACCATCACCGCCACGAAGATCGTCAGCCCGAATTCCACGCTTTCTTTGCCAATAAATATCCATCCCAGGGCAGCCAGAGCCCCTAAAACCATCACTATTGGAACAAAGATCCCGGAAATCTTGTCTGCCAACTTTGCGATCGGCGCTTTGGAACCCTGGGCATCCTCAACCAGGCGAATGATCTGCGCCAGGGCGGTATCTTTGCCGACTCTTGTCGCTCGGAAATGCACTGCCCCGTTGATGTTCATCGAGGCACCCGTGACGTTATCCCCAGTTGTCTTCTCAACCGGCAGACTTTCACCGGTCAGCATGGATTCATCCACGCTGGTGGCTCCTTTCAGGAGCACGCCGTCAACCGGAAAGCTTTCGCCCGGGCGCACCACCACCTCATCCCCCACCAAAACCTGGCTGGCGTCGATCTCGACTTCCCGTCCGTTGCGGATGACGCGCGCTTGTTTGGGAGAAAGCGCCATCAACTTTTGGATTGCCTCGGAGGTTTTACCGGTAGCTCGCGCCTCCATGAACTTACCCAGCGTGATGAGGGTGAGGACAACTGCAGCCGACTCGAAATACAGCGAGTGGGTAAAATGGCTGTGACCGCTGGTTATGTTCCACAGAGCGTACAAACTGTAAAGGTAAGCTGAGCCGGTGCCTATGGCAATCAGGGAGTCCATGTTAGGGTGCAGTTTTACCAGGTTGCGGAATCCGTTGACGTAATAGGACCAACCCATGATCACCACGGGAGTGGTCAGCAGCAGCTGCGCGAGCGCGTTATTCAGCGGATTGCTGTCTGGGTTCAAAAAATCTGGCAGCTTGAGCCCAAGCATCGGTCCCATTGAAATAAGAAGCAGCGGGACGGTCAGGATCGCGCTGATGATGAAGCGCAGCTTCAGGTTCTGCAGGCGTTTAGCCCTATATGCCTTTTTCTTTTCTAGTTCGTCCTCTATGGACCTTTCGACAGGCAACACAGCCTGGTAGCCAGCTTCATCCACTGCCGCAACCACCTGCTGCAGGCTGATTTCTGCCGGGTCGTAATCAAGCGTGAGCGTTTCAGCAGCCAGGTTGACGCTGGCGTTCTGTACGCCGGGCAGCTTGCCCACCACTCTTTCCACCGTCGCTGAACAGGAAGCGCAGGTCATCCCATGCACTTCGAGCTGCGCGTGTTGAGACGGAATTAGAGCCTTGTAGCCGGCGTCATCCACAGCCTGGATGATGTTGTCCAAGGAAACCTGCGACTCGTCAAAACTTAAATGCAGGTTTTCCGCGCTTAAGTTGACATTTGCCTCAGTTACACCCGGCAGTTTACGCACAGCGCGTTCCACAGCGGCTGAACAAGCCGCGCAAGTCATGCCCTCAATTGGTAAGGTCTTAGTTTTCATATTCAATCTCCTCGTGGGAAAGATTCGAAAGGATTGTGCCGCTTGCGTGCAGGTGGCAGGTGCATTGACCTGGGTAACAATCACAAGGCACTTCCGCGACCACCTCCTTGTTTTGCAGGACGTCTTGCAGCATCTCGCGGTCTTCAGCGATCAGCGGGGTTTTATTAACCAGGTAAGCCAGAAGGTTGGGAATCTTGCGGCTGCAAATCCGCCCTAAAAGGTTGTCAACTTCGGACTTCAGACTATCTGGTTCTTCCAAATGGGTCGTATAGACGAAACGGCGTGCGTCCTTTCGTGCTTGCAGGTAGCCCTTGCTCGTCAGTCTGCCAATCAGGGTTTTGACTGTCGACTGGCTCCAGCCGCGTTTGCCTTTCAGGATCAAGGCGACTTCCTGGCTGGTGGACTCACCGCTCGCCCACACCACCCGCATCACTTCCCATTCCGCTTCACTGATGTTCAGGTTCTCGTACATGGCACGTTCCTCTCACACTTTCACTTTTTAGTTTACAACTGTAAACATAAGGGCACAAATTTTTGTATAATCCGCTTCACTTTTGCACAAGCTGGCATTTTGTTTCGTTCCTGGGTGAGGTTAAACTTAAGAAAAATATGGAGGAAAAATGACTGAGATCCAATACAAGTATGAACCCGATGCCAAGCGCATCGTTGCCACCAAGGAAGATGGCGAAGAAGTTGGCAAAATTGAGTATGAGGTGGATGAGAAATACTGGATTGCCAATCATACCTGGGTAAACCCCGACTATCGCGGCTATAGCATCGCCCGCAAACTGGTAGACACGCTGGCAGATACAGCACGTGTTGAAGGGATCAAGATCCGCCCCACCTGCTCTTATGCGAAGCATGTCATGGAAAAGGACGCCTCATTTTCGGACGTGCTTTTCAAACAGGACACGCCCTGACGTTACCTCATTTTGTTCCTGTACACCCCTGAGACTAGACTAAGTTACTGCAGCTTGCGTACGCCCCAGGATGGATTTCCAGGTATTTCAAAATTGACAACCTGCCCGCCTCGATGCTGGCAGGTTCCTTTTTCCCCTAAAGACTGCAATGACTCTCCTCTGAGAAAATTTTCCTCCCTGTTTGCCCATTTAAATGCCGTTTTTGATTTGTTTGTGTTATCATCGACCGCTGAAAGGTAAAAATGAGTTCAGAAAAAATTATCTTCCTCGATATTGACGGCACGCTTATCGACTATACGCAGCAACTTCCCCAATCTGCCAGGGAAGCGCTTAGCCTCGCGCAGGCAAACGGGCACAAACTCCTGATCTCTTCAGGACGCAGCAAGCCCTCCATTTATCCATGGTTGCTCGATCTTGGATTTGACGGCATGATTGCAGGCGAAGGAGCCTATGCTGAATTTGGCGGGAAGGTCATTTTTGAAAGCGCGATCCCCGAAGCCTATATCAGCCGGGTCTACACTTACCTCGAAGACCGAAAGATTGGCTTTTACGAGGAAAGCAACAGTGGACTTCATGGAAATCGTTTTTTTCTGAGTGAAACCGCGCGTGCCTTTGGTGTTTCTGAGGAAGTTGCTGCTGAAAATTTACAGACGGCATTCCCTGGTCTGACCTTTGACCACCAGGACTACCACCTGGATGTTAACAAAGTCAGTTTTGTCATGTCGCCAAGGATTAGCAAGTCCGAATTGGAAAAGGAGTTCGGCGAGTACTTTCGGATTGGAATCTGGAATATCTTTGGCAAAGGTCGGGATTTTGGTGACTTTACCCAAAAAAACCTTAGCAAAGCCTCGGCAGTTGCCGTCCTGCTCGACGCGCTCGGTCTCAACCTGGAAGATACTTTCGCGTTTGGGGATTCCTTTAACGATATCGAAATCCTGCAGTACTGCCAGACCGGCATCGCCATGGGCAACGCAGTGGATGAGCTCAAAGCTGTTGCTGATTACGTAACAACCGCTGTGACAGACGACGGCATTTTCAACGCGTTTAAGCATTTTGGCTTGATCTAAACCAGAACTTCACAACTTGTTTGTTATACTCAGGTAAAATTCATGCAGCAACTAAAGCCTTTAGCGCTTTTTCATTGACTGTGATATCAACTTAGCAAATTAGTAGTACTGCGAAAAGAATGAATCGAAAACCTCTGGGGACAACCTGTTTAATCTTGTGCCTGATCAGCGCTTTGCTGGTGCAGCCAATTCTGCCTGCCGGAGGTCAAGAGTCCACCCCCAGGGTGGTAACCGAGGACCTTGACACACGCGAGTTTCCAAAACTAACATTGAGTTTCAAGATTCCTGGAGGACTGCAACAAAACACCTCCCTTTCAGCCAGCCAGGTGGTTGTGATCGAGAACGAAAACCAAGTCCCTGTTGATTCGCTCGAAAGCGAGTATGTTGGCGTTCATTTTGGCCTGGTGATCAACCCTGAACGCACCCTGGTGCTCACCTACGCCAGCGGTTACAGCAACTACGACCGCATGCTGACAGCCATGCGGGAGCTTGGCTCGGATCTCACTCCTGTCACAGGCGATGTCTACAGCTTGTTCATAAACCCGGGAATCCACTACGATCAACTCGAAAACTACACCGAGTGGAAAAACGCCTTGGAAGGCTACAAAGAAAACCAAAGGCAGATGACCAGTTCCCTGCAAAGCCTCGAAAGCGCGATCCAGCAGCTCACCAGCAGCCCTCAAACGAAAGAGACGGTGCTGGTTTTCATGACCCCCTACATCGAGACGGCTGGTATCCCTGTGCTGACCGCCCTGATCCAACAAGCGGGTGAAGCCGGCATTCCAATGCATATCTGGATGACTGCCGCGCCGGTGTTGATCGGGTCAGCTTACCAAACGGACCTGCAGGCAGTCTGCGAGACCTGGGAAGGCAGCCTCACCATTTTGAGCGGCAGCCAAATCCCCCCCAACCCACGCGATTATCTAAAGGGCAAAGGGTATCGATATACCATCTCATGGGAGTCCCAAATACGATCTGGCAGCACACAACAGATAAGCCTGCGACTCACACCACCAGGGGAAGATGTGTTGACCTCTGCCGTTGGCAACGTCGCTTTGGAAGTGCTGCCCAGCAGCTTGAGTTTAAGCAATTTGCCGGAACAGTTGACCGTAACCATGCGAGATGATGAGCTGATCGAGCCTGCCCAGCTGGCAATCCAGGCAGCCATCGAATTCCCGGATGGTTTTCCGCGCGAGATCCTCAGCACCAGCTTGTACGCGAATGGCAAACTAGTCCAACAGCACAATGAAGCACCTTTCGGAGATTTTCTGCTCGACCTCAGCTCATATCGGGATCAGGCAAAACTCAGTCTGCAATTAAGCCTTGAAGATGCTCTTGGTTTTAACACGCGCAGTGAAATGAAATACATCGATTTGACCTGGTCCGACCCAACAGCCAACCAGCCAAAATCGTTGACAAGCAATGTATGGCTCTGGCTGGGTCTTGGTCTGGCAGCCATCGGTCTGCTGGCTGTCATTTTTCTGCCAACCCGGTTGAAAAGAAAAAAAGTCAAACCCGCTTCCCTTGAATCATCAGCCCCCTCTGCCCCCACAACCCGCCCAGAACCGGAAAGCCATGTGCCAGTGAGGACATACGGCAGCCTGATCAAACTAGACCGCGACAATACCCCCTGCGCGGAGAAGCCGCTATTGCTTCTCAAGGAAATTACTCTGATTGGCACAGACCCTCAGTTAGCCAACCTGGTCCTCAACGACGACGCGCTGGAACCGCTGCACGCCGAAATTCACGCCTTTTCGGATGGTCGCACGCGTCTAACGGACTTTCACACCACCGCTGGCACCTACGTCAATTTTGTGGCTGTTGATACCAAGGGGGTCGAAATTCACCATGGTGACATCCTGCACTTTGGGCGGCTATCCTATCGCTTCAACAGCCCAAGCCGTGTGACCAGTCCAAAAATCTGATCCAAGAGTCTCCAAATCCAGCTTGAATTCAGGTCTTTTTCGTGTTAGAATGCTCTGTCTATGGAGGGATGGCCGAGCGGCTCAAGGCGCCTGTCTTGAAAACAGGTATAGGGAAACCTATCGTGGGTTCGAATCCCACTTCCTCCGCCAGGCTTAACAACCTAAACATTGGGGAGGTGCCAGAGTGGACGATCGGGGCCGCCTGCTAAGTGGTTGTCGGAGTAAAATCCGACCCAGGGTTCGAATCCCTGCCTCCCCGCCTGATAAAAAAACCGCCAATTGGCGGTTTTTTTGTACCTCTTACCAACGGGCGTGATAATCTTCCGGCTGCCGTTTGACAGACAAAGGGCGACAGGTTAGATGAGGTCTTTTTCCTGGAGCATCGCGTTTCTTTCCATGGTATGGGATTTAGCCCCCTGCGAGATCATATTTTCATAGGCTTATTTAAATATCCCCATAAGCACACGTCTGCCAAAAATCACAACCACCCGCATAGCGGGTGGTTTGCACTGAGGCTATAAGCCTTGTT
>CAYSVX010000014.1:0-32709 GCA_964434665.1 uncultured Anaerolineaceae bacterium
TTAGGACATTTCTATTTAGCCAGCATTAGGACATTTCTATTTAGCCTTGACAGTTTTTTCGTTTGACCTGTTTAAGTAAACTATTCCGAACGTGTTTGCTACTTGCCATATAATTACAGGCAAGATGAAAAACACAAGAAACCTAATTTTCGAACAAGTCCTCCTGCTCCAGAATGCGACCATCAGTCAGCTATCTGAAATTCTCGCAATCAGTGAAATTTCTATTCGCCATCATCTCATGAGCCTTGAAGCGGATGGCATCATTACCTCTACTGAAGAACGCCATGGGGTCGGCAGACCCCGGTTTGTCTACCGTCTTACGGAAAAAGGTTTTCAAGATATTCCGGCTGATCACTTCAGGCTGTCTGATCAGACACTCTCCACCATGAAAAATTTTCTAAGTCCCGACACTTTTTTGGAGCTGCTCAAACAGATTGGCAGAGACCTTGCCGAAGGTTACAAGAGTTTGTTGAGCTCCGGGGATCACGACCAGATCCTAACTCACCTCTCCCGCAGCCTAACCCAGGACGGTTTCATTCTCTCCCGGACGAGATCGGATGAAAGCTACATCCTCACTTTGCATCACTGTCCTTTCCGTCACCTTGGACAAAAACATCCCGAAGTTTGTACAATCAACCAGGCACTGATAGAATCTCTCTTCGAAAAGAAAATCAGCCGCCACACCTGCATATTGCGTGGTGATGCTGCCTGCACATACATTTTTGAGGTGGAAGATGGAAAATAAGGCAAAGTTTAACTGGGAAATCGAGCAGACCGATCCAGAAAAATACAATGACCTGATTGAGGGACTATCAGGCATCACCGATCCTGAATTAGGTTATTCCGTTGTTGAGCTCGGCTTGGTCAGAGAGATCAAGTTAACCGGGGAGGGAGCTTATGTTCGCATGGTACTAACCACGCCTTTTTGCCCTTACGGTCCCGCAATGTTGGAAGAAACCCGCATGAAGGTCGAAAAGATCCTCGGCGTTCCGACAAGTATGGAATTTGGCACAGAACCCTGGACACCCGAAATGATGGAGGATGACCTGTTTGACCCGGATTGGGGATTGATGCCGTAGCTTAGCGCTTTAGCAAACCGATTAGTTTCATCCCCAAAGCCATATCACCGGAGATTTTCACTTTTCCTGTCATGAACGCCATCATCGGGTCGAGCTTGCCATTCAACATCTTATCGGCATTTTCTGTGCTTGCTTTCACAGTTAACTGCGGTTGTGCCATATTGCCCTGACTTACGCTCACCTTACCGTCATCCAAAACCACACCCCAATCGCCGCCGCCCTCACCACTCAGGCTGAATAGTATTCTTGCCTTCACACCGGCAATTTTCTCAGGTTCAACCATCGCTGGCAGAGAATTGATCAACGCATTAAAATCAGTCATTACTGCTCCTTGAAGTATTAGAAATTTATAAAGTTATTCCTTTTTCCAAACCACGTGCATTCAAGCTGTTGTATAATACTATGTGTCAAAGCAGGAGTTCATACTCTTGTAAATTTAGTATAAGCTTTCAAGGAGAAAAATGGATAAATACGAATGCATCGCCTGTGGTTATATCTACGATCCAGCCATCGGTGACCCCACCGCCGGAATCGAACCTGGAACCTCATTTGAAGACTTGCCCGAAGATTGGGTTTGCCCCGATTGTGGCGTTGGCAAGGACCAATTCGAAAAAATCGGTTAATTCAATCATTCATTCAATAAAACGACCTGAGCATTCAGGTCGTTTTTGTTGCCTCCCAACTTTTTCCTCCACAAAATTGGGGATGAGTATTTAGTATGCAGGTTGGAAACTGGTAAAATTCATACATAGTTTTGACCTCACCAAGGCTCGAGTGACCCATGGTTATTTGAGTATAAAACTAAAAAAGGAGCTTGCTGATGTTCCAAAATTTCGACGAGGCATTGAAGTACATACAGGATAACGAAATCCGTATGATTGATCTGAAATGGTCTGATTTGTTTGGTCGCTGGCATCATGTTTCGGTATCCGCAGAGTCTTTTACCCCACAGATGATGCGTGACGGGATCGGGTTTGACGGCTCAGCGGTAGGATTCAAACCCGTTACCTCCGGGGATATGATCCTCATCCCCGATCTTTCCACCGGGTTCATCGATCCGTTTTTTAAACGTCCAACGCTCTCGTTTCTGTCAGATATTTTTGAAGCCGACACAAAGTCCCGCTTCGATTTTGACCCTCGTCAGATCGTGGCAAAGGCTGAGGCTTATCTCAAAAAATCCGGCGTTGCCGACCGTTCAATCTGGGGTCCGGAGTATGAATTCTACATCATCGACGAAGTCACTTACGATAACCGTTTGAATGCCAGTTCCTATGCACTCGTCTCTTATGAATCCGATTGGATGGAGAATCCCACAACCAATGGCTACCTGGTCTCCAACCACAGAGGTTACCATCAGATTGCGCCAGCTGACCAGAACCAGGATTTGCGAAACGAAATATGCCTGATGATGGAAGACTTTGGCTACAAAGTCAAATACCACCACCACGAAGCGGGTGGTCCGGGGCACGGCGAGATCGAACCGCCTCTGCAGGACATTTTCAAATCCACAGATGGATCCATGATGGTCAAGTATTTGGCAAAGAACCTCGCGTTTGGTGAAGGCAAAACCATCACTTTCATGCCCAAACCCTATTTTGGCGCGGCTGGCAGCGGGATGCACTTCCACCAATTCCTGGTCAAAAATGACCTGAATGTATTCTACGATCCCAATGGCTATGCCAACCTCAGCGAGACAGCCCTGTATTACGTCGGTGGCATTCTCGACCACGCCGCTGCGCTATGCGCCCTCACTAATCCCTCTACCAACTCGTTCAAGCGTTTGGCTCCGGGGTTTGAAGCGCCAACCAGCTGCTTCTTTGGCAAAGGCGATCGTAATGCCGCCGTCCGTGCCCCCAAGTATGCCACCGACCCAAGCGAAGTTCGCGTGGAATATCGCACCCCTGACGGCACCTGCAACCCATACCTTGCGATACCTGCCATGCTGTTGGCCGGTTTGGATGGTATCGCCCGCAAAGTGGACCCACGCACGTCCGGTTACGGTCCCTTCGATGATGATGTGCTGGCTTGGCCGGAATCAAAACAGAAACGTATCAAGAAAGTTCCCTTCTCGCTTAGTGAAGCCTTGGATGCGCTCGAAAGGGATAACGACTTCCTTACAGACTCAGGGGTTTTCTCAAAAGACTTTATTAGTTTCTGGGTTAAAGCGTTGCGTAAAGAAGCTATCGATATTCTCACCCGCCCGATCCCGATCGAGATTGAGCGCTATCTGGATTGTTGATCAATTCAACCACCAACAAAGCACCTGCTGATTGGCAGGTGCTTTGTTGGTTAAATTTGTGAATATTGACTTTTGAAAGAAATTCATTTCATAAAACCTACTCTTTTCGCATTTATTGGCGTATAATAAAACCACTATACTCGTTCAAGATTGGAGGAAATTCTTATGGCAAGTGTTACATACGATCATGTTTGGAAACGTTATGGTGACGTAGTCGCCGTGCAAGATCTAAATCTTGCAATCGAAGACAAAGAATTCTTAGTTCTTGTTGGCCCTTCCGGTTGCGGCAAGACCACAGCTTTGCGCTGTCTTGCTGGTCTGGAAGAAATCTCTGACGGCAAGGTCATGATTGGTGATCAGGTCGTCAATGACATCGCCCCCAAAGATCGCGACATCGCTATGGTTTTCCAGAGCTATGCCCTTTATCCGCACATGTCAGTCTATGACAACATGGCATTTGGCCTGAAACTGCGCAAGTTCGACAAAGCCGACATCGATCGTCGCGTCCAGGAAGCAGCCAAGACCCTCGGTATCGAAGGCCTGCTCAAGCGTAAGCCCAAGGAACTTTCTGGCGGTCAGCGCCAGCGTGTGGCTGTTGGGCGTGCTATCGTTCGCGAGCCAAAAGTTTTCCTCTTTGATGAGCCCCTCTCAAACCTCGACGCAAAACTCCGCGTCCAGACCCGTGCCGAGCTCTCCAAGCTCCACAAGCGCCTTGAGACCACCTTCATCTATGTCACCCATGACCAAACCGAAGCCATGACCATGGCGAGCCGGATTGCTGTCATGAACAAAGGCAAGCTGCAGCAGCTCGACACACCGCAGGTGCTCTATGATCACCCCGCCAACCTCTTTGTTGCCGGCTTCATTGGCTCCCCCGCCATGAACTTCTTCAACGGTAAGGTTTACATGGAAGAAGGCAAGATGCTCGTGGATATGGGCTCGTTCCGTGTCCGCGTTCCAGACCACGACATTGCTCGTTACGAGAGTGTGATTGGTAAGGACATCATCTTTGGTATCCGCCCTGAGGACATTCATAATCCTGAGTATGCCCCGCCCAGCATCATTGCTGAGCCGGTGGAAGTAACCGTGGATGTGACCGAGTTGATGGGTAATGAAATCTTCCTCTACCTGGTCAACGGCACTCACAGCTTCATCGCCCGTGTTGACCCCCGCACACAGGTTCATTATGGCGAAAAGACGCAGGTTGTCTTCAACATGGACAACTTCCACATCTTTGATCCCAGCCTCGACGCGGAGAACCCTCCCGTCGTCGTATAGTAATCTCAAAGATAAGACCCCCGATTTTTCGGGGGTCTTATTATTTAAGCAACAGTCTTTGGCTTGCGCTTGCGGGTGATCAGCACCAGCAGGCTTCCGATAAGCAACGTAAAAATCAGCACCAACGCAAAAGCGTCGCGCCAGAGTTCCAGAGGAAGAAGGCGAATGAGCATGCTCGATTGATCGAAAAGCCAGGTGCCTTCATCAAAATTTAAAAACCGATGGAAAAGGGTGAATAAGGTATCGAAACTCACCAACATGAAGATTAATATTGCACTGATAAGTCCAATAGTCACCCAACCACCAGCCTGAAACGCCTTCCTCATTGAGCTCCATTGCCCCATGATCAGGAACCAGCCAAGGATCGCCACGCTCAGACCAATGACGATGTACCAGGCCATCAGCCAAAACTGAACGACTTCCTTGACATCTTCCATATGCGAAAGCTCAGATTCGGTGAAGATCTTCTGACCCTGGAAAGTCTGCAGGTTGCCGAGGTAGTCAATCGGTTCGCTGTTGGTCAGGTATCGGATGGAATATCCCGACCACTGCTTGCGTTCTTGGGTCTCCATGCCATAGGGGTCGAGAGGAAAGCCCTTACGGTCATATTCGAATTCGGCGAATGCCGGGCGCATGACCAACCTCACCCCGCCCATCAAAATAATGAAGGGAATAAATAATGCCAGAAATACGACCAGTATCTTATTAATTTTCATGAGATTTCCTTTTGATTGTGGATAATTATAGCCGGTCAGAAAAAAGATGCGAATTGCGCTTTATTACAGCGATTGTGCAAGGCTGCCGATGGAAACGCTGAAAAATTGAAATGCGTCGGAGTGAGACCACACAAATCTCATGTGAACCCAACGCCATGAGGTGATCTCATTCCGAACTTCAAGGGAACTCCCCCGGTTCTCGCCGGTGTCCTCAGTGCGAAGCCTCCCTGTGGGACCGCACAAGGATTATGACCATGAGCTTTCCTGCGTTTACCCTACGGGCTGGTGCATTGGCGGGCAGGCACGGCATGCCGTGCCCCTACCGATAATCTCCGTTCTCGCCGGTGACCTCAGTGCGAAGCCTCCCTGTGGGACCGTGCGAGGTTCTTGACCGTCAGGTCTCATACCAGCGGTTAACCGATGACAAACCCAACGTAGCGGCGACGCATGCGTCGCCTTCCTCGGGATTCATCGCCTATGAAAAAACTCATTTGCTCGACGGCTGGAGCAAGTACTGCTCGCTTTGCTCCCAGCATCATGACCCCAGCCCTAAAAGAGATTCCCCGTACGGAGGGGGTTTACTCCCTCCGCAAGACTTGGATAATTGCGATTCCGATAAGGCACGGCATGCCGTGCCGCTACGAATCATGAACCTGCTATTAAGCAAAAGAACCGCCATTTTCATGACGGTTCTCTCGAAAACTCAGGCTGGGGGCAATGGAGTCGAACCACTACATACAGATTCAGAGTCTGCTGTCCTGCCATTAGACGAGCCCCCACTAACGAATGCCTATATTACCACAATCCTGCCTGTTTTTACAAGGGCTCTTCGCGAAAATCTTTCTCCTGGCTGCGCATCTTGATGTTCTCAACCAGCCCGATTCCCAGCAGCATCGAAACCAGCGAGCTGCCGCCATAGCTGATGAATGGCAGTGTGAGCCCTGTTACCGGCAGCAACCTCAAATTCACCCCCACGTTCACAATCGTCTGGAACCCCATCAAAACGCCAAACCCATAAGCGATTAGAGCGCCATAGGCATCCGGCGCATTCTGCGCAACCTTGAAACAGCGTACGATTACGAAAATCAGCGATGCCAAAACGAGAACTGTGCCAACAAAGCCAAACTCGTGCGCCAGCACCGAGAAAATGAAGTCGTTGTGGCGAATTTTCAGAAAGCGCAGTTGCACCTGCGAACCCTGCCCATACCCCTTGCCAAACCAGCCTCCAGAACCGATGCTGATTAGCGCCTGGTCAACGTTGTAAGTGTCGCCGTAACGCGCTTCCTCATCCGGGGCGACGAAATTCGTAATACGGGCTTTCTGGTAATCTGCCAGGTAGGGAAAATCCAATAAAAATGAGATTCCAATGAACAAAGCTGCTGCTCCAACCATGATCAGGATGTACTTGGTTTTCAATCCGCTGATCCAAAGCATGGTCCCCCAGGTGATGAAGATCACAATGCTCGTGCTGAGGTTGGGCTGAAGCAAAATCCAAATCACAATGCCAGCTGTGAGAGCCAGGCTTTTGCCAATCGTCATCCAATTATTGATGCGTTCAATATTATTTGAGAAGAAACTGGAAAGCGATAGTATGATCGCAATCTTAGCCAGCTCCGCTGGTTGGATAGTCACCAGCCCAGTCTCGAGCCATCTTGCAGCCCCAAACCTCGCCCCGCCAAAAACAAAAACCAGCAACAACAACATCGCCACCAAAAAATAAAAGGGCTTTGCGAGCGTCTTCCAGATATGGTAATCAAACGATGCGCTCAAAAATAATATTGCCAGCCCAATGATCAGGAATGTTACCTGACGTCTTGGGTGGTCCACCAGAGTTGGGTTTCCGGCGATGGCTGAAGAAATGAGCGCGATGCTAAACACACACAATAACAAAACAACCGCAAAAAGCGGAATATCGAAGCGTTTCCAAATCTCACGCGTGTTCATAAGATTTTAAATTTCCTTGCCGCTGCTTCCCGAAATCGGATAGCCTCACCATCATACCGGATTTCAAGCGGCACGGAGTTTAGCAATTTTTTAGGTACTACCACGGTATGTCCGCACAAACTTATTCCACCGCCAGAATATCGTAAAACAAATATCTGCGAAAGGGTGTCGCCCCCACAGCCTGCCTTTAGACTACCCCAGACCGTACCCCACACAATCAGACTCCCAGGCGCGATGACTTCCGTGCCTTCAGGCACATCTCCAATCACCACCCCATTTGCCTTGAAAGCGACTTTTTCGCCCTTTTCCAGCGGTTTGGTGTGCCATTCAACCAACGCCTCATACGGGCGCGATTGAGGGTTTTCAGCCTTTTCAGCCGCGTTTTGAGCTGAGATGCTCGTTTGGAGTTCAAAACTTCTGGCGGAAGCCAATGTGGTTTCTGAAGTGGTCAGAACTGCCCAAAGGCAAACTCCTTCATCGGACAAGTCGCGCAAGAGCTTAAAAAGCTGATCCTGCGACCAATCCGCACCGCCAACATCCAATGCTATCCGCCCGCCCTTAAAGAAGCGTTCCTGCGTTTGGATACGCGAGATCAGCATATCCCGCTGTTGATACCAGGGTTTATCTGGCAGGCTGATCAGAACCCCGCCTTTAATTCCTCGAACACTGATCTCTTCCATGATTCTCAGCCTATTGGTTCACCGGAGCGTAATCGTTCTGTTTCAGTTCCTGGTCAACCTGTTTCAATTGAAAGTAAGCATCAATCGTAAACTTAACAATTGGACCAGCCACCGTAGAGCCTTCAGAGCCGTGGTAAATAAAAGCTGCCACGACAATTTCCGGATCATCATAAGGCGCGTACCCAACAAACCAGGCATGCGCCGGCCAGGAACCCGGAATGCAAAGTCCTTCTCGATTTGCCCAATCATCACAAAACTCAGCCGTACCGGTCTTGCCGGCAACCTTCCAGGGATTGTCCTGGAATTCAAACCAGGCTGTGCCATCATCCCGCGTCACCATTTCCATACCCTGTTTGGCGAGGTCAATCACCCACTGCTCCACAACTTTGAGCTCGCTTGTGCGGTTGTTGCCCTCGTAGGTGGCAATCATTGGGTCCTTGGTGATATCCCAAAGGATCTCTGGCTCAGATTCATAGGTGACATTCCCGTCATAATCTGTGATCCTGTCAATAATCGTCATTTTATAATGCTTGCCGTCGTTAACTATTGTGTTGATTGAATTCAGCACCTGCACCGGCGTCGCCAACACATAACCCTGACCGACTGCTGCCAGGTATGTGTCGCCAGTCGCCCAGTTTTCACCGATATTTAGACGTTTCCATGTGGGGTTGGGTAGCAAACCATCCGCTTCACCTGGCAATTCAAGCCCGGTCGTTTGACCGTAGCCAAGCGCGGCAGCATATTCATCCATGCGCCAGATGCCTAATCCACCCCCATCCACCTCACCCTCGTAACCGCCGCCGACCTTGTACCAATAAGTATTACAGGAGTAGGAGATGCCGTGCAAATAATCCACCTGTCCATGCCCAGCACGATCCCAGCAGTAGTAGTTTTGTAAAGAACCAATGTCAGTCTCGTAGAATTGCTGCCGAAGGGTGATCATACCTGGATCCTCGACCGTCTGGTAGGGTGTAACCACATCTTCGTTCAGCACCCCCAGGGCAGAGACCATCTTGTAGACAGAACCCGGAGGCAATTCAGAGCTGATGGATTTATTAAGCAGCGGTTTGTGTTCATCAACGCTGAGCTGCTCATAATAGTCTGCGGGGATAAATGGAGACATGCGGTTGTTATCGTAGCTTGGGTAAGACACCATTGCCAGGATCTCGCCGGTCTTGGCATCCATCGCCACAACAACTCCCATGGTGCTCAGAATCTCGTTTTGCCACAGCATATAGCGCTCATTCCAAAAATCGAGCTCGTTCACCAGTGCCGCGTGCGCAGCCTGCTGTAAACGGTAATCCATTGAGAGATAGACGTTCTCCCCGGGCACTGGATCAATCGGTTCTTCGATATCGCGCACGATCTCACCACCAACCGTCACTTCCACCAATCGCCGTCCATTGGTGCCGGCAAGCACATCTTGCATCGCGTTTTCGACACCCATATAGCCCACTTTGTCGCGTCCGGATACAAAGCCTTGTTCGGTGTAGTAGTCCAACAGCACTTCAGGAATAGGTCCAAGAAAACCAATGATTTCCGCGGTTTGATTGCCAGTGGGGTATTCACGGATCTGCTCAACTTCCACTTCGATTCCAGGCCAATCAGCACCTTTTTCCTGGATGATCATTGCGGTTTGCTTATCTATGTTGCACTTTAAACGCGTCGCCTGGAAAGGCCAGAGGCTGTCCGCAATCTGCACCACCTGTTCAATGCCCAGCGTGGTGTAACAAGGCGAGAATGTGCTGGCTGTTTGGTCGTTCACCTCACCCTGGCTGACCGGGATGTCGATCAGAGCACTGAGCTGGTCAAAGATAAGGCGGGTTTTTCCGGCTGAGTCTGGCAAGTTAGCTGGGGTCACAGTGACGTTGTATTGCGCCACATTTCGTGCCAGGACAATGCCATTCCGGTCGAAAATCATTCCTCTTTCTGTTGGGATGCTGATGACCTGCGTGCGGTTATCTTCAGCCTGCGCGCGATACTCCTCGCCCTTCACAATCTGATAATTAAAAAGCTGCGCGATGTAGTAGACAAAAACCAGCGTAATGATCATATAGACCAGGCGAAAACGCTTCAGGTCGATGGTTGGTTTTTCATAGTTACCATTATTCATACCAGGGCTCCTTGTGGATATAACCACACAGTCATTTCCCGGATGATGGCGTGAACCGGGATAGCCAGGAACATGTTGAGGAATACTGCTGGTAAAACGACACTTACCAGTGCGTCAGAAAAATTGAAAGGGATTTGCTGAACAAACAGGACAGCAATGGAAAGAGAATGCGCCAGAATGGTAGCGCCAAATGTAAGCAGGAACATCCCCAAAAGCGGTGTCTGCCAGATTCGTTGTTTCAGACTAAAGGACAAAAGATAAACTGCAAGATAGACCACCATCGGCAAAAAGAAGGGCAATGCTGAAACAAATCCTACAATCCCGCCCATGATCAGGACCAGAATCCAGAAACGTGATTGTTTCTGATGCAAGCAGAGCGCAATCACAAGCAAAAGCACCAGGTCAGGGCTGCCGGAGAGGATCATCCACCGACTAAAGACGCCATACTGGAGCATCATTGCCAGCACAAAACTCATTGCGTACGCCAGATAGATTAACACAGGCTGACCTCAGGGTAACAACGGTGTAATGTCGACAGCATCAAAATTGGTGATGACGAGCACCGCACTCAAAACCGAAAAGTCGACAATTGGTTGGATGGAACCTGTTTGAAAAAGTGCGTTTTGATTTGATTGCATCGAAAGAACCTGACCCACAAAAATATTTGGAGGGTAGGTGCCGCCCAATCCGGAAGTGAGAATAACCTCGCCAATATCCATCTGGGCATCGATTGGGACCATGTCCAGGCTGACTTCACCGGTAATGGACCCCCTCACTTGTCCCTCCACATTTGCGGTTTTGAGACGCACATTGATGGCCGATCCAGCATCGGTGATTAACTGGACGCGAGCCGCGTCAGAAATTACCGCGTCGATCCTACCCACAAGTCCTTGCTGGGTGACCACAGGCATGCCGTAGCGGATTCCGTCGTTGGAACCCTTATCGATGATGATATATTGCAGATATGGGCTAATTTCGCGCCCAATCACAGTCGCGGCTTCGTATTCATGCTCCGGATTGTTGCGGGCAAAGTCCAATAGGGTATAAAGGATTTCAGCCTGAGCCAGATTTTGCTGCAATGCAATGATCTCGCTTTGAAGTTGCGCGACCTCATCGCGCAGGGTAATATTCTCCTCGCGTAAGGTTGCCATGTCGCGCGGGGAACCGAAGAAGTCCCTAAAAGCCAGGTACCTCTGAGAGATGAAGCTCTGAGCTGAAATCAAGGGGCTGACAGAAACACTGAAAATCGGAGTCAGATAGCCTGAAATTGCTAACACAAGCACCCCGATTATAACAATAATTAAAATCAAGTTTCGCAGGTTTCTTGGTGAAAATAAATTGCGCATGTCGAATCTGGTCTATCCAGATCGCAAGGAAAATTAACCTTGCGAATTTGTATATGGATCCCGTTCGATGCCAACGAGTAAGTTTTCGTATAAATCCATGTCGTCCAACACCATACCACAACCGCGCGCCACACAAGTCATTGGGTCTTCCGCTACCCAGACTCGCACGCGGACTTCGTTCGAGAGGCGCTCAGCCAAGCCCTGGAGCTGGGCGGTTCCGCCAGCCAGGCAAATGCCGTTATCCATCAGATCTGAGAGAATCTCAGGTGGTGATTCATCCAAGGCATCCTTGATGGTATCCACTATCACCTGAACCGAGGGAGAAAGCGCATCGCGAATCTCAATTGACGATATCTCGATAGCCTCAGGCAGACCGGTGATCAGGTTGCGTCCGCGGACATCGACTGTCTTCTCTTCTTTGAGCGGGTAGGCTGAACCAATCGCGATTTTCACCTTTTCTGCCATCTGCTCGCCAATATATAAGTTGTATTTACTGCGAACATATTCAATAATGTCCTGATCCAATTCATCGCCTGCCACCCTGAGGGACCGGGAAATGACAATACCGCCAGTGCTGATCACCGCCACTTCAGTGGTGCCACCACCGATATCCACAATCATGTTGCCTGAGTCTAAGTCGATAGGCAGACCAGCCCCAATCGCTGCGGCGGCAGGCTCGAGGATCATGTAAGTTTCCCGTGCTCCAGCAGACATGGCAGCATCATAAACCGCGCGTTTTTCGACCTCAGTTGCGCCAGATGGAATGCCAATGACTACCCGCGAATGCGGAAAGAGAACGATACTGTTCTCGTGAGCTTTGCTTATGAAATATTCAAGCAGCGCCTGGGTGATGTCGTATTCGGAAATCACGCCATCGCGCAGAGGTCTGAGGGTGACCATATTGGCTGGCGTCCGCCCCACCATCGCCTTGGCAGCAGCGCCAATCTTGAGTGGTTCACGGGTGCGCTTATCGATCGCCACCCACGAAGGTTCGTTGATGACAATGCCCTTGCCCCTAACATTGACCAATGTATTAGCAGTACCGAGATCAATTCCCAGATCTTGAGAAAGTAACCCGAGCAGCCATTTTATGGGGTTAAAGAAAGCCAATGTTTGTACTCCGTCCTGTTTACCACGAGATTAATGCTCGCAATTATAACATAGTAGGCTGACTCCTGAATGACCGCAACCCCGCTGCATTGGATGTTACAATACTAGCATAGCCGCATCACTGGAGCAACCATGAACACTTCCTTCACCTTATTTCGCCTTCAGACCCAGGACACACTGCGGATGAAAATGAATGCCCGTTTGAAGGAGATCGAACGCATAATAGCAGCTGATAAGGAAGTGAGTGCTGCGAACGCGAGGCTGGTGGAAGCTCAGGAGGTCAACAGATCTGCTGATTCCGTCTTGAAGGGGCTGCTTGAGCAAGTGAAAGAAAAAAAGCTGAAGCGTGACCTGACACAATCAAACCTCTTCTCCGGTAAAGTCCGCAACCCGAAGGAGTTGCAAGACTTGCAGGCCGAGACCCAGGCGCTGGATCGGACAATCGCCAAACTTGAAGATGAACAACTACAGGCAATGATGGCTCTTGAGGAGACAACAAAAGCCTTACACGACGCTGAGACAGAGCTTCAAAAGGTTTTGGATTCAAAAGCCTCACAAAACTCCCTGCTCATCGGCGAAAAACACAAAATTGAATCTGAGATCCCCCGGGTGGATGCGCAACGACAAACTTTGATTGAGCAATTGGATAAAGAGGTTTTCGCGAGCTACCGTGCGCTTCTGAAAAGCAAAGCCGGCAGAGCCGTTGCAGAAGTCAACGATGACACGTGCAGCGCTTGCGGTGTGACCGTACCACCTGCGGATATCCAGGCAGCCAAGTCACCCAACATTATTTCCTACTGCAAGAATTGCGGCAGAATGCTTTTCAAATCTTGATTATTTGATTGCCAGCGGGAGTAAGTAACGCCGGATAAGAGATTCAACTCCGTTTATTAACAAGAAGAGCACCAAGGGCGTGAAATCAAAACCGCCTATTGGTTTAATAATTTTTCGAAATGGACGCAAAACTGGTTCAACGATCCGTTCAATTCCACCGCGGAGCATGTTGTTGGCGGGCAGGAAAATAGGTAACAGTGTCCCAAGCACCAGGAAAATGCGCATTCCTTGAAAGAGAGAAAAGATAAATTCAAACAAAAATCGCATTTTAGTTTTCCGATCGATTGATCCGTGGACCAAGCAGCGCTTGTCCGATCCGGATGATGGTGGCGCCTTCCTCGACTGCTACGAAATAATCAGAAGAAGTGCCCATTGAAAGCTCAGTGAGTTGCAGACCCGGAATTTGCTGGTTTAGGTAATCACGCACCTGGCGCAACCTTTGAAAGAATGGCCGGCTTAGCTCGGGATCATCGAATAGAGGGGGCATGGTCATCAGACCGGTCAGACGGAGGTGGCTAAGAGGAAGGATTTCGCTGATGATCGGCAGCAGTTGCTCCCATTGATTTCTTTCCCAGGCTGGCAGACCTTCTTTTGATTCTTCCCCGCTGACGTTGAGCTGCAACAAAACTTCCAATGGTGGTGTTGACGCCTGGCTTGACCGGGCAGTGTCCAGTCTTCGCGCCAGTTTTAGGGAATCCAGCGAATGCATTCGAGAAAAGTTGGCCGCAACCGAGCCGGCTTTACGACTTTGTACATGACCAACCATCTCCCAATGAATGTCTGTAAGATGCGCTAGTTGGTCGATCTTTTCCGAGGCTTCTTCAGCGTAGTTTTCTCCAAAAGATCGCAATCCGCAGTCATATGCCGCCTCAATCACACCAACAGGCTGCCGTTTGCTGACCGCAAGAATTAATACCTCGCTCGGAGATCTGTCAGATTCTACAGCCGCAGAAGTGACATTGGCTTGAATAATTTCAAGCCGTTGCTTTATGGTCTGCATGAGGTCAAGATTCGTTTCAGCCATCTCACTTTAAGGCAATTACCACCGCAAACCGACCGGTGATACCTTTCTCCTTTCGGTAAGAATACCACTCGTCCAGCTTCTCGGCAGTGCATATATCTGAGTTTTCGATTTGCTCCACGCCTGCATGACGCAGCACAAATTCGTTTGCTCCCCACAGATCCAGGTAAAGACCAGACTCCGTTTTCTCAAAGAATGGGTCTGCCTCCGCGCCCCAGGCTTTCAGGAATTGCTGGCGGACTTCCTCCCCCACCTGGTAACACTTGCCGCAAATGGACGGTCCGAGCCCAACACGCAAATCGGATGCCAAGGACCCGTATCGCTGCCAAATCGCGCTGACAGCTTCAGCGCCGATGCGCAGCATGGTGCCTTGCCAGCCCGCGTGCACAATCCCCACCACTTTTTTGACCGGGTCATGAAACACAATCGGCACACAATCGGCGAAGCGCATGATCAGGGTGACCTCAGGTTTATTCGTAAAAATGCCATCTGCCGGGGGATGTTTCTTCTCTGGTGGGCGAGGAGCGTCTCCAAATACAATGGTTGTTCCGTGGACCTGCCAGACGTCGAATCGGCTGGAATACGGACGTCCAAGAACCTTGAACAGCTTTTCATGATTTGCGGCAACATCTGCTGGATCATCCCCATTGGTGCCGCCGAGGTTGAGGCTTGCATATGGTCCCTTCGAGATGCCGCCCTGCCTGCTGAAGATGGCATGGTCAACGGCTTCATCATCAAAGCTATTAAACCGGTAAAAAGTGAGCCCATCCTTTTGGGAATCGCGCATGAATCAGCTTGCCTGCCTTTCAATCACTGCCTTTGCTTCCAGGCGCAACCGCTCTTCCAGAACGCTCTCCTCAATCGTCGGGATGCCAAACCAGGCCGTGAACCAGCCAAAAGCCGCACCAGTTAGAACACGCAAAAATGGTGTGCTTTCGTGGATAGGCAGCCATCTCAAAAATGGCAGCTGTATCTGGCTCACAAGCTGCCAGACCCCATCCAACCCCATCGGTCCAATTGCCAAAAGGATCCAAAGCCACCAGAGCAGAGGTTTGAACTTTCTGCCTGCCAACGCAAACAGGATTCCAAAAAGCAAGAGCGCGCCATAGATAGCGACATCACGCTGGCATAGAGCGATCTTATAACCAGCGAGGTCGTTGCCGATGAATGCGCTGGCTGCTTGCATGTCCTCGTTCGTATTCCCGGATACCTGCGAATAACTCAGTCTTTCAGAGCCAACCGCCACATCCAACGGATAGTAAGCCTGTTCTCCAAATAGAAAAAAAGAGCGGTATGCCAGTTGGTGGCAAAGGGGTCGGTAAAACCCATAGATGGCTTTAGCCGGCCGCTCTTCCCCAAGCTTCATCATAATCGGTGCTGAGATCGGCAGCAAAATATAGAGTGCCAGGAGGGTGTTGATGAATGCCAGGTAGTGCCTCGAAAACCACAGCGAGAATCGTTCGCTTGCTGTAAGGCGGTCTTTGGCGGACACCGGGCGGTAATCCGGGGAATTCGCGTTCTTGTAAGCTTCGCTCAAGGTCAGCCTGATGTTCTCAGGGACCTCAGGATTCGAAACTTGTTTCTCGTCAATCCGGACAATTAATATTTCTTCTGATTGCTTCTTGAAATATTTTTGCTGACGAAGGTCAATCAGATGAAGTTGGTGGGGAAAAGCTTCCTGAAGCAAGAAAAGCCAGGTTTTTAGCTTGCCGACTTTGTCACTGGTCGGATCGTTCGTAAGCAAGAAGACATCAACCATTACGTCTCACTGGCGCTTGTTCAGCTCTCGATAACCTGGACGTAGGTTGAATTACTCGCGTTGGTTACTGTCAGCTCACCTGGATAGTATCCCACCACCGGGTTCGTCCAGCGCCAGATCCACTTGGCATCGTCCGGCAGGCAGTTGACACAGCCATGCGAAAGGGCAATGCCGAAATTGTTGTGCCAGTAAACCGCATGAATTGCCTGACCATCGGAATGATACAGCGTGGTCCAGGCAATGCCGGGAGAATCATACTGCGAGACCCCTCCAGCACTCATGTGGAGCGAGATCATTTTCCGCCAGACCGGAGTTGTTTCTGGCGGCGTCAGCCATTTGCCTTCTTTGACATAACCGGTTGAAACGTCGCAGAAGTAAACTTCATGCGAGCCCTCAAAACAAGAAAGCGTTTGGGTTTGCAGGTTGACCAGGATGCGTTTGTCGCCCACATCCGGATGGATCGGGCTGATTTCTTCCGCTGTCACGGGTCGGCAGGCAGCTGCGTCCACCCAGTAGTAATCTGGGAGAGCCCCATATTTTTCCCCAAGCAAGTATTCCGTTCTCCCATTCGCCTGGCGGACGTCAGAAGCCCAAAAAATCTGGCTGTAATAGAGCTTTGCCAACCCCTGAGAATCACGGATCCAGGAAGACGCATTGGACGCAGACTTCGTCAGTTCCATGTTGACCACAGGCTGGGTAATTTCAACCCACAAACCCGGTTTGCCTTCCTGGTCGAGGGGCAAACTGGCGAGAGGCAGATTTACAAGATTCTTAACAGGCTGAACAAACGGCGCATAAATGAACCCATTGGGAGTTTCATACCAGCGCTGGTTATAGCGGTTGAAGTCGAGGACATTCGCCACAACCTCTTGCTTGATCTCAAAGACATCATCACGCCACGCCCGGGTGGTTGCCGGAGCATTCATATTCGGCTCTGATTTCATGTCTATCCAGGACCGGTATTCCCCCACGCACACGCGTCCCAACTTTTTTCCGATGGGATAATTTTGTTTACTCAGACTTGGGGCAGACTTGATCGAAGGCAATAAAGCTGCTCCAGCGACGTATCCGGAGAGCTTAAGAAAATCTCGTCTGCTAAGTGAATGGTCAAATTTCATAGGCATATTATAACCATGGCGCGAATGCGCGCCAAAATCTGTAGAGTCAATGCTCAATAATCGCCAGAGCGACGGGAGTTTTCGCGTGCGATGTCGCGTTCTTTAATAGATTCGCGCTTGTCGTACTGTTTTTTGCCTTTGGCAATCCCAATCTCAAGCTTGGCTTTTCCTGCTTTCAGATAGACTTTGATCGGGACGATCGTCATGCCTTTGATCCGCACCGCATCCCAGAGGGTTTTAATTTCCCGCTTGTGTAAAAGCAGCTTTCTTTCCCGCATGGGATCGTGCTGGGTCGCGCTGGCATGCTCATAAGGCGCCACGTGAGCGCCTACCAACCAGGCTTGCCGCCCATCGGTCCGCACGTAAGCTTCTTGAAGACTGATCTGCCCCATGCGAATAGACTTGATCTCAGTCCCCTTCAAAGCCAAACCAGCCTCAAAGGCTTCCTCTATAAAGTACTCGAAGCGAGCCTTTTTATTCGTCGCGACAACTTTTACATCCATAAGGGTCTATTTTAACATAACTGCAGCCGATACATTCTCCGGAGATATTTTGGGCAACAAGCTTCGTTTTACTTACAAGGTGCAGCATATCCCCAAACCAGCTTTCACATTTTTATCATCTTATGGTATTCTAAAGGATTGAAAGGTAAATCATTCAATTAGTCCGGGGTAAGAATGGATATAAAACAACTTTTTTCGACCTTCAAACGCTGGCTTTGGCTGGTCGTCTTAGGAACAATTATCGGTAGTTCGCTCGGTTATTATCTCAGCAGCCGTCAGACACCGATGTATCAAGCTCAAGCCAGGTTTGTGATTCTGCCAGCAGCACAAACAACCTATGACTACTACTCCTATTCGAATAATCTGGACATCATCAGCACCTACACGCAATTGCTGACCACTGAAGATTTGCTCTATGAAGCTTCGAACCGCCTGGGCTTCCCTGTCATGAAAGGGCAAGCTACCGCCTCACAGGTTGGCGAGACCAAGTTTGTGGTCCTGACAGTCAAGGACACAGACCCTTACAAAGCAGCAGTGATCGCCAATGGGCTGGTGGATATCCTGATCGATCAAAATGTGAAGCTGCAAACGGTGCAGTTCGAATCAGCTGAGCGCAACCTGCAAGCCCGGGTAACCCAGGCTGAGGAGCAAATCGCAACACTCGAGGGGCAAATCACATCCCTCTCGACTGAAATCCTGCAAAAACAAATTGAAAACGTTCAGGCTCAGATGACCGATGTTCAGTCGCAGATCAATGCCATAAAGCTCGACATGGCTGATATTGATCCCTTTTCAACATCTGAAGTGGATCAAGCCCGTCTAACCAACGATCAGGCAAAAATCGATGAACTTAGCCCGATCTTGGCGCTTTACCAGCAGATCTATACCCAGCTCGTTGTCTTGGGAAGAACCCCCGACACCGGCGAAGCCAGCTCGGTCGATCTTGATCGCCTCAAGACCACTCTCAACCTTTACCAGCAAATTTACATCAGCAGCATCAACAGTCTCGAAACCCTGCGACTTTCAAAAGCACAATCCACACCAACAGTTATGCAGGTGGAGACGGCTAACAAGCCCACTACCCCGATATCACCCAAACCGTTGCAGAGCGCTTTGCTCGCCGCCGCGATTGGTCTGTTTGTGACTGCCGGGTTTGCCTTCCTGGTTGAATTTTTGGACGATACCCTCAAAACCCCAGACGATATCAAAGATGTTCTGGAAATCCCTGTGATTGGTTTCATCGGCGAACTCAAGCAAAACTCAAAACAGAACGAGGAATCACTCGGTGTGTTTGTCGCGAAAAATCCTCGCTCACCGGTTGCGGAAGCTTTTCGGTCTTTGCGCACCAACCTGGAATATTCATCGGTGGATGACCCTGCCAGAATCATACTGGTAACCAGCTCAGGGGAGTCGGAGGGCAAATCCACAGTTGCGGCGAACCTCGCGATCGTCGAAGCGCAGAGCGGAAAAAAGGTCGTCATCGTAGATGGAGACATGCGTAGTCCGATGGTACACGTCCAATTCAACAAATCGAACCGAAAAGGGCTGAGTGATGTTGTCACCGGAAAACTGCACATCGAAGATGTGGTAAAGCCCTATGACCAGGTGGAAAATCTTTTTATCATAACTTGCGGTACCATTCCCCCCAACCCTTCGGAACTGTTGGGCAGTGAGAGAATGTCACAAACCCTCAAGGACCTCGAAGAACGTTTTGATTTGGTAATTATTGACACCCCGCCGATGATCGTGTCGGACGCGCAGATCCTCTCCGGAAAAGTGGACGGGGTTATCTTTGTGGTTATCCCCGGGCAGACACGCGCGATTGCCGCACTGCGTCCAATTGAAGAACTTCGTCGCATTGGGTCACCAGTCCTTGGTGTTGTCGCCAACAAAATCCCCAAAAGCCGTGACTACTACTATGGTGGATACAACTACTATTCACCTTACAGCAATCACTACACCTACCACACTGAATCTACAATTCCTAACCCGGAAAACGATTCAGAGGAACAGGCAGGGTCGATGCTGGTGTCAGTCTTCAATAAAAACCGGCGTAAAGAGTAATTGATCTCAGTCTTTTCCTGAGTAGTATCCGCGAGGGAAGTTTGCCAAAAGTCGTTTTTGTGTGTACCAGGAACCGATTTCGCTCTCCTCTGGCAGCAGCCATGTTCCAGAGTGAATTGTCTGCTCGCAAGTTAGACGGGGATTGGACGGTTGAAAGTGCCGGCTCCTGGGTGCACGACTTAGTTCCAGCGACTTCCGAAGCTTTTTTCGAAGCTCAAAGACGCGGTCTTGACCTCTCCACTCACATCGCAAAAGGAATTGAGGTCCTCGATCTTGATTCTGCCGATCTGTTTTTGGTGATGGAACAGGGTCAAAAGGAATCGATCCTGATTGACTTCCCAAAATTGCGCGACAGAATCTATCTCCTGAGCGAACTTTCGGGTCCAGGCTTCAGCATTCCCGATCCTTACGTTACCAAAGAGCGCTCCGACGTCATCGCCCAGGAAATCGAGACTCTCATCAAAGAAAACTTCGAAGAAATCCTCAGCCTGGCAGAAGGAGTCAACCAACCACGACAAAAAATCAGCAAGTAACTATGCTGCCATAATTGCCTGTGATGGATTTAATGAACCTTCGGACTTGCCAGAATGACAAACTAACAATTCTCCTTAGGCAATTATCCTGATTTTTTTACACAGCTGTAGAAAAAAAAACAAATAAAGCCCTGGCAACTCCAGGGCTTTATTTGTTATCCTACTGTCTATTCGGCAATAATCAAAACATCATCGATAGCAGCCTCTACCAAACTGGCTGTACTCGCGTCAGCGGCCTCGATCAAAAGATATACAGTTTGCCCAGCATAGTTGTTTAAGCTAGCAGTATATGAGCTCCAAATTGCATCATCATCATTATTCGCACCCAACTCCTGGAATAACGTCGCAGTTGTAGAGCCAACTATTTTTATTCGCAGATAGTCAGCTGTGGATGAATTGGTATAGTGCGCCAGGTAGTAACTGAAAGATAAGGTTATGTCCCTTCCAGTTGGTAAGGTAATTTGGGGCGAACGAATACTGGTCAAACCTCCATCCAGATCATATGAACCGGATGAACTTCCAGCGAGCGGACCTGTAACTAAATCGTAAGAACCGCTAACAGTTGTGCCTAACTGCTTGTATCCGTAATAATAAACAGAATCTGGATTTGCCCTCAACCAAGCGCCTGAAGTGGCGGTGTCAATTCCATTTGGATTCACTACCCAACCCTGGTCGGTCTCAAAATCATCCCAGAAGACAGTCATTGGACCCGCAGGATTTACCTGAATTCTTACAGTCGCAGGGAGTGATTCCTCGATCCCATCAAATACGACGAAGGTAAACGAGTCTTCACCCACAAATCCTCCCTCAGGGATGTAGATCAGGCTTGGGATAAAACCGCTCAGAGTGCCATGGCTTGCGAAACTGACAATATCAAACTGCAGCGCATCTCCGTCGACATCCGTTCCTGAAAGCAACACATCCAGGCGAACATCCACTTGAGTACTAACGGTTTGGTCTAATGCGACTGGTGCATCATTTACGGCTGCAATGTCAATTGATACGGTAGCTGTCTCCGAATCCAATTTACCGTCGCTGACGATGAAGGAAAAGCTATCGAACCCATTATAGTTAGCTGAAGGTGTATAAGTCAGATCAGGCGCTTGTCCGCTCAAGGCTCCATGAGAAGGTGGTGTAACTAATGAGAAGGTTATGTCGTCGCCATTAGGATCAGAACCCGCTAAAGTCAACTCAAGATTTGTGTCTTCTGCCATCTCATAGGATTGACTCTCAGCGACAGGTGGATTGTTTGGTGTAGTAGCTTCGATGAGTATGTCATCAACTGCGGCCTCAAAGTAACTTGCCGTACTGGCATCAGCAGCCTCAATCAATATTTGAACGTTTTGACCAGCAAAACTGCTTATGTTTCCTTTGAAAACATCCCAAACGGCGTCATCATCATTATTGGCGCCCAATTCCTCAAAAATCCTGACTGTGCTCTCACCGATAATGTAAACCCTTAGGTAATCAGCCGTTGATGAATTGGTATAGTGTGCAACGTAATAACTAAACGACATTTCCAAATCTCTGCCGACCGGCAATTCGATCACGGGAGAAAGCATACTTGTCTTTCCACCATCAAGATCATAAGAACCAGCAGAAGAACCTGCCAGCGGACCTGTCACAAGGTCATAAGATCCGCTTACTGTTGTTCCAAGCTGCTTATCCCCATAATATGCGACGCCTTCTGGATTGGCTCGCTCAAAATATCCTAAGGTTGCAGTATCAGTTCCATAGGCGTTGCGCACCCATCCAAGATTCGTTTCAAAATCATCAAAGAATACGGTCAATGGACCTGAAGGATTTACCTGGATGGAAATAACACCTTCGTTTGAATTTCCTTTCTGGTCAGTTGCGGCAAATGTGAAACTATCACTCCCGGAATAGCCGGGATCCGGAGTGTAAACCAGGTTTGGAGCTGTTCCGCTCAGAATCCCATGTTCTGGCGGGGTTATCGTAAAAAAACTGAGCACATCTCCATCCGGGTCCATCCCTGTCAACAGGATCGCCAACGGAGAATTCTGACTTGTGGATAGCGATTGATTGAAAACAATAGGTAAGTAGTTTATGTCCAGAATGAGTATCGTCACATTCGCAGAATTCGAATTACTAATTCCGTCACTCACGTAAAAAGTAAATACATCGGTGCCAGAATAGTAATCAAATGGAGTGTAAGTGAGATTTGGCAAGGTTCCTGTCAAGACACCATGCAATGGTCCATCATTGATCATGTAAGTAAGGGCATCGCCGTCAACGTCTGACCCTGCTAAGGTAATTGCAATGGGTGTATTTTCACTGGTTGTGACAGCTTGGCCTTCTGCCTCGGGCAGATCATTAACAGGCCGGATGGTTATGTCAATAACAGCAGCGGGAGAAACGAGTGTTCCATCACTAACCATGAATGTAAAGGTGTCGTTACTGTTGTAATTCGCAACTGGTGTATAAACCAGATTAGGAACTTCTCCTGTTAGTGTCCCGTTAACCGGTTCGGTGACCACAGTAAATGTCAAACCATCGCCATCAACATCTGAACCAGTCAAAAGAATACTCAGTGATGAATCTTCATCTAATAACAAGGTCTGAGGAATAGCAATGGGTGCATCATTCTCAGGAGACACTGTGATGCTCACCGTCGCAGGTGCAGAATCCTTCTCTCCATCGTTCACCTTGAACGTGAAGCTGTCACTCCCATAGTAGTTCGCTGCCGGTGTGTAGGTCACATTCGGACCGCTACCGCTCAACGTCCCGTGCAGGGGTTGGCTCAAAATACTATAGGTTAGAGGACTCAACTCTATGTCAGTACCCGTCAAGGTGATTGCAGCTGCTGTATCCTCAGCCGTGCTCACTGACTGAGCGTCGGCCACCGGTGCATCATTTACAGCGGTGACAGTAATAATGACCACTGCTGTGTTTGAATCAATAGTTCCATCATTCACTTTAAAGCTGAAGTTATCGGAACCGTTGTAGTTTTGAGACGGTGCGTATGTCAGATTTGGTCCGGTTCCAGATAAACTGCCGTGCATAGGATTTTCTACCACTGTATAGATTAGACTATCTCCATCAATATCTGTGCCCGATAGAGTAACACCCGTGGCTGCGTCTTCGACGATGGTCTCGGATTGGGGTTCAGCTACTGGCGCATCGTTTACAGATAATACTGTGATAGCGATGGTAGCTTCGACTGAATCAACCAAGCCGTCATTGACGACAAAACTGAAACTGTCTGGACCGTGATAATTCCCGTCAGGAGTATATGTCAGGTTAGGTGCTGTTCCAGAGAGCGTTCCGTGGGATGGATTAGCAGAAACAACATAAGTTATGGGATCGTTGTCAGGATCAGAACCAGTTAATGTCACTCCCAGTGCAACATCTTCACTTGTGGAAACTGTTTGTTCATCCGCAACTGGGGGCTGATTGGTCCTTGTGACAGTAATACTGACAGTCGCAGGTTCAGAATCTAATTCTCCATCATTCACAATGAAAGTAAATGAGTCTTCACCTTCATATCCTAACTCTGGCATGTACTCCCAAGTCGCACCAGTTTCAATTAATGTTCCATGAAACGGACCACTTTGGATCGAGAAGGTCAACGCGGAATTTTCAAGATCTGTTCCTGTTAGCGAAATTTCAACAGCGGTATTTTCTGAGGTTACAACAGCCTGACCATTGGCAATCGGAGCATCGTTTACTGGCGTGATGTCAATCGTAACTGTTGCAGGCGCAGAATCGATTGTGCCATCATTAGCAACAAAAGTGAACGAATCTGTGCCATTGTAGTTAGCTTCTGGAGCATAAGTAAGGACAGGAGCAGTGCCAGTCAATGATCCATGAGCTGGTTGGGTGATGACACGATATGTAATTGGATCATTATCCGCATCCGAGCCGCTCAAGGTAATAGCTTTGCTGGCATCTTCTGCCGTGCTGATCTCCTGGTCAATGGCTACTGGTGAGTCATTTACAGCTGTTACAGTAATACTTATCGTTGCTGTGCTTGAATCTACATTTCCATCATTCACCTTGAAAGTGAAACTGTCACTGCCATTGAAGTTGGCTGCTGGAGTATAGGTCTTAATAGAACCGGTGCCAGATAAGCTGCCATGGGATGGTCCTGTAACAATGCTGTATGTCAGAGCGTCCCCATCGGCATCAGTGCCAACCAGAACAATGGTTCTGGCAGCGTCTTCTGTAGTGCTAACCGACTGTTCTTCAGCCACTGGCGCATCATTAACCGGTGTGACTGTGATGGTGACTGTAGCGATGTTTGAATCTGCCTCCCCATCATTCACCTTGAAGGTGAAGCTGTCTGGGCCGTTATAGTTAGCATCAGGCGTGTAGGTTAACTCCGGAGCAGTACCACTCACGTCGCCATGCAGGGGTTGGGCAACTATGCTATATGTCAGTGAGTCCCCATCAGCATCTGAGCCAGTCAAGGTGATGGACAATGAAGTATCTTCAGGAGTGCTCAGCGTTTGCCCAGTTGCTTCAGGTGCATCGTTGATATTGGAAACACTGATAGAAACCGTCGCTGCAGATGAGGTCGTAGTCCCATCACTAACCGTGAATTCGAAACTGTCAGCACCAACATAACCTGAATCTGGTGTGTAGGTCAAATTGGGAGCCGTCCCGCTAAGGGTGCCATTTGTCGGAGAGGTGCTTACAGCATATGTCAGTGGGTCTGCATCGATATCGGAACCAGACAAGGTAATGCTTACTGGAGCATCCTGGGTAGTACCAACATTTAGAGGTGTGGCAACCGGTGCATCATTCACAGGGGTGATCGAGATGTTAACAGTCGCAGTTGCTGAGTTAGTCTGACCATCGGAAACCATGAAGGTAAAGCTGTCTGAGCCATGGTAGTCAGCTGATGGCGTATAGGTCACATTTGGAACGCTGCCGCTCAACGTTCCATTCACAGGTTGGTTAACGATAGTAAAGGTCAGAGAACTTGATTCAATATCAGAGCCCGTCAACGTGATTGCTGTTGCAGTATCCTCAGCTGTGCTAACTGACTGACCATCAGCAACCGGTGCGTCATTTACAGCTGTGACTGTGATAGAAACCGTGGCAACGTTTGAATCTACACTTCCATCATTTACTTTGAAGCTAAAGCTGTCACTGCCATTGAAGTTTGCAGTTGGAGTATAGGTTACGCTCGGAGCGTCACCACTTAAGCTTCCATGTGTGGGCTGCGTGACAATTGTATAAGTCAGTGGATTTCCATCCACGTCAGTTCCAGCCAGAACAATGGTCTTGGCAGTATCTTCTGCAGTGCTCACCGACTGATCATTGGCGATCGGCGCGTCATTAACCGGTGTGACTGTGATGGTGACCGTAGCCGTGTTTGAATCCACTGTGCCATCGTTCACTTTGAAGGTGAAGCTATCTGAGCCATTGAAGTTCGCATCCGGTGTGTAGGTCAGATCCGGAGCAGTACCGCTCAGGCTGCCATGCAACGGCTGTGTCACTATGGTGTATGTCAGTGGTGACCCCTCAGGGTCAGAACCGCTCAGGGTCACCCCAACTGCCATGTCCTCATCGGTAACTACCGATTGTGAATCAGCAGAAGGAGGATTATTTGTCATCAATCCCTGAATAAGCACATCATCTATAGCGGCTTCCACCAGGCTGGCCGTTCCAGCATCTGCGGCTTCGATCAATAATCGAATGGTCTGGCCTGAAAAAATTGAAATATCAGCACTAAAGCTTTCCCATGTCGCTACATCTGTGTTAGCCCCGCCTAATTCCTCAAAAACGAGTTGGGATGTTTCGCCAAGTACACTTACTCGCAAGTAATCATCTGCAGTAGCATTATTTAAATGTGCCAGGTAATAGAAAAAGGATAAAGTCAACTCACGTCCCGCTGGTAGAGATATCTCAGGAGAAAGAATGGTTGTATCTCCACTATCGACATCATAGCTGCCAACACTGCTACCCGCCAAATAACCAGTGACAAGATCGTGCGTACCACTTACTGTCTCACCCAACTGCATCACAGAACCACTTGAGTCTGTGCTCTCCGGGTTGGCACGCTCCCAAATGCCCAGTGTTGCTGTATCGTTATTATTAGGATCTACAACCCAGCCCAAATCAGACTCAAAATCATCCCAAAAAACTTGAACCGGTCCGGGTGGTGTGATCGTGATGCTGATCGTTGCTATTTCAGAGTCAAGTGTGCCATCGTTGACTGAATATGTGAAGGAGTCACTTCCAGTGTAACCAGCAACCGGCGTATATTGAAGGCTAGGGGCTGTCCCCGACAAGCTTCCATATTCTGGATCTGCAAGAACAGTGAAGGTTAAGCTATCCCCATCCACATCCAAACCAGCCAATTCAATCGCCAGAGGCGAATTAACTTCGGTGCTCAATGATTGGTTTTGTGCTACCGGCGCATCATTCACAGGCGTGATCGTAATACTAACCGTCGCCAGTTCTGAATCCGCAATGCCGTCATTAGCTTTATAAGTAAAGCTGTCCAACCCGTTATAATCCGCGCCAGGTGTGTAGGTCAGATCAGGTGCTGTGCCACTCAAAGTGCCGCTTGCAGGTCCGTCAACAACACTGAAAGTCAAAGGGTCGTCATCGGGATCAGAACCAGTCAATGTTACTCCCAGGGTAGTATCTTCACTGGTTGAAATGACCTGCCCCCATTCTTTGTACCACTTAATAAGTTAGTGTTGGGGACAAGCTGGAGAGCAGAGTCACGGCAATTGGCTGTGTGATAACTGCTCTTGGAGCCGGGGGCCTGTAGCCCAATGCACTATGTGGTCTGACTTGATTATATTCCTTTCTCCAATGTTCGATCAGTATTTTTGCCTCCTGTAAGGTATAAAAGATTTCGCCATTGAGCAGCTCGTCGCGCAACTTGCCGTTGAAGCTCTCGATATAGCCGTTTTCCCAGGGACTGCCCGGCTCGATGTAGACCGTCTTTACTCCCAACTCATTCAACCACTTGCGGATCGATTTGGCCGTGAATTCTGAACCATTGTCCGACCGGATGTGTTCCGGGACCCCTCGTGTGCAAAACAACTCTGTGAGACAGGCCTCAACATCCCCGGCCTTCAGCGACCGCGCAACCTGGATCGCCAGGCATTCGCGGGTATACTCGTCGATGATATTCAACATGCGGAAAGATCTTCCATCATCCGTCGCATCCATCACAAAATCATAACTCCAGACATGATTGGCGTGTTCAGGTCGTAATCGGTTGCACGACCCGTCATTCAGCCATAATCGGCCTCGTTTGGGCTGTTTTTGAGGCACTTTCAGCCCTTCTGTACGCCAGATCCGCTCCACTTTCTTGTGATTGACCAACCAGCCCTGGTTTTGCAGCAGTGCTGTGATCCGCCGGTAGCCATAGCGTCCGTACTTCTCCGCCAGTTTGACCACTTGTTCGATCAAGGGGCGGTCTCGATCTGGCAGCTGTGGCGTGTAGCGCTGACTGGAGCGAGGTTGTTCGATTGCCCGGCACACTCGGCGTTCTGACAGGGTAAAGGCTGCTTTCATCTCATCCACTGTCTGGCGCCGCCTGGCCGGGCTGGTCATTTTCCCTTCAACGCCTCCTTGATGATGGCGTTGTCCAGGGATAAATCCGCCACCAATCGCTTCAACCGGGCATTCTCCTGTTCCAGTTCCCGCAGCCGTTGTGCCTGGTCTAACTTCATCCCACCATAGATCTTGCGCCAGCGGTAATAGGTCTGATCCGTCACCCCGATCGCTTTGCTCGCTGCTGGGACGGTCTGTCCCTGGCTGATCAATACTTCTGCCTCTCTCAACTTGCTGATGATTTGTTCAGCTGTATAGATTTTCTTGCCCATTTTTCACCTGCCTTTCCCAGAGTATAATTCCTTTTCCAGGCTTTTCCTAACTTATAACCTGGATCAGTTTTTGGGGGGCAGGTCACAATTATCCATCAGAGCCATGCAACGACGCATGGAAAACAGTCCTCCCACTCTCGTTTTTCAGTATAACATATTCTTATTAATGGCAAAGAACCAGGTCACTGGATTTACATTTCCGGAACCTGGTAACGCTGATGATTTCCCAACGAGGTCAGTATCATTATTCCCCTATCTTCGGTACAATTAGGTCCAGGGAAAAATGGGTTCATCGCCCAACAAATCTATGTAATATGACAGAAAATTTCGATTCTTTACATGTTCTATTGAAACTGGTTGAACCAGGTCTCTCCTCAGACCAGCTTTTTGATCTCACCGCTCAGCTGGACGAGGATCAATGGCAAGCGCTCATTGCTGAAGCAGACCGGCAGAACATAACGCCATATCTCTACACCCTCCTGGTAAACCTCAACATATCCCATGGAATGGAAATTCCTCAAAGAGAAAAACTAAATAAACTGCATTTGTCGAACACTGTTCGAAACATGCTTTTTCTGCATGAGACTGAGAATATTCTCACTGCTCTCCACAAGGCTGGCATTCCTGCCGCGGGATTAAAGGGCGTTTATCTCCTTGAAAATATCTACCCGGATATCAGCACACGTTCAATGAATGATATCGACATCCTGGTCAGAAAGCCTGACCTGCCCAAATGCCTGGATGTGATGCGTGAACTGGGCTACCAACCCAACACTTACTTCAACCTTGCGGATAAGAACATCGACACCAAACATGTTCCGCCCATGCAAAAAGCGGGTGGAGCGTTGGTGGAAGTGCATTGGACCTTGCTTGAGGAAGATGAGCCATTTACGATCGACGCTGAAGCGCTTTGGCAGCGAACAATGTCCGCCAGGATCGCCAATGTGGACGCCCGGGCTTTGAGCGTGGAAGACCTGATTCTGCACCTCAGCATGCACCTTACCTATCAGCACTATCTAAACCTTGGTCTGCGGGGGCTGATGGATATCGCGCTCGTGATCTACAAGTTCCGCTCGAAAATTGATTGGCCAAAACTGGTCCATATTGCACAATCCTGGGGAGCAGAGCGAGTCACCGCGCTGACGCTGAAGCTGGCAGAAACACAGCTCCAAGTTCCTATCCCCGCTGAAGTTATCCCAGCATTATTACCTGAAGAGATTGAACCCGGCATTCTGGAAAACGCGCGCCGCCAACTGCTGGAGCGGGTGTGGTTCGATGACCATTTCACGCCAGACCTGGTCGAATTATCCGCACAAAATAGCCTGTTGTCGAAAATCAAAATCGGGGTGCAGCGAGTGTTTATTCCACGCCTTGCGCTTGCAAGGATCTATAACGTTCCTCCGAACTCCCCGAGAATTTTGGGATTGTATTGGGTGAGGTTGAACTACCTTATCCGAAACTACGGAAAAACCGTTGTTCGATTACAGCGTGGCGAAGAGGGGACCGAACCCGCCCGCAAAAAGGCTGAAATTTCCAATTCGCTGCACGAGTGGATGATCCCGCACAAAAAGTAAAAAGCAACGTTGATGTGCGAGTTTGCATCTTTTCGTAGGCCGGATTGCGGGGTTCAATCCGGCTTCTTCGGTACATCACAAAGCCGGCTTCAACAGAGGAAGCCGGCCTACGACTACGTCAAATATCATCGTATGCCTGTGGGGCAAGACAAAGTGCCCGTCAGGGTATTGAGGACATCGTAACCATTATTAGTGGGGCACCTCTCTCTGTCCTCAATCCGCCGTCGAGAAAGTTACGAAAAGCAGAGGTCATTTTCAAGGTCTTGAATTATTAATGGCGGATTGGAAGCACACCAAGATGCGTGCAGGATGCCATTTTCAGTGCTTCCAAGCCCGCCCTACGAATGGAATCCCAAGCCAGATCGCCACCTTTCACTCGCGATGACGGAATTATAGGTGAATCGTCACACCCGCATGTCAATGATTGGAAGATCCGAAAAACACTTGCCCAACAGGCACTTTCCGAAAAAACCCTAATCCTGAGGCACTTCCCGGCAGGGATTGGGTTGAACCGACGTCGCCCGGTTGCCGCAGAAACCAAAACGACTTTCTCTCGACCCAACAAAGGTGTCCGGGGAGTTCATCCGCCACCAGAAGATGCCGTCGTCTGAAGCGGTTTCCCACTCCCCCTCCACCTGGCTGGTCTGTGCAAGGATGTCACCGGTGAAAACAAAGTCGATCCCGTCGATTTTGGCTAATCCAGTCACGCTCGTGCCGCTGACCTGAACGGTCAATTCCGATGGTGTGTAGCCACCCCTGGTGTTCTGATACCAGATATTCCAGACACCCTGCCATTCAGTAACACCAGGAGTTGGATTGGGCGTTTGATAAGGATATTCCATGGCGGTCGGTGTGGGTGCGACACTGGTAGGTTCAGTGCCGGCGGGATAACTTGTAGCCTGGGGATCAAAAAATGTAGGGGTAAACGCGCTCATTGGCGTATTGGTTGGAATGGTTTGAGAGCTTTCCGGTGAAGGCTGAGTTTCTTCCCTTGGCGGTGGGGGATCTGTCACAAGGTCAGTGATTGCCTGGCTGACTGGCTTTTGCAAGGTGGCAATAACCTCCCCCTGAAAATGCTCTAGATCCGGCTGTCTTTGTTGACCACAAGCGGTAAGGAGAAAGAACAAAACCATGACCAGCAAAATTTTCCGGTTCATCAAGTCGGATTTTATCATGGATGGGATGCTCAAATTTTGAGATCAATAAAGAAAGACGCCACCCCTTTGAAGACTGCCCTTTACTGCAAGGCTTTAACCACGCTCTCGATCACCCAATCCTGCTGCTCATCGGTCATGCTCGGGAAAAGCGGCAAGGTCACTTGCCTTCGGGCGACGTTTTCGGTCATCCAGAGTTCCTCGCCCTCGTTGCGATAGATCGCAAATTGGTGAACCGGTGGGTAGTGAAAACTGGTCTGAATGCCGTCCTGTTTCATTCGTTCCCTAAAAGATCCCCTATCCACCCCTTCAGGCAGCAACACTGGGAAGATGTGCTGGCTGCTCACCCCGCGTTTGTCTGCAAATGGAAGACCCAGAGCTGGAGCTTTCTGCTGGAAAGCCTGGCGATACTGTCCGACTAAAACTTCCCGCCGGGCGTTTCCTGCTGGCAGTTTTTTGAGCTGTTCGCGCCCAATTGCTGAACGGATCTCATCGAGACGGTAGTTGTAACCCAGGTCCACCACGTCGTAGGTGCTGGCGTGCCCCTTGAAGCGGTCCCATGTGAGGGTGGTCATGCCGTGAGAGCGCAAAATCCGCACCTTTTCAGCCAGGTGATCGTCATTTGTCACCAGCATCCCCCCTTCGGCGGTGGTCAAGTTTTTGTTACCAAAGAAGCTGTAACAGCCCACATCGCCCAAGGTGCCCAGGGCTTTCCCATCCAGGCTTGCCCCGATAGCATGCGCAGCGTCCTCGATGATTGCTAAGTTATGCCTTTCGGCTATGCGCAGGATCGCTGGCATGTCGCAGGCGAAACCGGCATAATGCATCACCATAATCGCTTTTGTTCTCTCATTGATCTTCTCTTCAATCGCCTGAGGGCAGATGCACAGCCAGTCTTCGCTTTCGATATCCGCGAAAACAACTTTTGCGCCAGTGTACCGAACCGCATTCGCCGTCGCCACAAAGGTCAGCGAAGGCGCAATCACTTCATCTCCCTCGCCCACCCCTACTGCCATGCATGCCAGGTGCAGCGCGGCAGTAGCATTGTTGACTGCGAAGGCATACTTCGCGCCAACAAAAGCAGCCAGCTCCTGCTCAAACGCCTGGGTCACCGCCCCCATCGTCAGCCAGCCTGAGCGTAAAACCTCAAGCACCGCATTTTCTTCTTCTATTCCAAGCTTCACATCTGCCAGTGGCACGCGCCATTCCATAGTTACTCCGCTAAAAACTGTGATCGCATACTCTCAAAATCTTCATTCGCAGCTAGATAATCATCCTGATTACCCAGATCGCGCCAATAGCCGTCATAAGGGAAGCATGCTACAGGCTCGTTTGCGCCCAGTAGCACGGTCACCAAGTTCGGGAAGTCGAAATACTCGCCTTTGGAAATGTAATCCAGCACTTTTGGTTCGAAAACGTACATTCCCATGCTGACCAGGAAATTCATCGTGGGTTTCTCAATGTAACCGCTTACCTTATAGGACCCCTCCGCGTGCTCAATCACCCCCAGGTTGATCTGGTGGGTTCGTTGGTGGCTGGCAATGGTGCAGACGGCTTTCTGCTCTTTGTGAAAAGCAATCAATTTATTGATATCAAGCAGGGTCATGATGTCCCCATTGGCAACCAAGAAGGTCTCGGTCAGGCCTTCCACTAATGCCAGTGGGCCAGCCGTTCCGAGCGGCTTTTCTTCAAACGCGTAGCTAATTCTCAGATTGAATCGGGAACCATCCCCAAAAAAAGTTTGCATCAAGCTCGCCAAATGACCGACCGCCAGCGTCACTTCGCTGATACCCGCTCGGCTGAACTGCCCCAGGATAATTTCAAGGATAG
>CAYSVX010000015.1:0-31059 GCA_964434665.1 uncultured Anaerolineaceae bacterium
ACTATGCCGGCGCGTTCCCGGTTTGGCTGTCGCCGAAACAGGTAACCCTGATCCCAATTGCTGACCGCCATAATGACTATGCGCACGAAGTGGCAGCCCGCTTGAAGAAAGCCGGCCTGCGCCTGAGCGTGGATGATGGTTCAGACCGCATGAACGCCAAAATCCGCAACGCGCAAAAGCTAAAAGTGCCCTACATGCTTGTGATAGGCGATCGCGAAATGGAAGAAGGTCAGGTAGCCCTCCGTCGGCGCAGCGGCGAAAGCCTGCCAGCCATGAGTGTGGATGCCTTCATCGAGCTTGCCCAGCGCGAGATTGACGAGAAGATTTAACTTATTGAACTTACCCGGTTTTAGGCCGAATAACCGGGTTCTATTAAACGCAAAAGCGGCTGATTTACAGCCGCTTTTGTGTGGGTGGTATAGGACTCGAACCTACGACCTTTGCGATGTCAACGCAACGCTCTAACCAACTGAGCTAACCGCCCATAGAGAAAGCATTATACCTGAGCCAGGTGGATTTCGCAAGCCAAATTTAACATTTAGTTTGGCAAGGTTCGAGATGACGGATTGAGGGCAGATTGTTTCATTTCGGCGACATTTTTTCGTAGGGCAAGGTTGAGGACATCAAGCACGATCTTTCGTAGGGAAGGGGCTCGTCCCCTTCCGCAAACACAACCAAGCGGAACGGCGCACCCTATCCGCTTCGCTACAAGAGGATGGGCCATTCCCTACAATGACTCCCCTGCAACCATCTATCGTAGGGATGGGGCTTGACCCCTTCCGCGAATAACATTTTCGGAACGGTACAAGACCGTTCCCTACCCCTTACTTTGTGCCGGCTAAGGTAGAATCAAAGTAATCGAAAGCGGAGAGTGAAAGCATGGCTGAACTGCAGCAGGTCAAATTTGAGAAATTGGTCTATGGCGGCGAGGGATTGGGTCGCCTGGCGGATGGACGGGCGGTATTTGTGCCATTTGTCCTCCCAGGAGAAACCGCTGAAATTGAGATCACTGGGCAGAAGGAGCGCTTCGCCCGTGGACGGATGGTAAATCTGCTTGAAGCCTCCCTCGATCGGATTGACCCACCCTGCCCTTACTTTTCGAACTGCGGCGGCTGCCATTACCAGCATCTAAGCTACGCGCAGCAACTGCAGCTAAAAAAAGAGCTTGTCAGAGATCAATTGGAGCGGATTGGCAAGCTCACCAACCTGCCGGATATTTACATTACCGCCAGCCCCACTGCCTTTGGCTACCGCAACCAGGTTCAATTCCATCCCATCCATGGCGACAACGCTGACGTTCCTGCGAAACTGGGCTTTAAAAGTGTGTTCTCCAACGAAGTGCTGCCAATTGAAAAATGCCTCCTGATCCCTGATGAAATGAACGAGATCCTTCCCCAAATCGAACTGGAAAGCGAATCTGGCATCTCTCGAATTGCTATGCGCATTGACAGTGACGGCGAGATCATGCTCGTATTCGAAGGTGAAAGCGATGATCCGCCTGAGTTGTCCATCGAACTTCCTGTCTCCTCAACTTATGTCAGTCCGGACGGGCGCAGCCTGAATTTGGGCGGCAATGACGCCCTGGTTTATCGCGTTTTGGGGAAGGAATTCCTGGTCTCGCCCGAATCCTTCTTCCAGGTGAACCTGCCCGTAGCGGAGGAGATGGTTCGTCACGTCCTTTCGCTGATTGAGGGTAAAGAAAACCTCTCGATCCTCGAGCTCTACAGCGGGGTTGGGCTCTTCACCCGTTTCCTCGCGCCCCACGCCAGCCAACTCACCGCCATCGAAAGCGCCCCATCAGCCTGTTTTGATTTCGCGGGCAACCTGGACGAGTTTGAGCACATCAGCCTTTACGAAGGTGCCGTCGAATTCATTCTTCCTGAACTCGTGAAGCAGATCAAACCCATCGACCTGGTCGTGCTCGATCCACCTCGGGCTGGCTTGAACGCGCGCGCCCGCCAAGCTTTGGTCGACCTCGAGCCTAAGGAGATCATCTACATCTCCTGCGACCCGAGCACGCTCGCCCGCGACCTGAAGCACTTCACTGAGGTTGGCTACATCCCTCAAAGCGTGCACGCCTTCGACATGTTCCCGCAAACCGCCCACGTGGAGTCAATCGCATTTTTGCATAAGTAGTCCATTCTCACTCAACAAATCGTGATTTTTGCGAAGGAGAAGCATGCCGCCACAATTTCGAAATTACACAAATATTGCAGGAATAACGGATGATTATTTCAAAGTCAGAGAATTTATTCTGAAGCTGGGATATTCTGAATTCAGCTACGCCCGTTGGGATTGGATGGCAACCCATAGTTACCTGGATAAGACCGCGGTTGGCAAAATCGGGATTTGGGAAGAAAATGGCAAAATTGTGGGCGTCGCCACATTCGACACCGTTCCAGGGATCGCGTTTTGCCTGACACATCCAGATTATCGGGGTCTGAAAGCAGAAATGCTGAAATATGCTGAGGAACAATTATCAACACCTGAAGGTTTCGAAATCGTGATCCCTGACGCTGATCATTTTTTCCAGGACATCGCTGCACGCTCAGGTTATATTGGCACACAACGCAAAGAACCGGATTCGGTCTTTTACATCGACAAAACCTCCCTGGAATATGCACTGCCTGAAGGATTCCGGATTACGACGATGAAGGAAAACTTCGATCTCTCACAATACCGGCGCGTATTGTGGAGAGGTTTCAATCACGAAGCAAGGGGGGAAGGTTTGTTCGCTTTCTCATCGGAAGACGAACTGAGCGCAAAGGAGGAAATGCTTCGCCCGAACGTCGATCTGGATCTGAAGGTCGCGGTGGTTTCGCCGGAAGGGAATTTTGTCTCATATTGCGGGATGTGGTATGACCCGGCAGGCGGATTTGCGTTGGTAGAACCAGTTGCCACAGACCCTGAATATCGAAAAATGGGCTTGGGGAAGGCCGCCGTCCTTGAAGGAATCCGAAGAGTTAGGCAACGAGGAGCAAAAATTGCTTTTGTCGGTTCTTCGCAACAGTTTTACTACAGCATCGGCTTTAGTCCCTTCGCGACCTCGACCAACTGGAAGAAGAAAGATTGAAAGAATGTACGAAAGCCTGACAAAACATATTCCCAACCTTCAGGAGGGTAATTTTGGCGAATGGGTTATCGACAAACAAAATGATGGCTCACCCGAACATCCCATCCAGATGCCCTGTGTTAACTACTCGAAAGTTGTAGATTCCTTTTGGAACGATTTTTATCAGTTTGTTTCAGATAACAGCGACATTAACTTTTGCGATTATCAAAAAATCCTTGAGGAAAATGGAATCCAAAGGGACTTTGATTCCATGTATCACGCCGATATTTCGAGCCTTGGGGAACTTTGCATTCTGGCGTTAATATTGGGTGCAATTCGCGCAGATCGGTTCGGTGAAGGCGCTCTCTTACACTTCCTCGAATCTGGGGCTATCGTGAGGTGGCTGGAACGATTGAAGGCAATGGATGAAGGCGCTCCCCTTAACCTCCATTAAGAAAGTTGTGGGATTAAGTCAACAAAATTATGCTATATCAACAAAAAGTGATTTAAGGAAAGAATGTATTCGAAAATCAAAGAAAATCCCGAAGAAGCACATCAGGCACTGAACCTCATCAGGGAGTTGCTTGAAGATCAATTGGTCGGGGTGTATCTGTATGGTTCCGCGGTCATGGGTGGGTTGCGCGTTGATAGCGATGTGGACATTTTGGTCTTAACAAACAGCAGTCTATCCGAAAGCACCAGGAGCGAGCTTGCAAAGCGGCTGATGCAAATCTCCGGAAAACCAGGAGAGTCGACGGGAATCAGACCACTTGAGGTCACAGTCGTGAATCAAAAAGGCGTCTTTCCCTGGCATTTCCCTCCCAAATACGAATTGATGTATGGCGAGTGGCTGAGAGAACAATTCGAGAAGGGAGAAATCCCCGTCGCAAATGACGATCCGGACCTGGCTTTGCTACTGGCTCAATTAGAAACGAGTTGTTTTGCTCTTTTTGGGCCTAAGGCGGACGAAGTCTTGGAACCCATACCATGGGTCGATATTCAAAGGGCAATGAGAGATTCTTTGCCTGGCTTGATCGCGAGCCTCAAAGGTGACGAACGCAATGTGATCCTGAACTTAGCCAGGATGTGGTTCACTGCCGCAACGAGCGAGTTCAGCTCGAAAGACCGGGCGGCAGCATGGGCGATCCCTCAGTTGCCTGATGAGCATGCTGCTTTGCTCGACCGGGCAAGAAGGGCTTATTTGGGAGAGGATATTGACAATTGGGATGGTAAACAGAGCGAGGTGACATCTCTCATTGATTATATGGAAAAGTCGATTGAGCCACTTCTGAGTATCTGAAAAACCTCATCAAGGTTTTGGTTTTAGAATGGACTGGATGGAGGAAAATAATGTACAGCGATGAATGGATAAATCTCGGATATTCCAGCGACAAGCAAACAAAAGTATCGGATTGTGTTTTCTATCGCTTTTGGCGCGACAAAGCTGGTACCGAGATTGGCGTGACCGTCGATTTTGAAACTGCCTATGATTACCACTACGAAATGCCCATCTCAGATTGGAGAAGGTTTCAGAAAGGTGTTTTAGGTGTTAATAATTCTGATGAAATTTCAGAAGCATTTCGTGATTATTTCACCAAGAATGATGGTCCGTATGATTTCGAAAGCCACTTAAGAATATTTGGCATAGGTTATCAAAAGATTTTCTTTTGACCCTTTGACTTATGACCGATCGTCCTATCCACTTCCCTTGCTTGAAGGACTCAAAATTTCTCCAAAAATGCGTCCAGGGAAATTCCAGGATTGAGTCAGAAAAAGAAATACCCATTGACCAAATTGTGATCTACAATTGATGGGTATAGAATCAACAACTTGAGGAAATATCATGAGTATTTGCGTGAATGTGTATTACTCTGGGAAAGATGGAAATGCCAGAAAATTCGCTGAGGAAATGGAAAACAGCGGCATAGCAGACCAGGTCCGCGCTGAGCAAGGAAATATGAAGTACGCGTATTTCTTCCCAATCAACGATCCTGAAACCGTCTTGCTAATAGACTGCTGGCAGGATCAAGCCGCGCTTGACCTGCATCATGATTCCCCAATGATGCAGCAAATCTTAGATCTCCGCGAAAAGTACGACTTGCACATGAAAGTGGAAAGATACATTTCCGATGATGCTGGAGTTCCTGATTCCGACAAGCAATTCATTCGGGAATAATCACCGTGATCTTCACTTTTCAGGAAAGTCACTATCTAAAGGTGTTTTGGAAGCGAGTTGAGTAATGACGAAGGCTGTAATTTTTGACCTTGATGGATTGTTGGTAGATACCGAAATGATTTCTTACAAAATTTACAAGGAAATCCTGGCTGAAATTGGCTACGATTTTCCTTTGGATGAGTACGCGCAAAAATTCAGCGGGAAAACTGTCGTTCAAAATATCAAGCATCTCTTAGAGACATATCATCTGCCGTGGTCTGCTGAGCTGGGTTTCAGCAAGGTAGTCGAAATTGAAGGCAGATTTGTTGCCAAGGGTGTGGAATTGAAACCTGGCGCCAGGGAATTACTATCATTCTTGAAAGAAAATGGCTTCAAGATCGCCATGGCATCCTCAAGCATCGAAGAAAGGGCTCTGAAAATCTTGCGACAGCACGATCTTGTTGATTGCTTTGATGCATTTGTGTTTGGCTATGAGGTCAAAAATGGAAAACCAGCAACGGATATCTTTCTGAAAGCCTGCGAGAAACTTTCCGAGAAACCAGAGGATTGCCTGGTATTGGAAGATAGTGAGGCGGGCATTCAGGCGGCATTTTCAGCCAATATTCCTGTTATCTGCATCCCTGACATGAAAGTGCCCAGTCAGCGCTACCTGGATATGACCAAAGCAACGTTATCTTCTTTGGATGAGGTCATTCCATTTTTATAGAGCCAATTATGTATATTCTTTAGCGGAAGTGTTGATTAGTTGGATATTGATAACGATATAGAAAGTGGTCACCATGCAGAGTTATGGAAAATTAGCCAGAATGTGCTTCAACAAAACCTGGGAATACATCGAAAAGCAAGATCGCACTCCCGAAGAAGACCTGAATATGATCCACTGCGCCCATACCTCACGTTATCTCTGGGACCTGGTGGGGGAGCCGTTCCATTTCCAACGCGGAGAGTGGCTGATCTCAAAAGTCTATTACCAGGTTGGCAGTGGAGAACGTGCCCTGGTTCACGCAAAAGCGTGTTATGACATTTGTGTCCAAAACAAGATTGGCGATTTTAACATCACTCTTGCCTACGAAAGCCTGGCGAACGCCCACAAACTTCTCGGCGATCAAGCGAATTGCGACCACTACCGTAAAGCCGCAATGGATTCCCTCGACGGCATCTCTGAAAAAGAAGATCGGGACTACGTCGCTTCGGAGTTGGAAAAAATCTGATGAAACTTTACGCTTCACATTGCGTGTTTCCCACACCAGATATTCAAAAAACCGCTGAGTATTATGTTGATAAGTTGGGCTTCAGGCGGGTGGATTACCTGGATGCCAAAGAAAAGCATATCTGCCTCTATCGCGACAGTGTTAAGTTCATCCTGACGCAAGCCAACACACAGCGCGTCTTTCCCAACCGCGAGTTATACGGATATGGTGAAGATGCCTATGTGATCACAGAGAGTCAGCAGGAATTGCAGGACGAGTTCGAGAAAAAAGGAGTCACTATCACTGAGCGACTCCATCAAACCGATTATCACAACCTGGAATTTACGATCGAAGACATTGATGGCAGGTGGATCTGTTTTGGTATAAAGCAATCCTGATACCCTGGCAGTTTTGATCTACCTCCACTAAAGAAAAGCCATATAGCAATTAGCCATAGGGCTCATTCTTACCTCAATTTTTTACCAGTGAACCTTCGAGCTACTTTTTCTCCACAATCATACTTGAAAGCAGAGGGATTATCTCAACCGCGTCGCCAACTACCCCCATGTCGGCCGTCTTAAATATTGCTGCCTCAGGGTCTTTGTTGATCGCGATGACCGTCTTGGATGAGCTCATTCCAACGACGTGTTGGATCGCACCGCTGATACCGGCGGCAATGTACAATTCCGGTCCTACCGTCGTGCCAGACTGCCCCACCTGGCGGGTATGTGGGATCCAACCCTGCTCCACGATTGCCCGCGAGCCAGCCATCACGCCGCCCAACTTTTCAGCCAGTTCCTGCAGGAGCTCAAGGTTCGCAGCCTTTTGGCAGCCCCTGCCCCCCGCTACGATCACGCGCGCGTCTTCGATGCTGACACCGCTTTCCTTGTCCAGGTAGCGCTTTTCCACAACCCGCGTTCGAATGGCAGCGCGATTGAGCGTAACCGGAAAGACTTCTTCCACGATCGAAGGGGCAGGCTTTTTCGCGGGGACAGGGAAAACATTTGGTCGAACGGTTGCCGTTTGCGGACGGTTGAAAGGAGTGATAATCGACGCCATGATATTCCCGCCAAATGCCGGGCGGGTCTGAACCAGCTGACCTTCGGTGTTGATCTCAAGCCCTGTGCAGTCCGCTGTCAACCCCAGGTGAAGGCGCGCAGCCACTCGGGGGGCAAAGTCCCGACCGTGGGGTGTGGCGCCATAGAGGACCACCGCCGGCTTCTTGCTGCTGACCACGGCGCACATGACGTTGGTGAAGCCATCCGTGGAGTAAGTCTCCAATAATTCATGCCGGCAAACGATGACTTTGTCTGCCCCACACTTTCCATAAACCTCGGTATCCACCTCGCCTGGGCCTGCCAAAACCACAGCAACCAGTTCCTCACCGAGCTTATCAGCCAATTCCCGGCCTTTCCCCAGCAGCTCCAGCACGACTTTTCGCGGTCTGCGGGGTGAGGTTTCTTCATCCTGTTCAGCCCAGACGTACACGCCCTTGTAGCGCGCCAACTCTTCCGGAGAAGCTTTTTTGCGTTCTATGTTCAATGCCTCAAACCGGCATACATTCACACAAGCACCACACAGGGTGCAGAGTTCATTTACATGCAGCGAACCTCCCACAAGGCTCAGCGCGCCAAAGGGACAGTTCCGAATACAAACCTTACAGCGAGTACATTTTTCGTGGTCAATGTTCAACATAATTGCTTGCGTCCATTCCAATCAATAGCCTGTCTGCTTGTGACCACGGCGATCACTCCACAAACCGCTTATCTCTCAAGAACCCAAATATTTCCCTGGCAGCTTCTGCTGATTCCAGGTTTTGCAGCAGCAGGTTCGACTTTTTCGCCGGAGGAGGGAAAACCTTCACGACCTGTGTGTACGAGCCCTGCAAGCCCAACTGTTCCTCCGGTATCTGAAGATCGTTGGCACTCACTACTCTGATCGTTTTTTTGCGGGCATTAAGGACATCCTTAAACGACGGCGCGCGCCTAACAACCTCACCCTTGCTGCAGGTAACCAGTGCTGGCAAACTCGCTTCAATGACCTCATAGCCTTTTTCAACTTCCTGCGTTACTCGCACTTGCCTTCGGGTGCTACCAAGTGCCACTTCCACCCCGTAGGTGATCTGTGGCAAACCGAGTATCTCAGCGATTTCCGGACCAACCTGCGCGGTATCACCATCAATCGCCTGTTTGCCCACCAGCACTAGTTCGTAATCTGGAACAACAGCCCTGATTGCTTCAGCCAGGGTGAGTGAGGTAGCCCAGGTGTCCGCACCCGCGAACTTTCTATCTGTGATCAAGACGCCTTCATCCGCCCCCAACTCAAGGCTTCGCACCAGGACGTCCCTGGCTTGAGGTGGACCCATCGTGACCACGGTGATCGAAACGCCAGGCACTGAATTCTTGATCCGAACCGCATGATCAAGGGCATACTCGCAGAATGGATTCAGGATGGATTTCACGCCTTCCCGGATCAGAGTACCGGTTTTGGGGTCCACCTGAACGTTGGTTACCTCCGGGACTTGCTTTACACACACAACGATCTTCATGCGACCACCTCAACAGGAAAAATGTCGTTGGGATTCAACAAACCGAGTGGGTCCAGGGCTTTTTTGACGCGCCGCATCTGGTCAATTTGCTCAGGCGTGAACATCACCTTGAGGAACTTGGCTTTGATCTTTCCAATGCCATGCTCTGCTGAGACTGTGCCGCCCAATTCCACCGCTTTGTGCGCAAAAATCTCATAAAGCTGCATGCCTTTTTCCAGCTCCTCCAGGTTCCGGGGCAGAATGTTGACGTGGATGTGGTTGTTGCCAATATGCCCAAAGGCGCACCATTCCAAATGCGAGGCCTCACAGCTCGATCGATACAAATCCCACATCTCTCGCATGTGCCCGTCTGGCACAGCCATGTCCGTGCCCAATTTATGAATCCCGGGAAATTGCTTTTTTCTTTCGGCAATGATGCCGTTAATTGTCTCCGGGACCATGTGCCGAAAAACCTTGAAACGATCCAGCTCGCGGCTTTCGTATCCTGCCCACGAACGCTCAAGGCTGCCCCCGCAGCTATCGATAACTGCTTCGAGGATGGAGAAATCCAGATCTGGCTGGTGAGGGTCAAAACTCATCTCAATAAATAAGGCAGCCTTCGCGTCTTCCGGGATCGGCGGCATTCCAACCGTGGAAGGCTCTTCGCGCTGCAAACGCCTGAGCAAATCCAGGGCATTACCTGAGTAAAACTCGAGAAAGTCCAGTTGAACGCGTCCTTCGGACCGCAACGCATCCGCCAAAATGACAGCCTGCTCGTCAGAATCCACGAACTGGATGATCGAAACCTTGTCTTCACGCCTTAGCAGGCCAACATCCACGCTTGTAACGATTCCCAAGACACCTTCCGACCCGATAAACAGGTCGATCAGATCCATACGAGGGTCAGCATAAAAGCCAGCAGTGCTCTTCGTGCGAGGCTGCGGGTAATCCGGAATAATGATGGTCGTGGCGCCGCCGTTGGAATCGTAGACAATGAATTGTCCTCCCTGTGAAGAAAAATATTTCCCCCTGGGAATATCCAGGTATTCCCCATTTGCCAGAAACACGCGCATCCCCCGAACCCACGCTCGCGTTGGGCCGAAGCGGTAAGTCCTCGCGCCGGAAGCGTTTGTGACCACGGAGCCGCCCAAGGAGGCGCTCATTTCGGTCGGGTCAGGAGGATAAAAGTATTGGTTAGGATCCTCCCTGAATTCCGCGTAATGCTTGCGAATTGCCTCATCAGGATTTTGTTCAAGCAAGGGCATCTGTTTAGCCCTCAACATGCTGTCCAGATTCTTCAAGCTGACACTCGTCTGCGCCTTGATCCGCCATTCACCTGAAGGTTCGTCCCGGTAGACTTCGAGAACCTTATCCAAAGACTCAAGTGAGATCAGGGCTCCCTCCTGCGGAACGCACCCACCAACTAAGCCAGTGCGGGCACCCGCAACGGTGAAAGGGATTTTTTGCTGGTTTAGGAACTTCACTACCGCGGCAAGTTCACTCTCACTTTTGGGAAAGAACAGGTAGTCGAAGGGCTTGGCTGATAATTTGGATTCATCACTGAGATACGCGGAATACTCGGCCTGGATGGTCGTAAATCCCTCAATCCGTTTGACTTGAGAGATATCCACCTCAGGCGAGGTTTTCGAATAGATCTCATGCATAACTATTTTCTCCTATTCAGGCGCAGGTTTCTACGAACGCGTTTCGGGGGCAAAACCAAACCCCGGATTGGAAAGAATCCCACGCAAGTGTGCGATGTTTTCACGAGCGGCTGTGAGGGGATCTGGCACGGGCATGAACTCACCCGAAACAAACCCTCCATAGCCGGTCGAATGTAGGCTTGAAAGAATACCTGGGAAATCCAGATGCCCCGCCCCGGGATACCAGCGATTCGAGTCGGCCACGTGGAAGTGGAAGATCCTCTCACCGCAGGTGCTGATGCTCTCGAGGATGTCCGGCTCTTCGATATTCATGTGGAAAGTGTCCAGCAGCAACCCAAAGTTTTCCGCGCCGACGCGTTCAATCAGAGCCATGCCTTCTGCCACTGAATTAACCAGGGTCGTTTCGTAGCGATTAATCGGCTCCAGCGCGAGCCTGACTCCAAGGGGTTTGGCAGCCTGGCTGCATTCCTGCAGGGCTTCGCAAACCCAAGCCATGCCTTGTTCCTGCGTGATGCCGGGTTTGATAATTCCTCGTAGTAGTCCAATAATAATAACGGCATTAAAACGTGCGGCAACAGGCACATGAGCCTTCACACGATCAATTGCAGCCCGGCGAACGGACTCATCCGGGTCTGTGAAGGACAATTTCTCTTCATTCCACGCCTGACCAGTGCCGATTGCTGGAACACGCAAGCCATGTTCACGCGTCAGGGCATCCAAAGCGTCCAAGTCCACCAACCTTGGGTCACGGATGGCAAGTTCTACTCCGTCGTATCCCAATGCGGCTATGTCCGCGACATTTGTTGCCAGGGACCCGGAAAAAGAAGCCGCCTGAAACTGGGTTTGTTGGGTGGAAAGTACCACTGATAATTTCATCATAATCACTCCAGTTCGGAGGTCAGCCGGCAAACCGGCTGACCTCCATTGCCTGAATTTATGCTAAGTAGGTAATCTTACACTCAGACCGATCGGTCTGGAGGCGAATAATGTTTTCAGGAACCTCGTGCAGGGTGACCTTCTTGGTGCTGATCGTGGTCATATCCATCCCGGTAGCCATGCATTCGATCACGCGCGGGAAGGTGCCATGCCCTGAGTGACCCTGGGCGCCGATGATCTGAGCCCGGCGAACCTGCAGCACTTCGCCAGCCACGGGCATCTTTGCTTCTGCCCGGGCAGTGACGACGATACGGCTGTTCAGCGTTCGGCCTTCCCAAACAACCCGCTCAATTCCAGGATAGACCACCTCAGGTAAACCGGTGGCTTCCATGAACAGGTCAGCGCCCATTCCTTCGGTGATTTCCAAAACGCGATCCGCAAAATCTTCCTTCAGCGGGTTAACGTGATAGTCCGCGCCCAATTTCAGAGCCATTTGCGCCCGGTCCTCCTGGGTTTCAGAGATGATCACCTGGGATGCGCCGGCACGTTTGAGGATGGCGCAGGCTGCCAGACCAACTGGTCCACCGCCCAAAACCACCACACGGTCTCCAGGTCGGATGCCGCCACCGCGTTCGATCACCGCGTTGTACGCCACACAGGTCGGCTCCACCAAACTGCCGGCCACAAACAGGTCTTTGTCCGCGTAATTCTTGCGCAGCGGTTCCAGGCTCCAGATGGTCCTGGAGGGCACCACGATATACTTGGTGAACGCGCCATTAACGTTGAAACCGATCTCATCCAAACGCTCGCAGTGGTTTGGCCAGCCATCCGCGCAGGGCTTGCACTGGGCGCACCAGAGCATTTCTTCGGTGGTGACTGCTTCCCCGCCCTTGAAGGGTTTGTTAGTGCGCTTGTCGAAAGCCTTTTTGCCGGCCTCAACCACCACACCGGAGAGTTCGTGCCCCAGGATGCTGGGGAACCCAGTCAAACCTGGATAGAAGATATAGCCGTCTTTGTCGGCCTGGGCCATGTGCACATCCGAACCGCAGATGCCGCAAGCCTTGACTTCAATCAGTACTTCGTCTTCCCCAGGGGTCGGGATATCGAATTCCCGGATTTCCAGGCGGGGGTTGCGCCAAACCAGACTGCCCAAATAGGTCTGACGACCTTCAATATCTTTTGCTCCAAGCTTGAAACCAGGTTTGGGGTCCCAATCCGCAACGAGGGTAACGCCTTCCATCTTTCCGTTCATATTCATTCTCCTATTCGAATATCCTGAAAATTAAACTTCCGTTCCCTGTCCGATGCGGGGAATCCCATAAACTGGTTTCCAACCCTCGCTCAAAGGCTCGCGCAGGTAGGGTTCCATGTCTTTTTCTGTACGCAATGTTATTTCTTCCACGGGCGGCACTTTGCCGGCTGGGAATGCTTCCAGAACATCATCGTGCCAGAGCGTGAGGTACTTAAGAATGGCAGCCATGGGGCGCTTGCCCTTGTGGGCGGTGCCAGACTTAGCCTTACCAACCACGCCTTCGGGAGTGGCGGCAATCTCGATCGCGAAGTGACCTTCACCTTCAGACCAGCGGCTTGGCCGTCCGAATGGATCCACAGATTTGTCGTAGTGACCTTCAGGCAGGTAGCTCTTGCCCTCGGTATCCACGGCGTAGTTCATGTCCACCATCTCAGGGTGCAGAAGCAAACTGAGGGAGGTCTCGGACTCATCCGCGTGAACGAAGTTGGTGCTCATCTCTCCACCGCGATTCGTCGGGCGGAAGAATTCACGCACACCGCGGTGCCAGTCAATCACTCTGAAGATGCCTGGAAGCTGATAGCGCTTCTGGAACTCCTGCACCGCCGATTCGAGCATCCATAATTGCCCGTGGTTGTTCACGATCAGCTGCTTGCGAAAACCATCGTTCCACAAACCGAGCATCACGTCGATCATCATTTCGCGCACAACATGTTCACGAACGATGACCGTTCCAGGCATACCCAGGTGGTGATAAGGATGACCACCGTAGTTCAATGGAGGAAGAGCCAGGTTGACAGGCGCTCCGCGTTTGGCGGTAAAGCGACGCACACCTTCGCAGATCGCACTGACGTACAGCGTATCTGCCGCGCTTGGCAGGTGCTGACCATGCAGCTCGGTGCAGCCCACCGGGATAAAAACGATGTCGTTCTTCTTGCGGTTTTCTTCCACCTGCCAGCGGGTGGTAGTCTGAATGTAAGAGCCAGGCTTGCCCCATTCCACTGGTGAAGGAACCCCGTATTCTGCCAGGATGGCGTCAATTTCTTCGTCGCTGGATTCCCAAACTTCTTTCTTCAGCCGCCCGACGGCATTATCCTCAAAAAACAGATCTGGTTGATTGGAAGCCAGATAACCTTCAGGTACTAATCTTTCTGACATTTCACGCTCCTTGTTTACTTAACATTTTGAATAATTTCATCCGGTGATCTCACTGATTTTCACCGGGCGATTTTCGTGGAAGGATTTCCATGCCGCGTAACCGACTACCACCGCTTTGCGACCGTCTTCTCCAGTCACCACGGTTGGCAAATCATCCCGCACAGACACCAGGAACTGCCGAACTTCATCGACATAACAGGGAGCGTAGCGTTGAATGAAGAAGTTAGGCACACGGGAACTTTGGAAACCCTCACGGTTGCCTTTCAACACCATGTTTTCCTTCTCATTTTCTGCCATGGCGGTTCCCTCGAGGCAAAAAACTTCCAGGCGTTGGTCGTAGCCATAAACCGATTGGCGGCTGTTATCGATTGAACCGATGGTGCCGTCCTTAAACTTTAGCGTGATAAGCGCGGTGTCCAAATCCCCGAATTCTTCCAGTTCGCTGTCGATAAGAACCGAACCAGTCGCGTAGACTTCCGTGACCTCCCCAATTTGGAACTGTGCCATGTCAAAGTCGTGGATGGTCATATCAAGAAAAAGCCCGCCCGAAACCCGCAGGAACTCCTTTGACGGCAATTCAGGATCCCGGTTGGTGATCTTGAGCATGCAGGTTCTTCCCAGTTCGCCAGACTGCACGATTTCCTTTACCCTCTGAAAGTTTTTGTCAAAGCGGCGGTTGAAACCCACCTGCAGTTTGATCCCTGCCAGTTCGACAGCCTCAAGGGCTTCATCGATCCTTGACAAATCCAGGGCGATTGGCTTCTCACAAAAGATGTGTTTGCCCGCTTTGGCGCAATCCTTGATCACTTCCGCGTGCGTGCTGGTGGTGGTGGCGATCAACACGGCTTCGATCGTTTCATCTTCAAGCAATTCGTGGTAATCCTGCACTACCCGGGTGATCCCCCATCGGTCCGCCACTGCCTGCGCGACATCCAGGCGAATGTCACACACAGCTACAAGATTGGCCTCGGGCACCTTGTTGATGATGTTCGCCACGTGCACACTGCCCATTCGCCCGGTTCCGATAACTGCAAGGTTGATTTTTCGGTTCATTTTTTTCCTTCATCTCCCCTCCAAATGGGAGGGGAGAGAAAAAATGCTTCAGGTGTTTATGGGCGCATTACGATCTTCATCGCGCTCTTGGGGCCGTGGGTGAGGGTTGGCACGTCCAGACCAAGCATCTTGAAGGCATCCACGCCGTCTTCCAACTTGATGACCTTGGTGAAGAAGTTTTCCATATCAAGGCGGTTCTCACGGAAGATGCGTATGGAGGGAACCATGGTGTTCTGACCGAGATAGAGCCCGAGGATCTTGGTTGCCCAGCGGGTGATCTCGTTCGGGACCACCGTGGTGGTGATGCTGGAGTCCATGCCAAAGGGTAGAACTTTTCCGCCGGGGGTGACACACTTCAGGGCAGTTGCCAGGTCGTTACCAGTCGCTTCGATCACGATGTCCGCTTTGCGACCGTAAGTGAATTCAGTGATCTTCTCGACCACATCGACTTCGTTGGGGTCCCAGACAGTCAGACCGCAGCGCTTTGCGAGTTCGCGGCGGAAGGGATCGATTTCGGTAACAGCCACTTTGGCAGCAATGTTCTTGGCGAACTGCGAGAAGAGGTATCCGATCGGACCAAAACCGATCACCATCACGTAGTCGTAGGGCAGCATTTGCAGAGTGTTCATGCCGTTGACGACGGTTGCCAGGGTCTCAACCTGGGTTCCCAGAACATCATCGATCTCATCGGGCAGCACAAAGCACTGCTTCTCAGGAACCAGGCAATATTCGGCGTAACCGCCGTCGCGCATAACACCCAGCGCGCTGGTTTTTATGTCCACGCATTGGCTGGTGAGCCCCATGCGGCAAAAGTCGCAAAAACCGCAGCGAATGTTGTTATCCACCGCCACCCGGTCGCCCAGTTTGATATGATGCACATGGGAGCCAATCTCAACAACCTCGCCACAAAATTCGTGACCGAGGATTGTGTTGGGCTTGAAATGATGTTTGCCCTCCACAATTTTGACATCACTTCCGCAAATACCTACCGCGGAGATCTTAATCACGACATCATCCGGATCCTTCACGTGCGGCATCGGCACCTGCTCGAGAACGAGATCTCCAACACCTTTAAAGACGAGCGCTTTCATTGTTTCCATTTTCTATCAATCTCCTTGTTTTTTTTTTGCACACGTGTGCATTCGTAAAAAAAATAATTCCAGTCTCACTTCAAAACCTCTACCGTTGAATGCGTGCTGAGCCTCCTTTGGCAAAAGCCCTAACCTGCTCCAAAGTCGCCATGGTTGTATCACCAGGGAAGGTCGTTAGCAGCGCCCCATGAGCCCAGCCTAAGTTAACCGCTTCCTGCTCCGATTGACCGGAAAGCAGCCCATAGAACAGCCCGGAAGCAAAACCGTCACCCCCACCGACCCGGTCAAACACATCCAACTCACAGGTAGGCGCCACATAGGTTTTTCCATTGATCCAGGCAACCGCACCCCAGGAGTGGCGGTTGGTCGAATGGACCTCGCGCAGCGTGGTGGCAACAACTTTCACGTTAGGATAGAGGCGCACAACCTCATCGATCATTCCAATGAACGCGCCCGGATCCAACTTGGATGCGCCTGCAACCTGGGGACCCTTTACTCCCAGGCCGAGCTGCATGTCCTCTTCGTTGCCTACCAGGACGTCCACATTCTCCATAATTCTGCGCAAAACCGACTGCGCGGCTTCCTGCCCGCCCCAGATGTTCCAGAGCTTGGCGCGATAGTTCAGGTCAAACGAAACCACAGCGCCAGCAGCCTTGGCAGCACGCATCCCTTCGATGATCACTTCGCCGGTCGTTTCGGAAAGCGCGGCGAAGATCCCCCCGCTATGGAACCAGCGTACGCCTCCGTCAAAAATTGCCTGCCAATCAAAATCTCCAGGCTTCAACTCAGCGGCAGCCTCATGGCTGCGGTTGTAAAACACCACAGGCGGGCGGACGCCATGACCGCGGTCGCTGTAAACGGTTGCCATGTTGGGTCCGTTGACGCCGTTGTGTTTGAAGGCGCGGTAGAACGGCTTGACGCCCATCGCCCGCACACGTTCGGCAATCAAATCGCCGATGGGATAGTCCACCATGGCGGTCACGATGCCAGTGCGCAACCCAAAGCAGTCCGCAAGGTTGGCGGCGCAGTTAAACTCACCGCCGCTAACGTGGATCTTGCACTCGGTCGCTTTGCGGAAAGGCACGACCCCCGGATCGAGCCGGTGGACCAATGCTCCCAGGGAAACAAAATCCAGGGCGCCATCTTCAGGAATATTTAGTCCGTAGGTTTGCGTCATAAGCTGCTTTCCTTTCTACACCCACTGGGTGTGAAAAACACCGTCTTTGTCGATACGCCGATAGGTATGCGCGCCAAAATAATCGCGCTGTGCCTGGATCAGGTTGGCGGGTAGACGTTCACTGCGATACGCGTCGAAGTAAGAAAGCGCGCCGCTCATTGCGGGAACAGGTATACCGAGCCCGACAGCGATCTGAACGACCTTGCGCCAGTCATCCAGCCTTTCGAGAATGGCACTCTTGAATGCCTCGTCCAGCATCAGGTTCACCAACTGAGGATCGCGTTCGTAAGCGTCCATAATGTCGCCCAGCAAACTCGCCCGGATGATGCAACCTGCCCGCCAAATTTTGGCGATATCGCGGATGTTCAGATCGTAGTTGTATTCCAGCGAAGCCATGCGCAGCATCGCCAAACCCTGCGCGTACGAAGTGACCTTGCTCGCATACAGCGCGTTCTCGACTGCGTCAATCAGTTCAGCGGGATCACCTTCATACATTTGCTGTGGCGAAGGCAGCTGAGTTGCCGCAAATACGCGTTCCCTTTTTAGGGAAGATATGATGCGTCCTTGCAAGGCAGCGTTGATCGTTGGCACGGGAACTCCAATGTCAAGCGCGTTTTGGCTGGTCCACTTGCCGGTGCCTTTTTGCCCGGCTTCATCCAGGATCAAATCAACCAGCGGTAGACCCGTATCAGGATCAATAGTTTTAAAGATGTCTGCTGTGATCTCGATCAGGTAAGATTTTAGAAGACCCGTACTCCAGCGGGAGAAGATTTTGTGCAATTCATCCGCGCCTAATCCCAAACCGCGGCTCAACAGGTCATAGGCTTCGGAGATGAGCTGCATGTCGCCATATTCGATCCCGTTATGCACCATCTTGACGTAGTGCCCTGCCCCCCCAGGACCCATATACTCGACACAGGGCTGACCATCTTCTGCTTTGGCAGCAATCGCGTAGAAGATTTCACTCAAGGCTTCCCACGCCGGGCGATTTCCACCTGGCATGATCGCGGGACCCCACTTTGCGCCTTCCTCGCCGCCAGAAACCCCAGCCCCGATGTATTGAAAACCTTCCGCTTCCAAGGCTTTGTTTCTGCGTTCGGTGTCGGTGAAAAACGTGTTACCGCAATCGATCAGGATGTCTCCTGGATCCATCAAAGGTTTGATCTGATCGATGACTTCGTCCACGGCTGCACCAGCCTGAACCATCAGGATCACCCGACGAGGTTTTTCGAGCGCCGCCATCAGGTCAGCCAATTTTTCCACGCCGAGCAGAGCCTTACCTTCCCCTTCCTCGCTGATGAAGTCGTGCATCCTTTGCGGGTTTCGATTCCAGACAGCAATCGGGAAACCATTCCGTTCAATATTGAGCGCCAGGTTGCGCCCCATCACCCCAAGACCAACAAGACCGATTCTATATTGCATCATTTCTCCTTATTAGCTAAAGATGAGTTCACCTTGAGTCGATAAAGCATTTCGCCAGCCCGCGGCACCACCAGGATGCCTTGTTCCTCTTTGCCCACCCAATCCTGTGGATCAATACTGGCAGGGTCGAGGTAACCCAGACCGATCTTTTCGCAGCGTTCCCTTGGAATACCGGTAGCGAGCGTCACCTTGATGCGCAGCTGCTCAACGCCGGTTGTTTCGTCATACGTTCCCATTCCCCGCAAGTGGGTGGAGTGGGCTATCACGCCGTGAGGATAGTGCTCAAACCTGCTCCACTGCTTGGTGAAGTAATCGCGGCAGTGATAGCCAATTTCATCCAGGTACTTTCCGTGGGTGTAACTGACCTCGGTGATGTTCGGGGCGTAAATGATGACCTCACCACCGTCGGCGATCACCGGTTCCATTTTGTACATGCCCTTGGCTGCCGTCCAGAGGTCGTCATAAAGCTCAGGCATAATCGAGATGACTTTCTCAAAGGGTTTTTCCACGTACACGATATGCTTCTGCGCAGAGAGTGCCGCGGCTGCTTCCCAGGCTTCACGCGCTTCTCCAAAGAAGATACCCGCAAGCCCTTCATGTGTTACAACGAGACTGAAGCAATCCACCGGTTTCGGGATGAAAGAAGCAGCCCGGTCGATCACAGCCCGAACAGGCGTGTAACCGGAACCGATGATCTCAAAGCTGGTGATCAATGCTCCCAGCCAGTGGGTGAAGTTGATAATTTCTTGTCCCGCAATGCCCGGGAAGAAGTATTTATTCCCACCCGAAAATCCAACCACCTCATGCGGAAAAACAGGTCCGCAAACTATTAAATGATCATAATCAAGTATCAGCTTGTTCAGCCTTACAGGAACGTCTTCCACCAGGCGTCCATCCGAGATGCGTTCGATCTCCTCTGCGGGTATCACGCCGATTTGCGTGAAAGTTTCGGGGGATTCCCAATGATGGTTGAAAATGTTGCTTTCACCAGCTTTTCCATTTTCGACATGGCGCCCAATGAGGTGGCTCAGTTGCTCGTCGCTCATCGGTTGGTGGGTTCCAAGCGCCACCAGGTAATCCAACGCGGCTACCCGCCCGGAAAGATGCTTTTCAAACAAATAGAACATTAGTGGCATCGGCATGCTGCGCGTGCCGTCCGGGATCAGGAACAAGACGCGTTTGCCTTCCAACGCCAGGCTGGAAAGCGCTTCTTCCACTATGCTCTCAACCGCGTGATCGTCGAGGGATTGATCCTGGAAACCTATGCCGATTGTCATTGCTCTACACTCCGCTAAAAGCTGAAAAACCGCCATCCACCGGCACAACCACACCGGTAACGAAGGCAGAAGCAGGCGACACCAACCACAAAACCGTACCCACCAGATCTTCCGGCGTACCAAAACGGTTCATGGGGGTGTGCCCGATGATGGTTTTGCCTCGAGGGGTTAACTCGCCAGTTTGTTGGTCAGTCAGGAGGAAGCGATTTTGCTCGGTAACGAAGAAGCCCGGAGCGATCGCGTTGACGCGGATGTTGGCTGAGTATTCCTGCGCCAGGTGCACTGCCAGCCACTGGGTGAAGTTGCTCACACCGGCTTTGGCTGCTGAGTAAGCAGGAATGCGTGTGAGCGGACGGAAGGCGTTCATTGAAGAGATATTCAGGATGACACCCTGTCCCTGATCCGCCATTACCTTGCCAAACGCCTGGGAGGGCAGGATGGTTCCCAGGAGGTTCAGCTCAAACACCCACCGCAGAGCGTCGTGGGGCAGATCGAAAAATGGCAACTCAGCGCTGGTGGTTGCCTGGGCTCGATTGCCGCCGGCACCGTTGATCAGGATATCCACCTTGCCGAAAGCTGCCAACACCTGTTCGCAGGCGGCCTGGACGCTCTCTTTATCGAGGACGTTGCAGGCCACACCCATCGCCGTGCCTCCGTCTTGCTGAATCTCATCTGCCAGCTTTTGAGCGGTTGCCAGGTTAAGGTCCAAAATGGCAACTTTCGCCCCCAGGCTTGCCAGGGCACGGCACATTTCCGCGCAAAGCACGCCCGCCCCTCCGGTTACCACCGCGCAAAGGTCTGAAAAATCGTATGTCTTTTTGATATCCATGGTCATCATCTCACCCATTGTTTCGTTTTGTTCGCTGTGTCTTTACAACGCGGCAGAATGGTTCAAGGTGCCGCAGGAAGTGCCGCTCAAGGTTGCCGGCATAGACTTCGGGGTATTGATTAAGAAATGCAATCAAGCGGTCATAAAAACGCCCGGTGCCATCAGGGTTTTTCTCTTTCAACACCGAGCCAAATGTGACATGAAGGATCTCACGCGCGTCGAAATTATCCAGGTAATCGTTTGGCGAGCATGTTTCGTCGGCGCTTGGCGCGCGGTTTAGGCGCGCGGAGACGTGATAGCTGAGTTTGTCCTGCTCATAACGACCCAGGCAGAATTCGTAGATTTCCTTGAAAAACAAGGGTTCCATTTCTGCGATGGTGCGAATTGCCTCGAGGTAGCTGGTACCGGCGGTTTTCAGGTGCACCAAGCCCTTTGTGTGGTGTGCGGCAGCGGGATAGATGCTGAATTTATCCGAACCCGAATGGAGACTGATCTTATATGGACCCATCTCTTTAGCGATGGCGGCATGCCCGGCGATATTCGCGTCAAACGCCGCCAGGTCTCCAATGTAATCGACGCCCTTCTCAAACTCACCCACAAAACGGGGTGCCAGGCTGACCCACCGCACTCCCATCCGCTTTAATTCATGCGCGATGTAGTAGTGTTCAGCATGGCTGGTTGGAGATTTCGTTTCGTCAACAGAAACTTCCAGTTCAAAGGGTTTACCAGCGCTGGAAGTTCGCAAGTGTTCGTACATTTTCACGACATGCCAGACCGCATGCCCGTATTTCACCATTGCCTTGAGCAAGATTGCTTCAGAAAAATGAATGCCAAGTCCTTTAAAGGTACGCGAACTATCGAGCAGATCGTTCTCAGACATTCTCAGCGCGGAGGGCAGGTCCACAGCCAGGATCCGGAGATCTTCCAGACCAAGGTTGTCGGCCTGGTCATTCACGAATTCACCCGGGTCAATCGTAAAAAAAGTGAAACCAGCCGCCAGGCAGGCGTCAATATCGGTCTCGGTTTTCAGATGGTCCGCGTCCGCGCCAAAGCCTTCCTGCCAGTTTTCCTGGAAGACACCCCACATGGCATCGTCCATGACCTGTTGGGGTGTGCGGCCGGTCCTTGTCAACTCCCTGATGGATTGCTGCGCGAAAATGGGAGCCACTTTTCCATTGCAAGCACGTGCGGCGCGAACGTGCCCGGGTGTTGCCAGACCCAAACGATCACCCATTCCCGCCGAGGTCTTTAACCCCAACACCTGCGGTCGAAGCCAGGGCAGTAAATCCCTCAAAGCCGCGGCATTGACTGGTGAAAGCGGTCCTCGCAAGAGTGTGCTTCCGCCGAATTCGGATCGCTTGCCTTCAAATCGCTCGAGTCGGGGGTCCGCATTCGCAGCCAAAATCACCAACTCCCTGGTTCCCTTTTCGTAAGTCAACCCCAATTCCAAGCCTCTATACCTCACGATGGATTGTGGGATGAGTGAGAGGTCCTGACTTGTTTTGAGAGAATAAGGAGTGTTCATATTTTTATTAAGCCCCGCGAGCATTGCCAGTCGATCCCCTGACCAACAGCCTTCCCTTAAGAATTTTCACATTCGGTGTTTCCGGTATGATGCCGTCCTCGGCTTGCAAGAGATCCAATAAAAGTTGGGCGGCTTCCTGACCAATGGAAAATTTTGGCTGGTCAAAAGTGGTCAGGCAAGGGGTTGTAAATGCGGAGTAGGTGATATTGTCGAACCCGGTGACCGAGAGATCTTCCGGGACCCTCAAACCCGCCATTTCGCAACCTTTCAAGACACCAATCGCCAGCATGTCATTAAAGCAGATAATCGCGGTGGGTCTGGGGCTTAATTGCGTGAAGTAATCAACACTTTCCTGACCAAGAATCGGATCGCCACCTGCCACATGGTGGATGTAGGATTCCGGAACCTCCAAATTAGCCTCAAACATAGCGTCAAGGAAACCGTGCAGCCGATCCTGAGTCGTCCTGCCCGACTGGGAGTTACCCAGGTAGGCAATTCTTTTGTGTCCAAGCGAAAGCAGATGGCGCGTGACTTGCGAACTTCCATCGTCGTCATCGTGGTAAATGGAATAATTGAAACTCTCACTGCCCTGATGATTGACCACCACCACTGGAAATCCGGAGGAAAGCAACTCACGGCCATGCTCAGGACTAAATGAAGACGAGCAGATTATTACTCCATCCGTACGCTGCTCCATCATTGTCTGAACGATTTGCCTCTCTTTGACTGGATCATGTTGGGAGGCCGCGATGAACAGGCTGTAACCTCCCGCCTGAGCGCTCACTTCGATTCCGTTGAGGATCTCGCTGAAGAATGGATCGGAAATGCTGCTGACAATCACGCCTAAAACCTGCGTTCGTTTGGTTTTAAGGCTGCGGGCAACGGCGCTGGGTCGGTAGCCCATTTCTTGGGCAACCAGGCGGATCCGCTTCGCGGTTTCACTGGACACCAGGTGATTAACTCCCAAGGCACGGGAGACCGTTGAGTGAGAAACCCCTGCCCTTTTTGCGATGTCTTTGATGGTGACTGCCACTATGATTTCTCCTTATGCACACGTGTGCATTGATGACTATAGTTTACAATCTCTTTAGCCAGAAGTCAATAGTTATCGCAAGATTACTTGCAAATTGGTTTGTCTTGTCGTAAGATATGCAATTGAAAGATTTATTGCAAATATTTCTATTTTGAAAGTAAGTACGGTTCTGGAGGAACAATGACACCCAATATCGAAGCCATTTTCTTGGATGTAGGAAACACACTGCGGATTGTTGTGGCAGACCCCGCTTTTCAACAACAGGCAAAAGACGACCTGATGAAGTTGGTCAACGCCACTGAGACTCCTGAAGTTTTCTTTGAAAAGTTGGAAAAAAACTGGAAAGCTTACCGCAGTCTCGCTAAGAAAACGCTTCTCGATGCTTCGGAAATGGAACTCTGGACGCAGTGGCTCCTCCCGGACTACCCCATCGAGATCATCGCGCCGAACGTTAGCCGCCTGACCCGGCTGTGGCGTGATCGGGATGGCAGGCGCGTTCCCCGTGAGGACGTCAAAGAAACCCTCGCGGAACTCCATCGCCGAGGTTATAAATTGGGAATTATCGCCAACACAATCACAGAAACAGAAATTCCTGATTGGATGATTTCAGATGGAGTCACCGGCTATTTTAAGACTGTGATCCTTTCCTCCAAGGTCAGGATTCGCAAACCCGACCCAGAGATTTACCTGCTGGCAGCCAGAGTGATGGGCATGGACCCCGCTAAATGTGCTTATCTTGGCGATAACCCGATCCGGGACGTCGAAGGAACCCAGGCGGCAGGTTACGGTATGATGGTCCTCATTGAAGAACCAGACACTTTGGCCAAAGAACCGCAATCTTCTGACCTAAAACCTGATTATGTTATTAAGGAAATAAAGCAGCTCCTTGACATATTCCCTCCGCGTTCATAAACACGGCAATTTCAACAGGAAGGTTGAACAATGATCCAGGCAATTGAAGCGGTTTTTCTCGACCTTGGGAACACACTGCGGATATTAACAAAGAATGACGACCACCAAGCCAGAGCCAGGCAGAGAATTGTGGAGCTGGTTGGAACGGACGAGGACCCAGTCGCTTTCTGCGAAAAGCTGGACCAACGCTACAAGGTCTATCGAAAATGGGCTTTTGAGAACATGCGCGAAGCTCCCGAGTCCGAACTTTGGACGCGTTGGCTGGCTTTCGACTTTCCCACCGAACGGATCGGACCGCTTGGCACGGAATTGACTTACCAGTACCGCCAGTCCATGGGACTGAGGGTGGTGGTGGAGCACGGCAAAGAAGTGGTGCAAACCCTGTTCGACCGTGGCTACACGCTTGGCATCATCAGCAATCTGATCACTACCAGCGAAATCCCAGAATGGATGGAAGCAGATGGCTTCACCCCCTACTTCAAATCCATTGCTCTTTCTTCCGTGTTGGGCATTCGCAAACCGGACCCAGCCATTTACCACATTGCTGCCCAAAACGCGGGCGTCGACCCCTCGCGCTGCGCCTATGTTGGCGATAATCTGAAGCGTGATGTTACCGGAACGCGGGCAGCAGGCTTTGGAATGACGATCATTCTGATCAGCCCGGAAGAATTAGCCGAGGCAACCATCACGGATGAAAACCGACCTGACCTGGTCATCCATCAGTTTACAGACTTGCTTGATATCTTCCCAGCATGCCCGAAAGTAGTCCTTGACCAAAAATTTCAAGCCCCAGGATAGTTTTTTTTGTGGAGGTAAGCGCGATGAACATGAGTAAAGATGAACACGGCGGCTTTCTGCTCGCAGAAGCGGTTCGAAAAGCTTACTCGCGCGGACAGACCGATTATTCCATGGAGCCCCTCGTGCGCCTCGACTCAAACGGGCAGCCTGTTGGCACAATTCATGATGGCGACGCGGTCATTTTCTGCTGCCGCCGGGGTGAACGGGAAATTGAACTGACCGAAGCCTTCACCGAAACAAATTTTTCGCATTTTGACCGGGAGCAGCTCAAGGATCTTGATTTTGTGATCCTGACTTTATATCACGACAAATTCATGGACCTGCCTGTTGCCTTTGCGCCATCCAAACTCGATCACACCCTGGGGGAAGTGCTGAGCAAGGCCGGCAAATCCCAGCTGCGTTGCTCAGAATCCGAAAAATTTGCGCACGTCACCTTCTTCTTAAATGGCGGAAATAACCAGCCCTATCCCGGAGAAGTGGATGTCCGCATTCCTTCACCCAAAGGCATTCCATTTGACCAGGTTCCGGAGCTCAGCCTGCCCGCTGTGGCTGATGAAGTTATCCACGGTCTGAAGCAGGGCGTTGACTGCATCGTGACCAACTTCGCCAATGGCGACGTCATCGGGCACACCAGCAACAGCGAAGCCAAGATAGCTTGCGCGCAGGCTGTGGATGAGCACCTCGCGAGGGTAGTCCAGGCTGCCCAATCTGAAGGCTACGTTACGCTCATCACGGCCGATCACGGCAACCTTGAAGTGCTGCTCACCGCCGAGGGTAAACCCCACGTCTCGCACACGTCAAACCCGGTGCCCTTCGTCGTGATTGACCCCAAAGCGGATGATGACATCCAAATCTCTGATGGCAGTTTGCAAGACATCACCCCGACCATTTTAGATATCCTGGGTGTCGAAAATCATCCATCCATGACGGGTACACCTTTGGTGAAACCCCGCGACTGGGGAAAGGACCGCAAGGTTTTGCTGATCATCCTCGATGGCTGGGGGGAAGGCAGCCAGGATGAAAACAATCCGATCTTTGTCGCTGACACCCCCAACTGGGACGCACTCTGCCGGGATTTTCCGCTGGCGCATCTCCAAGCCTCCGGCGAAGCGGTCGGCTTGCAAGCCGGCAAACCAGGCAACTCCGAAGCGGGTCATATGAACATTGGTGCGGGTCGAGTGGTACTGCAGGATGATGTGCGCCTGGATATGGCGCTCAAAGACGGCTCGTTCGCGAAGAATGAAGTCTTCGTCGAGGCGATCGAAAACGTCTTGCGTAAAGGGACGAATCTGCACCTGATTGGTCTTCTGACCGAGAAAAGCTCACACGGCTCAATCGACTACCCCCTGGCTCTGCTGCGGATGGCTAAAGAAAAAGGTCTGGCCAACGCATTCTTACACCTGATCTTTGACGGGCGCAGCACCGAACCAGGCAGCGCGCCAACCCTGCTGGAAAAGCTCGAAGGAGAAATGCGCGATATCGGACTTGGGACGATCGTCTCAGCCGTTGGAAGAGGGATCGCCCTCGACCGGGATGGTAATTACGCGAAGATCAAGAAAGCCTACGAAGCCATGGTACTTGGCCAGGGAACCCCCTGGTAAACCGATTGAAAAGCGCTAAACAAATGCCCGCAACCTCATTGGACCCTCATCAATTCTCACGCGACTTGTTTTCAAAGCTGCAGCAATTAAATCCAGGTGTCGGCGAATTGGAGCCCTACGAGTTCCAATATGCCCTCAAGAACCTCACCCCGGCGGAAGGTTGGACAACCATTCATCCAGAGCCAATGGAAACTCTGCAGGCAAAAATTGCCAGCCCGGAATTCTTTTCCAACATCCAGCTGAAGCCAAAACAGGGTGATCAAATTATCCTTGACCACAGCATTGCTTCTCTTTCCAGGCAGCTTTTTGTTGGCCTGGTCGGGGAACTTTACCCGCTCGAATGGGTTGATCAGCACTTTTACTTTGATATGCGATCTTTTGTTTTCTTTGTGCGTACCAATTATGTGAACAAGAGAATCAAAGAACGTTTTGGGGGCTCACCCTATCGATTCTTTGAGCCAGGGCAACCGCGCCTCGAAAAAATGTTCGAGGTTGGCTACAAGGACTTTGCCCGGGCGAACCAGGAAATTGACCTGGCATTGATCCAGGTTGCTAAATCCTTGATATCTACCAGCAACAAGCCACTGTTGTTGACTATCGTTGGTCCAACCGCATCCGGCAAATCAGAAATTTCCTCACGGTTGCTTAACTCTTTATCCGGTGCGGGATTTTCGTGTACCTCCGTTGAAATGGACAACTTCTACAAGGACCGCGTCTCTCGCGACGGTCGCCCGATGGATGCGGCAGTCATTCACTTTTCCCTCTTCATGGACTCTATCAACGCGCTTTTGCGTGGAGAAGCAGCGGAAATTCCCCGCTATGACTTCATCCAGGCGACATCCAGCCACGATTTGGATGGCCACCTTCGTCCCGGTCAGTACACCCAAACCATCCAGCCCGCCGATATCATCATCCTTGAAGGCAACTTCCCCTTCCACATCCACGAAATATCCAGCTTGATCGATTTAAAGATCGTTTACTTTGCCAACGATCCCATCCGACTGAAACGCAAGTGGAAACGAGACGTGGACTTCCGCAAAAAGTATGACACGAATTACCTAGTGAACCGCTATTTTCGCACTCAATTTCAACGAAATCAGGAAATCTACCAACCGATGATGCAATGTTGTGACATCATCGTGGATACCAGCAACGCGCAATTGTTTCTCCATCCAGACCTGCAAGCCCAAATGGCAGATTGAAATATAGATAGAACAAACAAGAGAGAAGAGGTACGCCATGTTCGATCAATTCTTACGTGGTCAGATAGTGGAAGCAAAGACTAAGATCGTCATGCTGATCCTGGACGGGTTAGGCGGCCTCCTCCGTGAGGAAGGCGGTAAAACCGAACTCGAAACAGCCTGCAAACCCAACATGGACGCCTTAGCCTCCAAATCAGCCCTGGGGATGACCATCCCGGCTGGTCCTGGCATCACGGTCGGCAGTGGTCCCGGTCACCTCTCGATCTTTGGCTTCAACCCCCTGGAATATCAAATCGGTCGAGGGGCATTGGAAGCCCTGGGCGTGGATTTTGAGCTTGGTCCGGACGATGTGGCTGCCAGGGGCAACTTCTGCCTGGTGGATGAAAATGGGCTTTTAGTTGACCGCCGCGCCGGCAGGCTGCCTACTTGTGATAGCGAACGCCTCGTCCAAAAGTTGCGGACGATCAAATTGAAAGGCGCGGAAGTGTTCGTGGAAATTGTCAAGGAGCATCGCTTCGTGCTTGTGCTCAGAGCGCCCGGCTTGGGGACAGCCCTCACCGATTCCGACCCGCTGGTAACCGGCGCAGCGCCGCTCAAGGTTCAGGCGCTGGATGACGCTTCCAAACAAACCGCCGCGTTGGTTAACGCATTCTTGGAACAGGCAGAGGTCTTACTGAAAAACGAGAAGTCCGCAAATATGGTTTTATTGCGCGGCTTTGCTAAATTCCCCGTGATGCCCAAATATCCGGACATATTCAAGTTGAATGCCGCTGCCATAGCGGTCAACGGAATGTACCGCGGTGTGGCAAGGCTTGTGGGCATGAATGTTCTACCAGTCGATGGCATGGATCTCTGTAACGAATTCGACTGCCTTGAAAAGCATTGGTCGGAGTACGACTTTTTCTACCTGCACTTCAAAAAGACCGATACTTACGGTGAAATTGGGGACTTTGACGCAAAAGTGAAAGCAATAGAAGAGTTTGACGCCCAACTCCCCCGCTTGATGGCATTGAACCCGGATGTGGTCATCATTGGCGGCGATCATTCATCCCCGGCGGTGCTCAAATCCCACAGCTGGCATCCGGTTCCACTGCTCATGTACGCAAAGTACGTCCGCGCGGATAAATGCTCGGAATTTGGCGAGACCAACTGCGCAAACGGAAACCTGGGGCAGATCCCTGCGTATTATGTGATGCCGATCGCCTTGGCAAACGCCGGCAGAGTGGCAAAATATGGGGCTTAATAAATGGAAGAAGTGAAAGATATGCAGGATCCCACCCTCAAAAACAACGACCTCTTTTCCGAAAAGCTGTTTGAAAAGATGGTTACTCTCTGCCCTACGCTCAACGACCTTGAGTTGTTTGAGTTTCGCTATTGTCTCGAGAACATCACCCCGGATCAGGGCTGGCAGTCGATTGAAATGATCAGCAAGGATGAAATCGAGCGGATGGTCAACAGCGCTGCCTTTTATGCCGGCATTCAACTCAAACCAAAAGTGGATAATCGTCCGATCATGGACCCCCAGATACTCTCCCTGCTGAGGATGCTCTTCGTAGGCTTGGTCAGCGGCGGCTATGCCACTGACTGGGTGGACAAACACTTCGCTTTTGATCCGCGTGGTTTCTACTTCATCCATCGGACCGAGTATTACACCGAAGACATCATCGCGCATCTGGGTGGAAAACCTTTCCTGGCATTTGAACGCCTTCAGAATCACTTCCAAAACCTGCCGGCAGTCGGTTACAAGGACTTCCAGAAGGCGAACAAGGAAGTGGATGAGGCATTCATCAAAATTGTTCACTCGCTGGTTGAAAAGATGGGAACCCCCATCCTGATCGCCATTGCTGGTCAGACTGCAGCCGGGAAGACCGAAATCGTTGAACGCCTTCAGCAGGCAATCAAAAACACCGGCAAGAGTATCTCGGGTCTGGAGATCGACCACTTCCTGACAGACCGCGATTACCGCGAAGCCCATGGGATCGACTCGCTTGGCCCCGAAGCCCTCCATTTTGAGATGCTGACAAAGGCGCTGCAAGATCTGCGGAACGGCAAAGCCGCGATTACACCCCAATACGACTTTATTTCCGCCACCTCGAGCCACACTCTGGATGGAAATCTCAAACCGGGGCGTGAAACCTTAAGCATTGAACCTGCCGACATCATCTTCATGGAAGGGAATTTCCCTTTCCTTCTGCCTGAAATCGCGGCTTTGACCGGAATAAAGGTGATGTACATTACCGATGATGCCGTGCGCCTGAAGCGCAAATGGCGTCGCGATATGGACTTGCGAAAGAAGTATGAACTGTATTACTTCTTGAATCGCTATTTCCGGGAGCAATTCCTGATGGCTGAACAGGTCTATAAACCGCAAATGGAGCTGTGCGACCTGGTGGTGGACACCACGCGGGCTGAGATTTGGGCCAATCCTGAACTGCAATCACTTCTGCCAGCAACAAACTATGAAAATTAACGACTTTATGAAATTTATCTTGCAATTTTTATTCAATTGCACTATACTGTTTCAAATGTAAGTGGTATTTCACGAACACAAATATTGTTGTCCCCTTTTTGATCAAGGATCTGCACCGAGGTGTTATGAACAGCCCTTCAAAATCTCCCGCGAAAATTGACTTCAGCCAGGTTCTGACTGATCATTTCAACAACCTGACCAAAAGTGAAAAACGTATCGCCAACTTTTTGCGGAAAAACCAGGAAGAGTCTGCCTTCCTCTCTGCCAGCGAGATTGCCAGCCGCCTGGAACTCAGCGAGGCAACCCTGGTGCGCTTTGCGCGCAGTCTGGGGTTCAGCAGCTATCCGGCTATGCGCGCGGTCCTTCAGGACAATTTCCGCCGACGCGTCACCCACTCCGCCCGTTTGCGCGGCAGACTGAATGATCTTCGCGATGGCGGCGACATCTTCGAACGCCTTACGGCAACGGAAATTGATTTTCTTACCCAGGCGTTGGATTCCATCAAACGCGAAGAGCTAAACAAAGCGGTCGAGATTCTGCACGAACACGACCGCGTTTTTGTCTTTGGGCTCGGTCCATCAGTCTCACTGGTAGACCTGCTCGAACTCCGCCTGCGCAGATTCGGACGAGAAGTTGTGCCGCTCACAAGTTCGGGTCGCGAGTTTCTCGAATATCTCACAATGATGCAAGAAAATGATCTTCTATTTGTGATCTGCTTCTTTGATCAGAACCCCGCCCTCAAATTGGTCATTGATTACGCCAACAAAGTCGGCGCGA
>CAYSVX010000016.1:0-30518 GCA_964434665.1 uncultured Anaerolineaceae bacterium
ATGTAAACAATCACCCTTGATAATGTGTAAACAATCATACTTGTCTAAACAGCAATCCGATAAAAATGCAACTCCATTTCCAATCTATTTGTGTAGATTGCTTCGCCCCTACCCGTGACCTCAACGATGGTGATAGAAAAAAGGGAGTGTCAATTTTCTTTTAGGGCGGAATGGGCTTCCCTTGCCCACTCCGCCGATATCGCAGGCGTCGGAGTGAACCTGCGAAAGGCTGTTGTGGCAAAAAAATTGGGGGCAGTTTCATTCCGACCTACGACTGTGCCCATATAATAGGAAATGGTCATCTCTTCTCTTCATCGCGAGCGAAGCGCGGCGATCTCCCACTGTTTAGGATTAATTGGAGACCTGGCGGTCAAATCCCGTGCTCGGCGTGGACGCCGGCACGATCGATTTCGTCATCGCGAACGTAGCGTGGCGATCTGCATTTGGATTGGATTGATTGGAGACCTGGCGGTCAAATCCCGTGCTCGGCGGGGACGCCGGCCCGATCATCAATAAAGGACGCCGGCACGATCAAGAATATTTATCATTTCCCCTTGGCACAAGAATTGCTACCTATCGCTTGAGTAATATCATCGAGGGAGTTATGACTGAGCCGAAGAAAAGCGTCCGCATCATCATGTTCATTGGGCTGATCGCTCTGAACATCATCCTGCTCACCGTTATGTTGCAGCGGACGCGCCCCAATCCCCTCCCACAACCCAAAGTGGTCAGCCCCACTGCCCCACTGGTTTCGTTGGAGCATCATCTTTTTCTCCCGCTCACAGCGACAGCTCATAAAGGATCGATTCTTCTCCTTCCAGGTGACGGGGTTTACTACGAGCGGGATCAGGGTATGCAGATTGTGCATGTTTTAGGGGAAGTGCTAAACAATACCCCAACCACGGTCAGCAAGGTGATGGTCGAAGCGATGCTCAACTTAAAGTCTGGTGGGCAAACATCGTTACGCGGCTACCCACTGGCTGGCAGCATCGCGCCTGGCGATCGGGCATGCTTTGACCTCTATGTGATTGAATCCAAGCAGGTCGAAAGTTATGCCGTTAAGGTCCTTTCCTATGCCACTGGCGGCAGCGTGCCTGTGGGTTTGGTTCCCGTGGTTTCAGATTCTGGTTATGATTCACAAAACGGCTGGTTCAGCGTGGAGGGCACGCTTACCAGTTCTGAGCCTATCCTCCTGAACGATTTACGGGCAGTGGTGACTCTCTTCGACGATTCCGGTAGAGTGTTGGGCTGTGAACAAAGCTACATACGCACCCAATCTGAAGAAGCAAACACCCCTGCCCCTTTTAGCATCCTGTTCATGAATAGAGATTTTTCACAGGGCTCCAACTTTTCGCTCGATATCGCTGGCACAGGTGAGTAGCCTTATCCCCTGAGTCAGGACAATGATGATTTACAGTTTGTGTGGGGTGATTGTTTACACTTTTCCTAAACCATAGATTGTCCTCGATCATAATGGTAAACCCGTATTTGCGATGTAAACGGGCAACCACAGCCCTCAAGAGTGCAATTACCAAGAGGTCACACCTAAACTTATACCATTTGAGGTAGGGTTGACGCCTGCGTCAACCAGGAGGCTGTGGAAAAGGCAGGCCTTTTCCCTACTAGGGTCTTTTGGCAATTAATGGTGTAGCGGTAGACTTCATGTCTGCCCAAAACCTGTAATTAATCACCTCGGATTGTGTGTAAACTATCATATCTGTCTAAACACCCTTAGTTTTCCACTTCTCAATAAGACCTCAAAATTAGTCCCCCAAAAGGTGACAATTCGTCTTGACAATCCCCCGTCAGGGTCTTATAGTTAAGCCCGCTTAACTATCAAGGCAGGTTTACAATGCAAAAAAAGCACGAAAATTTAATTGAACAACTTAATCGGTTTGCAGTCATCACGATGCACATCAACATGATCTACAACATGCAGTTCATGCAGGAGCACGAGATTTCCTTTACGCATCTCAACAGCCTGTTCTTCATTCATCGCGCCGGCTGCACCAACATTCACTTCCTCGCAAACCACCTCGGCGTCACCAAAGCCGCTGTGTCGCAGATGGTGGACAGGCTGGTGGAGTCTGGTTTGATCTCCCGTGAGGAGGACCCAATTGACCGGCGCAGCAAACTGATCTGCCTGAGCAAGGACGGGGAGGAACTGGTGCAACAGGCCTTCCTAACCCGCCGAAAATGGGTTCCTGACCTGACTGCAAGCCTGTCAGAGACTCAAGCACAGCAGGCTTGCGAGATATTTGAGATCATGAACGAAAAGCTCAAAGACATACAGGAAGGACTAAATCCCGAAGTATCGAGAAATCAACTATGCTAAGACTAAAGAAATACTACCGACCTTATATCAAACTTATCCTGCCAGCAATATTGTTCGTGCTGATTGTGGCCTGGAGCGATTTGCAGCTGCCAGATTACCTTTCGGATATCGTCAATATTGGTATCCAACAAAAGGGTGTTGAATCCGGCGCTCCGGCGGTTTTAAGCACGGATACCTTCCAGCGCATTGGCGAGCTTTACCCTGATGAGCAGGCAGAACTGCAGCAATACTACAAACTGGTCTCTCCGGGCAGTCCCCAATCCGAAACGCTCGCAGCAGATTTCCCGAAAGCCGCGGAAGAAGCTGTCTTTGCGCTGAAGCCGCTCGATGAAGAGCAAAAATTGGTGGTGGAAGACCTGATCTCCAAACCCATGGTGTTCATCCAGAGCGTGCGTATGATCCAGCAGGACCCAGAGCGTGCGACACAGATGCTGGGTGAGAATTTCCCGCTGGATCCCAACATGATCGGCAGCGGACAGGACCTTTTGAGTTTGCTCTCAATGATGCCCCAAGCACAACGCGCGCAGATGCTTGACCAGGTCAACCAGCACCTTTCCTCGCTTGAAGGAACCATCCTGCACCAAATCACAATCACGGCTATCAATAGCGAGTATTCCGCCCTGGGCGCTGATACCGGGCGTTTCCAGACCAATTACATCCTGCGCATCGGCGCGCAAATGCTCGCCGTATCTCTGCTGAGTCTGGTTGCGTCTTTGGTTGTCAGCTATTTGGCTTCGATCAGCGCGGCTAATGTTGCCCGGGACTTACGCTCAGACGTTTTTCGTAAGGTCACCGACTTCACCAATGCTGAGTTTGAGAGCTTCTCCACCGCCTCGCTAATCACCCGCACCACCAACGATGTCGACCAGGTACGCATGGCAAGCTTCATGCTGATCCGCATGGGTGTTCAAGCCCCGTTAATTGGCGTTTTGGGGATTGTGCGCGCACTCGAGAAAAGCCCGGGTATGTGGTGGACGATCGCTTTGATCGTTGCAACATTGATGACTGTAATCGTGACCCTGTTTACGATCGTGGTGCCGCGGTTCAAACGCATCCAAACCTTTATCGACAAGCTCAACCTGGTGATGCGCGAGAATCTATCGGGCATCATGGTTGTAAGAGCCTTCAACAAACAGCGCTATGAAGAAGATCGGTTCGACGTCGCCAACAAGGATCTGACGAGCAATATGCTCTTCATCGGTCGCGCGATGTCGTTCATGTTCCCAATCATGAACCTGGTAATGATGGCTGGACAGGTGTTCATCATCTGGGTTGGAGCTGGCATCGTCGCGCAATCGAACATGCAAGTTGGCAACTTGATCGCCTTCATGCAATACGCAATGCAGATCATGTTCTCATTCATGAACCTTTCAATGCTCTTCGTTTTCATCCCACGCGCTGGCGTTTCAGCCAACCGCATTGCCGACGTCCTTGAAAAACCGGTTTCCATCACAGACCCTGCCGAACCGGTTGCCTTCGAGCAGCCAGTAAGGGGCGTGGTGGAATTTCATGATGTCGATTTCCGTTATCCCGATGCCGAGGAGGACATCCTGCATGATGTCAGCTTTACAGCAGAACCTGGCAAGGTGACCGCGATCATCGGCTCGACCGGCAGTGGAAAATCGACGCTGATCAACCTTTTACCCCGTTTCTTCGATGTGACCAAAGGCAAGATCACGATAGATGATATCGACATCCGCAACGTGCCGCAAGCAACTCTTCGTGAGCAAATCGGTTATGCCCCCCAAAAAGGGTTGCTCTTCAGCGGTACAGTGGCAACCAACCTGCAGGTAGCGAAACCCGACGCCACTGAAGAGGAAATGCGTGAAGCTGTCACCATCGCGCAGGCAGCAGACTTCGTTTTGGATGGCGAAGACGGGCTGAACATGCCCATCGCCCAAGGTGGCGATAACGTTTCGGGAGGTCAGCGGCAGCGCCTTTCCATCGCCCGTGCCATCATCAAACCGCGCCCTATCTACATTTTTGATGATAGTTTCTCAGCCCTGGACTTCAAGACTGACTCAGCCTTGCGCCGCGCCCTCAAACCGCGCGTCGCGGAAAGCACAGTGCTCATCATCACCCAACGCGTTTCGACCGCAAAAAATTCTGACCAGGTCATCGTGCTTGATAACGGCAGGGCGGTCGGCAAAGGAAGCCATCAGTACCTGATGACCAACTGCCCCACTTATCAGGAGATTGCCAGCTCCCAGTTGAGCGCGGAGGAGTTAGCATGAACCAGCAACATAACCAAAAACCTAACCAAACCAATCCCAAGAATCCCTTTGCTAACAGCAAGCCCAAAGAGGTCCGCCCAATGCAAAGGCATGGTCCAGGAGGGATGATGGTGCCGGGCGAAAAAGCCCGCAACTTTAAAGTCAGTATGAGACAGCTCATTGGCTACCTTGGACCCTTCCGCTGGTCGATCCTGTTCATGATGCTGATGGCTGCCGGTGGGACGGTCTTCTCGATTTTTGGACCACGGACGCTGGGTCAGGCAACCACGGAGCTTTATACCGGCGTTCTGCGCATGGTTCAGGGCGACCCGCTCGGGATTGACCTGGGCAAGATTGGCACCATTCTCGTTCGGGTGTTGATACTTTATGGCATTGCAACGGTTCTAAGCCTGATCCAGGGCTTGATCATGAGCAAGATCTCTGCGGATATCACTTATAAAATGCGCCAGGAAATCTCGCAAAAGCTCAATCGGCTGCCGCTCAGCTATTTTGACCGGGTCACCCAGGGCGAGGTGCTTTCGCGCGTCACCAACGACGTGGATGTCATCAGCAACACGCTCAACCAAAGTCTCTCGGAGATCATCACTTCCGTCACGCGCATCATAGGTGTCTTGATCATGATGCTTTCGATTAGCCTGCCTATGACCCTCATCGGTCTGATCGTGGTCCCGCTGACAATGATTTTTGTAAGAGTGATCATCAGTAAATCGCAGGTACATTTCCGCCGACAGCAAGAGTACCTCGGGCACATCAACGGGCACGTGGAAGAAATGTACGGCGGGCACTTGGTGCTGAAGGCGTATAACGGCGAACAAGGCAGTGTTGAGCATTTTGAAACCCTGAATGATACGCTCTTCACCAGCGCCTGGCTCGCGCAGTTCCTATCCAACATGATGATGCCAGTCACGCGTTTCTTCAGCAACCTTGGCTACATTGCTGTCGCGATCCTGGGAGGCTACCTGACTATTCAGAACAAGCTGTCGATTGGCGATATCCAGGCCTTCATTCAATATCTGCGTTCGTTCCAGCAGCCGCTGATGCAGATTGCCAATATTGCCAACATCCTGCAGCAAACAGCTGCAGCCGCAGAGCGCGTTTTCGAGTTCATCAATGAATCAGAGATCGAACCCGACTCTGCCAAGGCTGTAGCGCTCGAGGAAGTGCGGGGAAAAGTGGAGTTTCGTAACGTATGGTTCGGCTACAACCCCGAAGAGTACGTTATTAAGGATTTCTCGATGGTCGTTGAACCCGGGCAAAAAATTGCGATCGTCGGTCCGACTGGCGCGGGCAAAACCACGCTGGTCAAGCTGCTGATGCGCTTCTACGACATTGACCGAGGAGAAATCCTGATCGATGATATCAATATCCAGGACATGAGCCGTGAAAATCTGCACAGCCATCTCTCGATGGTGCTGCAGAACACCTGGCTGTACAACGGCACCATCCGCGAAAACATCCGCTACGGCAGGCAGGATGCCAGCGATGAGGAGGTGGTGGCGGCTGCCGATATGGCTTATGCCGACCACTTCACCCGCACGCTTCCAGGCGGATACGACATGGTGCTTAACGAAGAGGCTTCCAACGTTTCTGCTGGTCAGAAACAGTTGCTGACCATCGCGCGCGCCGTTTTGGCTGACCCAACCATTTTGATCCTGGACGAGGCTACCAGCTCGGTCGATACACGCACGGAGGTACTGATCCAGAAAGCCATGGACAAGCTGATGATCGGGCGAACCAGCTTCATCATCGCACATCGACTTTCCACCATTCGCAATGCCGACCGCATTCTGGTGCTGCGCGATGGCGACATCGTGGAACAAGGGTCGCACGATGAACTGCTGGAACGCAAGGGCTTCTATTCTGAGCTCTACCACAGCCAGTTCCTGCAACCGGTGGACGCATAGTTAGCCGGAAATAAGTAGCTATCATGGCGCAGGGATTACACCCTGCGCCATTTGGTTAAGCACGGGTAAAATTATCGAAACGATTTTTGGAGACGACCATGCCGAGAGCCACATTTACCTTCCCTGCCGGATTCCTTTGGGGTGCTGCCACTGCCGCGCACCAGGTGGAAGGCAACAATCTGAATAACGACTGGTGGGCATGGGAGCAGCAGGAAGGACGCATATTGAACGGTGATCGGTCCGGCAGAGCTGCGGATTGGTGGGCAGGACGATGGCGCGAGGATTTTGACCGCGCGCACGAAACCTACCAAAACGCGCACCGCCTTTCCGTGGAGTGGTCGCGCGTGCAGCCTGAGCCCGACCGCTGGGACGAAAGCGCGCTCGACCGCTACCGCCAGATGCTGCTCGGACTCAAAGAGCGCAACATGGTGGCGATGGTTACGTTGCATCATTTCACGAATCCAATGTGGCTGGCGGAAATGGGTGGATGGGAAAACGAAGCCGTTACCGACCTATTCGCGGCATATTCACGCCGGGTGGTGCAAGCCTTGGGAAGCCACTGTAACATGTGGATCACCATCAACGAACCAAATGGGTATGCAAGTGGCGGATACTTCAGCGGTGAGTTTCCCCCTGGGAAGAAAGACTTGAAAACCGCTCTCAAGGTCTTGGGGAATTTACTCAAAGGGCATGCAGCCGCTTACCAGGCTATCCACGAGGTGCAAAGCGATGCCCAGGTTGGCGTGGCGCATCATTGGCGCGGTTTTCTGCCAGCGAATGGCAACCCCCTCACACGCTACAACACGAATTTCTTCAATAAGGTATTTAATGAAGCCTTTCCCCAGGCTCTGGTGACGGGCAAGTTCGATGCAAATATCCTGAAAGAGGATGTGCCCCAAGCCAAAAACACCCAGGATTTCATCGGGCTGAATTATTACACGCGGGAGTTGATCCGTTTTAATGCAGGAAAGCGGGCTGAGATGTTTACCGAGCGCTCTTTCCCCAATGACGCGGAACTTTCGGAGACGGGGTTTTTGAATAACGATCCTGAGGGTTTCAAGGCTTGCATCAAGTGGGGCAGGCAATTTGGAAAGCAAATTTACATCACGGAAAACGGTGTGGATGACAGCAAGGATGATTTCAGGCGCAAGTACCTGCTGCAGCACCTTCACGCAATGTGGCATATGATCAATCATAACGTCCCGGTAAAGGGATATTTTCACTGGACCCTGACGGATAATTTTGAATGGGAACGGGGCTGGACGCAGAAGTTTGGGCTTTGGGGGCTGGACCCCAGCACGCAGCTGCGCACCAGGCGCAAGAGCGTGGACCTCTACGCGGATATTTGCCGCACGAACAGCATCACATCCGAATCTGTTGAGAAGTATTGCCCGGAGGTCTACGACCGGATCTACCCGGTGTAGGTTGGATTGGGCTTGCATTGGGTAAGTAGGGCTGGGCCTTGGTCCAGCCGTTGATTTTGCCCACTACAGTCATTGCGGAGGGAGCAAGCCCCCTCCGTACAGCTCCATTTTCCCGGCATCGAGAGCTTCTTTTGCGCCTGTGCCCGGGAAGCAGGGTATGGCGATCTGCAATTCATTGATTGGAGACCTTCGGTCAAACACCATGCTCGGTTGGCCCACACGCGCTTTCAGCGCTGGGGTGCTTCGCAAGACCCCGGCACGATCAAGTGTGGGTAGGGTGGGTTGGCGTCACAGAACATATGAATCAGCACACGGGGTTATAGCCAACCCACCGCCGTACATGTAAATTGATTCCTCAACGCCTTGAGCTGTTTTTGGTGGGTTGGCTATATAGGGACTGAGGTGGACAACAGTTATTGACGCCAACCCACCCTACCAAAAAATCATGTTTGTGTATAGAAGTTTTTAGTGTTGGCGCGATTCTTGCAACATTTCAAGCAGGTATATTGGAAGGAGTTCATTATGTCCGGACTACTCATAGGTTTAATCAAACAATTCTTCATGCCACTTGGCTTCGTCGCCCTGTTGCTGTTCATCACCCTATTTCTGATCAAAAAGCACCCAAAAACGGCAACTTGGTTCGTTCTAATTTGTTTGGTAATCGTCGGCGTGTTAGGAAACCCGGTCTTCTCCACCTTTTTCACCCGCTCCATGGAATGGCGCCACATGCCGTTCACTCAAGGCACCAAGGCGGATGCCATCCTGGTCCTCGCGAAGGGCACCCTCCCCGCCGACACTCCACGCCAGCGCGTGGAAGTCCAGGAACAGGCGGACCGCCTGCTCTATGCAGCCACACTTTACCAACAGCAAGCTGCTCCACTGATCATAATCAGCGGAGATGAAAATCAGGCTGCTTCCGCGCGCACCTTGCTGCTTGAACTCGGCGTAGCCCCTGAAGCTATCCTGGTGCAGGACCAAGCCCACAATATGCGTGAAGATGCCGCGCTTTCCGCGCCCATCCTTGCCCTACAAAACGTCAAGCAAATTTTGTTGGTCACGTCCGCAATCCAGATGGACCGTGCCTACTTTGTGTTCCGCCAGCTCGGCTTCGAGATCATTCCTGCCCCCACAGACTATCGCGTCAGCCTGCAAGACTGGGAAACCCTGACCGACTGGAATTGGCGCAGCCTGATCACCAAGCTCATGCCCACCACAGAAGCGTTCGACCAGTCGACCGCTGTCCTGTGGGAATATGTGGGGTTGGCATTTTATCGCTTCAAAGCGATCTTCTAAATTGGTCAAATCGCTGACCCTCTATCAGCGACAAAACTTCCGCAAAAAGTCTGCCAACCTCCCGGTTGGCAGACTTGATTAAGCCCCTGGTGGAACCTTAAAGCGCTAAGAACCGTCTGTAATTAGAACCTTTAATAGGAGGATACTTATGTTTCAAAAAATTTCGTTCGTGGTGTTGTGCTTGATGATCCTAGCTGGCTGTACTGCAAGCCCCACGCCATCCACGCAAACCAGTAACCTTACCGGTAAACTGGCTTACGAAACTGCCCCGCAATTCACCGAATCTGAACTGCAGGAACTGGTGGCGAGCCAGAACGAATTCGCGGTTGCGATCTTCCTGCGCCAATTGGAAGCCAAAGAAAACCTGATCCTATCGCCCTATAGCCTCTACCAGGCGCTCAGCATGCTCTATGCCGGCTCCGCGGGTGAGACTGCCAGTGAAATGCGCCAGGCGATGCGCCTGCCATGGGAGGATGCCCGCGTGCATCGCCTCGTCAACGCGCTCAACCAGCAGCTGCTCATCTCAGTTGGCACAGGAGGTGGGGATGACCAGCTATTTGACCTGCAGATTCCCAACGCTCTTTGGGCTGACAAGAACGGCACGTACGAGCCAGCTTTCCTGGATACCCTCTCACAGAACTACGACACCGGCATGAAAATACTCAATTTTAACGACGCCAGTGCTGCCGCCGATGCCATCAACGCCTGGGTCGCAGAACAGACAGAACAGAAAATTACGCAGCTGGCTGAGCCCGCCATGTTCAACACGGATACCGCGCTGGCGCTGACCAACGCGGTCTATTTCAAGGCTGCCTGGCAATACCCGTTCAACGAGGCTGCCACAGTTGACGCGCCCTTCACGCTTCTCGATGGTCAGCAGCAAAACGTCCCTACCATGCGCCTGAGCCAAACACTCGAGGTCAGCGTCACGGACGAGCTTACCACGGTGCGGTTGCCCTACGTGGGCGGGACCATGGTGATGGAAATCCTGATGCCCAGCCTGAATATGTGGAACTCCCCCGAAGGGGTTGGTCAGCTTTGGTCAAACCAGGCGAATTTTCCTGAAATGCAGCCAGAAAATGTATCTCTCAGCCTGCCAAAATTCCAGATCGAGACCCCGATAATGGATCTGATCCCCGCTCTGAAAGCAAATGGGATGCAACTCGCCTTTACCGATCAGGCAGATTTCTCTGGCATCAGTGGCGATCAGTCGCTTTACGTCAGCACGATTGCCCAAAAAGCCTTCATCGACGTGAACGAAAAGGGCACGGAAGCTTCTGCTGCAACGATTGCGGTCGTGCAACAGAAATCCGCCCCGAGTGGCGAACCCCTGCAGATCAAGATTGATCGTCCGTTTATCTTCCAGATCCGCGACACAGCCACCGGTGCCATCCTGTTCATGGGCACGGTGATGCAGCCCTGAACCCGATTGGGAACAAACAAGGATAAACAAGCGTCCAATTCTCAGCGGACATTAGTAAATCCGCAAAAGGAGAAAAAATGAAATCAAGCAAAATCTTATTCAGTATCGTGATGACCAGCGCTCTCATGCTGGGAGCCTGCGTACCAGTCCAAAGCCCAACAGAGCCTTACCCTGTGGATGAGCCAGAATATCCTGTGCCCGGGGAAGAGGAGCCAGGTGAGATCACTGACTCAAGCGGCGATGTTGCATACATTGTCGACCCCCAGGCAGACCCTGAAGCTGTCAGGCAGCTCGCCCATTCCAATAACGCGTTCGCTCTAGCACTCTACCAGGCGCTGCGCGATGAAGACGGCAACCTGATCTACTCACCTTTCAGCATCTTCCAGGCACTGCTCATGACGGGTGCCGGTGCTGAAGGGGAGACCGCCAGCCAGATGGCAAACGTGCTGGGAGTGGATGTGAACGATCCCGCGATCCACAACCTGATGAACGCGCTTAATCAAGCGCTCACCAAACACCCTGAGTACCTGCAAAGCGATGCTCAGCCTCTGACCTTCAACATCGCCAATGCCCTTTGGGCGCAGAAGGACTATCACTTTGAGCAATCCTTCCTGGACACGCTCTCAGCCAATTACAACGCCGGGTTAAAACTGGTGGACTTCAACAATCCCGATGAAGCCCGCGCGTTGATCAACTTGTGGGTGGCGGCTCAGACCAACGACAAGATCAAAGAGCTCATCCCGGAGGGTGTGCTGAGCAATATGACCCGCCTGGTGCTTACCAACGCTATCTACTTCAAAGGCGCATGGTCTAATCAATTTGAAGAAAAGGACACCAAAGACGGCAGCTTTAACCTTTCCGATGGCAGCAACAAGAACGTGCCCTTCATGCACGGCAATTTCACGCTCTCTGCACTGGTGAGCGATAAGATTCAGGCGATCAGCCTGCCATACGAAGGCGGCACATACGCCATGGCAGCCATCATGCCCCTGGTCGATTTTGAGAATTTCGAGGCGCAACTGACTGCCGCGGATCTCGAACAACTGCTGACCTTACTCCAGTCCAACAGGGCAATGGTCGACCTGAGCATGCCGAAATTCCAGTCAGAAAGCAGTTTAGGTCTGGCTGAAAAGCTGGCTGCTCTCGGAATGCCGGATGCTTTCGATGCCCAAAAAGCCGATTTTTCAGGCATGACTGGCAAACCCGACTTGATGATCAGCTCGGTTCTGCACCAGGCAACCATTGATGTCAACGAGGAAGGCACCGAAGCTGCCGCGGCAACCGCAGTAGTGATGGAACTGACCTCCATGCCCGCCCAGAGCTACACAATCCGCCTGGATAAACCTTTCATTTACGTGATCTACGAAACCACCACCAACACGATTGTTTTCATGGGGCGCGTGGTGAACCCATAATTTGTAATAGGGACAAAAAAACTCCTGCAGTTCAGTTGCAGGAGTTTTTTATTGCGTGTGTTTAGCCAACCATATAAGCCATGGAGACGGTGCCCGGACCGACGTGGCTGCCGATCACCGGGCTGACCTCTGAGCGAATGATCTCGATCGGGTTCAGGCGTTCTTTGGCGAGGTTTTCCATGATGACCATGTCGTCAAATGCCAGCGCGTGGAAGGGTGCCAGGCGGACAGGGCTGCGGCCATCAACGCCCTTTTCAATCAGTTCCACCATGCGACTCAGCGCCTTCTTGCGCGACCTGACGCTCTCGACCAGCTCTATTTTTCCATCGCGGATCTCCATGATCGGTTTCAGGTTGAGCGCAGAACCGAGCATACGTTTGGCAGAGTTGATGCGTCCGCCGCGATGCAGGTATTCGAGTGTGTCCACGGTGAAGAAGACGCCAATGCGTCCGTAGGCATCCTGGGCTAATTCGAGGCATTCCTGCAGACTGGCGCAATTTTCAGCTGCTTTTGCGACTTCCAAAACCATCAGACCTAGCGCCATCGAAACAAGGTTTGAATCATGCACGATCAGGTTTTCGGGGTCACCCAGTTCCGCTTTGGCTTGCAGCGCTGAGTTGATCGTCGCGGATATTCCGCTCGATATGCCGAGGTAGAGCACTTGATTGCCAGCGTCGAGTAATTTTCCAAAGACCTCCAAGAACTGACCCACCGTCACCTGGCTGGTGGTTGCCATGCTCTTGGATTGAGCTAATTGCTGATAAAACTCCTCAGCCTGGATGTCGATGCCGTCATAATAGGACTTGCCTTCCCAATTAACTATTAACGGCAGGACCGGAATTTGATAACGATCCACATATTCTTTGGGCAGGTAAGCAGAAGAATCGGTTGCTATGATAACTTTATTCATGGTATCCTCATCAAGCGAATTTTGTAAAAGTATAGCATATCCGTATTCCCTCCTGTTTGTCCAGCCTGTACGACCAATAATTTTCGGCGAGGTTTTGGAGCTCCCGGATAGTTTTTGAGAGCATTGGAAACCTCGCTGGTGTTATGATAACGAGGTGTTACGGGAGGTATACGGCGTCAAAAGAGACATCGTGGCTCCAAGAAAGGTAGTTATGGAAAAAATAGAAATAGAAAACAAAAGTGAGGTCGAGGAGCGTCAGATTTCTCCATCGATCACCGAAGAAAAAATTGACCAGACGGATGGCAGGCTGAAACGCCCGTTTCCAATCCTGCTAATTGCTCTTGTTGCAGCTGTTGCGCTTGATCTGCTCTTCTTTGAAAAGATGTGGGGCTGGCACTGGGCGGTAGGGGTGAATCTGTACCTCGCCGCTGTAGTGGTGAGCGCGCGCCTGGAAGGTAAAAAACTCCCGCGGACAAGCATCACATTGATAGTGCTCACCAGTCTCACAGCTCTGCTGACAGGCTTCCGCAGTGCCAGCGCCACCACCACCGCGCTGGTGTTCGTGAGCGGGCTGGGCATGCTGCTGGTGACAGTCAGCCTGCTGAACGGGCAGTGGATGCAATTCCGCCTGCGAGAATTGATTGGGGAATTGTTCAAATTGATCCCCTCAGGTGTGATAGGCACACCTCTTTTAATGCTGGAAGGCATCCAGCTCTCCCAGGAAAGCAAAGAGCAAAACCCGGAGAAAAGCAAACACGGACTGGCAATCCTGCGCGGTGTGCTCATTACTATTCCTCTTTTGCTGGTTTTTGGATTGCTGCTGGCTGCTGCCGATACTATCTTCTCCAACCAGCTCGGTTCTGCCTTTGACTGGCTGAAGTTCGACATTTTTGATAATTTCATTCCACATACGCTAATTATTCTATTGCTCACCTGGTTTGGCGCGGCAGCGCTCTGGCATGCCCTCACTAAAAGTGAAAAGCCGCTGGTTCTTCAGCCCGATAAGCCATTGTTCAAACCCTTTTTGGGAATGACCGAAACCAGCATCGCGCTTATCAGCTTAAATGTCTTATTCGCGTTTTTCCTGGTGGTTCAATTCCGCTATTTCTTTGCGGGTTCAGCAAACGTGAGCATCGATGGCTTCACTTACGCCGAATACGCCCGCCGCGGGTTCTTCGAGCTGGTGGCTGTCGCGTTGATCGCCAGCGTTTTATATTTTGGTCTTGCTTCCTTCACCAAACGGGATACAGAGGCTAAAAAGCGCGCTTTTTCCGCGATGGCGGGTCTGCTGCTGGTGCAGGTTGGTGTGATGCTTATTTCAGCTTTCCAGCGCTTGCGACTGTATGAGCAGGCTTACGGCTTTACCAGCCCGCGCCTGGCAGCGCATGTTTTCATGATCTTCGTCGGGCTGCTTTTGTTGGCTCTGATCATCATGGAGCTGACGAACACCTTCCGCAAGCTGGGGCTGGTATTGATGCTCGGTTTTTTGGCTTTCGCGCTGGTGATGGTGGGGCTCAATGAAGACGCCCTGATCGCCAAACAGAATTTGGAAAGGGCCGTGCAGGGTGAAAAACTCGATGCTGCCTACCTGGTTCACGGACTTACCAACGATGCCGTCCCGACCCTTTTCCGCTACATGGCAGACACGGAGCTTGATCCGGAATTGCAGGAAAAGCTGCAGTTGGTGATGGCTTGCCGCTACGGAAATTACAAGGAAGTCTTCGGAAATACTCCCTGGCAATCCACCTCCATTTCGGAGCTGGTCGCCGGAAAGCTCTTTGATCAGCACGCGGAGGTCCTTAGCAATGTACCTCTGAGACCCAAAACTACGGGTGCCAGTGTGACCATTGATGGAGAGATCATTTGGTGCTATGGAGAGCCGGATTGGTAGAGTTGCCAGTAGGTCGGAATGAGCCCGCCTGATGATATCAGTTAGGTGTGAGCGTTTTGTGGGCTCACTCCGACATGTGTACAATCGGCGGAGTGCGCAAGTGAGGCGCATTCCGCCCTACCAACTCCAACATTCACATTACCGGCGGAGTGGGCAAGAGAGGCGCATTCCGCCCTACCAACCAATTAGATTTTGCGTGTAGGTCGGAATGAGACCGCCTGGTGATATCAGTTAGGTGTGAGCGTTTTGCGGGCTCACTCCGACATATGTACAATCGGCGGAGTGCGCAAGTGAGGCGCATTCCGCCCTACCAACCAATTAGATTTAGCGTGTAGGTCGGAATGAGACCGCCTGGTGATCTTAAGTAGGCATGTGCGTTTTGCGGGCTCACTCCGACATGTGTACAATCGGCGGAGTGCGCAAGTGAGGCGCATTCCGCCCTACCAACTCCAACATTCACATTACCGGCGGAGTGGGCAAGAGAGGCGCATTCCGCCCTACCAACCAATTGGCAACCAGGCGAATTGAATGCAATTACGTGCTGACAATTCCCTTCCGATGATAAACTTTAATCATGCCCAACTACATACGAAATCAAGTCTATGGTGGCACATATTTCTTCACTCTTGTAACACATAACCGGAAACCATTTTTCTCGGATGAGGCTGCCGTCGATATCCTGCTAAGAGCCATTCAACAAACGAAGATTCGCAAACCATTTGACTTAATTGCCTATTGCATCCTTTTTGATCACTTACATCTCCTCATATCTCTACCAATTGATGACAGATCATTTTCTCAGATAATACGAAACGTGAAACGCATCACTACAAAAGATACCCGTGAACTGCTCGGAAATCCTGAATTGTTGATTTGGCAGGATCGATTCTGGGAACATACCATTCGTGATGAAGAGGATCTGGAGCATCATTTTGATTACATTCATTACAACCCTGTAAAACACGGTTATGTTGAAGATTATGGAAATTGGGCTTGGTCCAGTTTCAGCGAGTATTACGATACCAAATCCAGCCCAAGAAAGATTGATCCCAAAAAATTTGAGAATAAGAATAGTTTTTACGGTGAATGATCCGAGTTTTTCGTAGGTCGGAATGAGACCGCCTGATGATGTTAGTTAAACCTGAGCGTTTTGCGGGCTCACTCCGACATTCATATTATCGGCGGAGTGCGCAAGAGAAGCGCATTCCGCCCTACCAACCAAACGATTAAATTTTACGTGTAGGTCGGAATGAGACCGCGTGATGATATCAGTTAGGTGTGAGCGTTTTGCGGGCTCACTCCGACATGTGTACAATCGGCGGAGTGCGCAAGTGAGGCGCATTCCGCCCTACCAACTCCAACATTCATATTATCGGCGGAGTGCGTAAGTGAAGCGCATTCCGCCCTACCAACCAATTAGATTTAGCGTGTAGGTCGGAATGAGCCCGCCCCGTGACCGTTATTTAAAAATCACCTCTCGCGGGCTCACTCCGACATATGTACAATCGGCGGAGTGCGCAAGTAAGGCGCAATCCACCCTACCAACTCCGACATTCATATTATCGGCGGAGTGCGCAAGAGAAGCGCATTCCGCCCTACCAAGACCGTCAACGGCGAATTACGGTAAGATTATTCAAGAAAGGGCTTCGCCATGCACTATCAACCCCTTACCCCCCAGGACGCAACCGGTCTCCTCAGCCTGATCGGACTGATAGCACTATTTATTGGGTTGTTGTTTCTCACCAGGCGCATGCAGCGCAAACGCCTGGAACAGACTCAAGAGAGCCCCTCACCTGCATCGAAACCTTTCCCGCAGACCGCCAGCTACACTCAGCAGATCCCATCCTTCACACAGACCAAGCTCCTTGAACGGCAGGCTGAGTTGCGCCAGGCTTTCGAGCAGTGGCAGACAGATTTCCTGATGCGGGGGCTGGAGGGAAACACTGAATTTGTGCGCGGCGAAAGTCTCAAGCGCGGCTTGCGCTACCAGGTGAGCAGCACGAGCCTGGCGCAAGGGCTGGCGATGTTTATCCAGGTCCAGATGGCTCAGGATGGAGATCTGTCGCGCGGCAGGTTCGAGCGCATGCTGGCGCATCTTCTGGCACACCCCGCCCAGGAACATCCCGCCCTCAGCAGCTGGCTTTCCATGCCGGACCTCCCCACCTCGCCCCGCCTTGAGCCCGACTTGCACTCGGAAGCCTGGATTTTGTTCGGGTTAATGCTTGCCCGGCAGCAGTGGGGCAGTTTGCTGCGCTTCAATCTTGAACAAATCATCCAGGAACGCTCTCAGGCTTTGCTGGAGGCTTTCAAGTCTCATGCTGAAAGCCAGGGAGGGGTGTTTAGCCCGCTCTTGATGCGCATCATCGCCAAGCAGATGCCTGATTCGGTTTGGCAAACCCAAGCCGAGGCTGACTGGCAAACCGTAAAGCCGCTCTTGCGTGAGGAAAAAGGGCTTCCCGGCAGGCTTGAAGCCTTAAGCTTGCTGCAGATTGGATTGGATGGTTTATTTTTCCCTGAAAATGGTGTCGCGGAAAGATCTGACCTGTCTTTTGCGCGTCTAAAACGCGCTCTTTCCAGCCAGGAATCGCTCGAAGGCGAGCTTGAAGAGGGTTTTTCGCGCCTGGCAAGCCTCAGCTGTTGTGTGCCAATGGCGCTGCTTTACAAAAGCGGGGAGCATGCCGATCAGCTCTGGGCGAGTCTAAGCCAGGCACAGCCAGCCAAGCAGGATGCGGTTGGAGCATGCCTGAGAATAATTGCGATGATGAGTATGGCGGGGAGTCTGTGGTTGGAAGCAGGTGAAGCGGTCCCACCTGTAACTACAGCGGAATAGAACTAATTTCCACCTTGGGGATCAATTCCAGAAAGTCTTCCAGCTTGATATCGCTGTAGTCTTTGTGTGAAACATAAGCAGCGCGAAAGGCAGCCGCGCGCCTTACGGCCTCCACCATGTCCAGTCCCCTCACAAACCCATCCACCAATCCAGCGCACAAAGCCCCCCTCGCGCCTGTCACCCTGACCACCGGCACTTTCAAGGGGGAAACCATAAGCATCAGACTCCTGGAGGAGAACAGCACACCGCGATTTTCGAGCATGAGTGCCACATACTCGATCCCCTGCTGCAAAAAGCGCATCGCTGCCCGTTTTGCCATGTCGAAATTCCTGATCTCAAAGCCCACCAGGCGCTCCGCTTCAGTCACTTCCGGGTAGAGCAGCCAGGGAACTTCATTGACCCCAAGTTTTAGCCCTTCCGCAGTTGCATCAAAGACAACGCGCACGCCTTTTGCTTTTAGCATCCGTATCAAATTAGCAAAAAAGCCTTCAGGCACGCCGGGAGGTAAACTTCCGGTGACAACCCAGAGGTCTTCAGCGTGGGCATAATTGCTTGCTTTTTCAATCATTTCTTCAATGGCGCCGGGTGGAATATGCGGACCGATTTCATTCACCAGCATGTACCAATCGTTGGCTTCTTCCTGGACGACTGTGTTGGTGCGGGTTTCCCCATCCACCCATACGAAATCCGTCTTGATGCCGAGTTTGTTCAGCCCATCCTCGAGCATCTTTCCAGTTCCGCCACCCACCCAGCCAAGCGCCAGGCTTGGCTGACCGAGCACATTCAAACCCTGCGATGCATTTAAACCTTTGCCCTCCCAGTTCAATTGAGCGGGATTGGCGCGTAATTTTTCGTTAAATTTGAGACGATTGACCACCAGGATCCGGTCTACGCTGGGATTGGGAGTGAGTGTGATGATCATGCTCTAATTTTATCAGGTAAAGCCCAAATTTAAATCCTTGTCCATATTAATTAACTCACTTTAGACAATATTATTTGTCCGAAGTTGATAAGTGCCATCAGAGAGATCTAGTTGCAGATTTTTAAGGAAACAGATCGTACCCGTTTCTGAGCTAAGCCAGTTCCCGACCGCCTGCCAGGAACAGTCATGATCCTTCCCAGCCTGACTTTTTATACGTCCGTCGTTTCCAAGCCAAAAGATCCGGCTGCCTGGAGCGGGCATGGGCAAGACACGCAATCGGCGTGCGGAATTCACCTCCGCCAGCAGGCTGACAAGGTCAGGAGTGCCCAGGTTTAACAGGTGAAGGAATGCCTGCTGACAATCCAACCCTGAATCACTGACGTAAGGCAGGCTCTGACCTGCCCCTGCTTCATAAGAAAAGCCTCCGGGGAAGCCCGAGACAAGCGCAATCTGCGCCATCAAATCAACAGAATCGCTCAGGGCAGTCAGCTTGAAGAGCATGTCAGCATCCGGCGCGCGTGTTTTCCATTGATCGAGCGACGCATCCAATAGAAGCATTTCGCCATCAATATAGCCCAGGTTTTCATCCAATCCAAGGCTGAAGTAATTTGTGGAACTGACCGCCCCATCGCGTTTCACCACCAGCCAGAGCCGCTCGCCGGCCGCGACAGCCAACGGCGCAGCGAACAACACATTCGCCCAACCATAGCTGTCGTTCGGGATCGCGCTGGCTGCCAGAACTGCCTCAGCACGCACAGTTCCAGAAGGCTGCCCAAGCGCATCCGTTTGAATCTGGAATCTGACCTGGTCCAGGGGGTTGCCAATTTTTCTAATCCTCAAGCTCACCGCTGCCACTTTTACGGAAGCGGTGAATGTAAAAGATTGTGCCAGGCTTCTTTGCGTGAGGCTAGCCCCCAAAGCCTGAAAGCCCTGTTGGCTGGGAGCATGCCCCAGGATGTCAGAGTGCGGTGCCCATTGCCGCCACCGCATGCGCTCAAACCAACCGCGGCACAGCAGCTTTGGATTGCCAGCTTTTGTCAACGGCAATAGTTTTCTGACAGGCAGTGCCATTCGCGTCAAACTCGCGTCCCGCATAATCAGCGCTTGTTCCTGGCTAAGCGCTCCCCTCTCGATGAGCGCCTCCTTCACGCCAAAGATCGCCTGGCTGGCGGGATCGTCCTTCCAGTCTGTCTGCAAAACTTCACCGAAGTCCTTCCCGGGCTGCGTGCTGCGGTAGCGTACTGCCACGCGGTTCGCCAAATATTCCAGGGAACTTTCGAGCCCCGTTACCCCTGCTGACTGGCTGACCGTGTCTACATAGCCCCACCACGCGAGGCGATCTGAGGGATCGAAGATTTCAATGCCTGAGCCCAACCAGCTTTGCATGCTTTCAAACCCAATCGCGTCATCCTCCAACCCCAGGATTGCCTGTTGTGGTCCTCCGATGGCATCCCAACTCAGGCTGAGCGGTTTCAAACCCGGCACTTGCGGCCGATCAGTCAGAAAGGCGCGCCAGCTCACGGCAGCCTCCATCCGGGTCGGTACCAGGCTCTCACTTTGATAGTTCGCGTGATTGGAGCCGCCTGATCTGCTTCCCGCTGAAAACAATAAAAGCGCTGTAAGCTGCCCGGCTGCAAGTGGTGCCCGATGCCGACCCTCAGGTGCGTCGCCAATTCCAAACCTCCGCTTTCGGACCAGACAGCCTGCCGCGATCCGTCATCGATCAGGCTGGCGTTTTGCTTCAGAGCGCCAACAGCGTGGTAAGCCCCAAAGGTTTGCTGGGGAAGTAACACAAAATCATCCAATTCCAGACGGTGCGCTCCGATGTCAATATGGAAAGCTTGCAAGACAAGCTGGTGCCCCATGGCAAAGCTGCGCAATGGCAAATCGCCCCAGGGGATGGAAAGCGGTTCCATTCGCAGGCTGGCTTGCCCCAATTCCAGGTCGATAGCTGGTCCAAGCCAGACCGGGCTCCCATCCACCTGCAATTCCCAGCGCAGCTTGATGCCTCCCTCGGAGGGTGTGGTGAAGAAACGCAGCAGCGGGAGCAACCCAAATCCCTGCAGCCGGCTAACATCCAGAGCCGATATCGTCCAGCTTGCCAGGTTATGCCAGCCGCTGCCGCTCCAGTCATACCGGCAGTACCTGCCCGATGAGCAGCTGGCATCCGTCAGCACAACGCCCCCAACCCCATCTTCCGCTTCAAAGACCAGGTTTGGCAGGCTGCCGCTCTCGGGCAGCGTCATGCTCCCCAACCAAATATCTGCCAGCGGCTCTCCGCTTGTGGTGTTTGTAATTTCCAGGCGCAGCGGGAGCTGCCAGGAGTTGCCAACCGCCTGCAGGTTCACATCAAACCAATTGTCGTGCCCAAGCGCGGCATCATCGTGGTTGTAAAGCGTGAGCCCGGATGTAATACCCGAGCCGGAAGTGTTGGAAAGCGGCAGAGCAATCTCATCCCCTTGGAAAAAATCGTCGCGTTCCCATTTCAGTTCCAACTTGAAGCTTCCCCCTTCCACCGAAGGGACGTGAGCCGGAAGGATGCGCCATTCGAATTGAGTCAATCGAGAAACAAGATAAGCCTGGCGGGTCTCGCTCCAAACGCGCAGGCAGAAACCAGGTCTGAGATAGGCGGCAGACCGCAGCGATTCAAGCTGTTCTGTCACCGCCCTCAGTTCCAACAGCGACCCTCTGAGGCTGACTAAAGCGGTCTCTGAAGATCTTTCACCACCGCCAGACTGCATTTTCCACTCACTGCCGAGCATTCCAGCCAGCATGCCTGCTCCCTGGAGTTGGAACCAATCCAGCTCAGAGGTGCTGTCCATAAAACCTAACGCCAACCCTGCCATTAGCGCCAGCTCCCGTTCTCCTGCCATTCCCACTGAAGATGGGGGGAACTCTGCGCGTTTTGCAGTTCCTGCAAGCGCAGCTTGTCCAGCTGCAAATCGAATTGCCGCTTGAGGTGCTCTGTCCAAAGCTGAAGCTGCGCCCGGTCCGCGGCAAGGTTGCTGTGGCTGCTCAGATCGTAATGCAGAACCGTGCTGATCAGGATCGCCGCTGCGCCGCTGAAAAGCGCGGGTAAAAAGGTTTCGGGCAGGTCGCCTGTGAGCTCGCCATCCAAACCGGTTATGCCATACGCATGGTTGAGGCTCAGGTTGATCTCCTCCAATGCCAATCTCACAGCTTCTTCGCGGATTTCCTGCGGGGCTGCCAACCCATGTGGATCGAGAAACTGCGTGCCAAGCCGTTGGGTGATGCTGCTTAAAGTGATCATTCCGTACTCCTTTTTGGAGTTTTCGCGCGTTTCCGGCACAGCGCGTGATAGTCTGCGGGTGTGAATTGGCGCTTCCAGCCGCGGGCGTCCACAATGGTCAGGCTGCCGTCCGCATGCAGCGCGTACGCCAGCGCGCCAGGACCGACCAGATCTTCAACCACCTGTTTCAATACATCTTCTCGCATATTTCCTCTTTTAACCCCGCAGAGATTATCTCCCTGCGGGGCTGTTATCAATCGCTTACTTGCTGGCGCGCAAACCGTCTTCGAGGGCAGTGCCCAGGATATAGCTGACCAACAGCGCCAGGATGCCAGCCAATTGATCCCCATCGAGGGGGAAATCAGGCTTTATGACCTTGATGATCATGAAAACCAGCCCCACCAGGGTCGCCCAAAACTTGCGTGAACTCAGAAGTGTCTTCCATTTTTCCATGCGATTCTCCTTTCGAACCTAAGCGACATTGCATTTGAACAGGGGACGGAAGTCATTGACCCAAACCGCCAGGTAGTGGCGCACTTTCAGGCGATGCTCGTCATTGCTGAAGACCGCCGGAGAGAGTTCATCACCTGCAATGAAAATTTCAGGTGCCAGACCAAAGCGTTCCCCCACGAAGATTGCGGGCGCCACACGCGGATCGCAGGCGGCAGCCCAATCGTTGGCATCCGTCCATTCTGGCACAACCAACGGCACAGCGCTGCCCTTGAGGACGTTGTCGTAAACATAATCCGTCTCACGCACCAGCGAACCAGTGCAGATTTCCATGGCAGCCTTTTGCTGCGAACGCCCCACCAGGATGAATTTGGGGTTAACCGCCATACGAGGACCTGTGCCGAAATAAGCAATGGCGTCCTTGATCAGCATCGGCTGGTTGTAAACCATGCTGCTCACGAGGTCCCAGTTGGTATGGTTGAGCGCCAGGGTGTTGAGGTTGAAATGCCCGCCCGGGTTTGTGACAGGCGTGGTGTTGAACAACGAACTGCCATCAGACAGGAAAGGTCCAGTGCCGCTGTTGACCGTGAAGACCTCTGCCACCAGGCGCGAAATTTTGCGCATGCCTGCAGACGCAAGCTCGCGGGCATAAGAACGGAGTTTGCGGGTCTCATCGCGATCGATCAACTCGAGCGTGAGGGGAATGTAGCCGCCGTATTTCACGAAGCTGGCTATTTCTGGTGAGTCGCCTACCTGCAATTCGGTGTACGCTCCGCCCTCAGCAATGCTTGGCAGGTCGCCCACCGTGCCGATGAGCGTTCCGGTGATGTCATGCAGGCTGTTGAAATGCTCCTGAACGGTGACGTCCTTCCACCAATCGTAGCCAGCTTTTCCCAGTTCCTCCCAGGTATTTGTAACCAGCTTGTTGAGGCTGTTCTTGACCAGACCGGTGAAGTCGGCGGTTGTCGCCAGTTGGGCACGCTCCGGGAAGTAGCCGCCATGCAGGTCGTAGTCACCGGTGGTGTTGAGGTAGAGCTCCCGAATGCCAGAGAGCCGCGGTACGGAAGCAGAAACCATTTGCCTCTCGCGCGGCGCGCCGAACAGATCATCCACAGCTGCCTGCAGCCTCTCGCCCGGTTCGACCATGCCTTCGATGCGGGCAGGTCCTTGCACACTTCTTGCGCCGTCGTACTCACCCAGCAAGGCGTGCGCCTCTCTCAGAGCCGCTTTGAGTTCGCCTGGCGCAAAAGTACGGTCCTGGAACTGGCTGCGGATGCGCTGCTGCATCCCGATGGGCAGGCGCGTGTTTGCCAGGGAACCCTCGAGCAGGAAGGCACTCATTTCCGAGCGCATTGCCCGCAGCTCTGAAAGTTGCTCCTGCAGTTCACGGGTTGGTGTTGCGGGTTGGGCTGTGATTGTGTCGGTCTGCAGCCCGGTTAGATCGTTGTTCTGATTTGATTCCATCTTATTTCCTCCAAGTTGTAACGGTTCGATACCAAGTTGATTGAGCGCGCGCAAAAAGATTCCCCCGCGCGCGGGGTTGTAGACCAGGTCAACGGAGTAGATCTTGAGGATTTTCTCCACCTTTCCAGCCTTACCTTTGAATAAAACATCCGCTGAGAAGCCCACGCGCACTGCTGGTTCGTCGCTCGCTTCCAGCACCTGCCTCCCAATTTCGGATAGTACCTGGGCTGATGGACCAAAAGCTGTCAGCTCAGCCCGCACACCTCGGGCAGCCTCGTCCCAGCGGGTTTCCCTCAGTACGCCGGCGATATCCCTCACCGAGCGTGGGCTCAGGCTGTGATCCACGAAACAATTCACGCCATCCCAAAGCCCCAGCGACTCGCGCAGCACTTCCGCCGGGAATTCCCATCCGTTCGCCACCCCGGCGGTGATCGCCAGGATCTCGAAACGGTCAGTACTGATAGGGTTCACCTCCAGATTCAATTGCTCTCTGAATTCACCCATTCAACTCCTTTCATTTCTCTTCCATTCCAGAAAAGTTATCTTGCCCCACGCAAAATCCCTATCTGTGTTCTTACTTATTTAACCTTGTTTTCATCGACTGCCGGCAATTGCTCGCCCATGAAGCGATAAACCAGGCGCAGCAGTTCCTCTGAGCTGATCAAGCCCTTGTCGTGCAGGCTCGATGCAATCGCGGCAGCCTTCTGACCGGCATCCGCCAGTTCGGCGTTGTCTCGCGCGGAAATATCGCCTCCAGAGACGGTAATCGGGGCAGTTATATCTATGCTTTGATCAAAATAAGCCCGCCTTTCAACGACTACGCGCAGCAAATCCTGCAGGATCCAGCACATTGTCCGCTGACGTTCTGCAAACCGGCGAAAGCTCGGATTGCCCGATGCCTCGGCAGTGGTTTTGGTCGAAGATTCCGGCTCAGCCAGGAAGTGCAGCGGCAGCCCCACGCCAGCCGCGATCATCTTCTTGATCGCCAGACCATCGCTCGACGCGTCCAACGCCTCCAGCTTGGGCGCGATGACCGACCACTCCTCATTTTCGTCCGTCACCAACACTGAACCAGGCGCCGGCGGATGAAGCGCCAGCTGCGCCTGGCGGTTTGAGCGGGCGGTTTCATTGGCAAACCGCGCCTTGACCACGTAGACAAAGGCATTCCGAAAGCGGTTCAGCCGCACCCGGTCTTCCAGCCAGGCGTTGTAGCGCGAAAGCCACTTCAGCACCGGCGCCAGGTCGCTCTCCCCCCACTGGGACCCAACCGCCCGGTTGACTGCGTAGTGCAGCATGACCGGGCTAAAGCCCCTGCCCTCCCCAGGCCTGTCTCTGCCCGCCTGATATGCCGGAAAAATTCTTTCGACACCTGTCAAACCAGGTCGGCTTATATAGCGAAGTTCTTGTTCAATGTCCGCCTCGCTCGATTCGATCCTCGCGATATCCGCGCTCGGGATAACCCTCAGGTAGCTCATGCCGGCTGTGTCCGTTGAAACGAGCAAAAAGAGGTTGCCGCTCAGCACCAGTTCGTCCGAGAGTTCGCTGGTTCGCAAGCTAAGCCGGTTCAAGCGGTGGTTCCAAAACCGCTCCAGGAAAGCTTGCGTGCCAGCATGGGGGCTGCTGACCACGAAACCTCCGCCTGTGACGTAAGTCGTGGTCAGTTCAGTGATACGCCGCGCAAGGGGGTTGAAGCGCCAGGCATCCATGCAGTCTGCCAGCACTTCCTGGCGGTCAAAGGTCTGTCGGTCGCGCTGGTTTTCCCCTGCCTGCCAGGCGCCAACCAGCAAAGTGTTGTCGGTTTCTTCCAGGCTGAGCTGTTTCTGATGTTCCCCAGATTGGGGTTGGATCCCCAGTAATTGCCGGAACTGCTGACGCAGGCTGCTCATGCTTCCACCGCCTGGCACTGCACAGTGTCGGCATTACACTTGCCCATCACCGGGCATATCTCTCCGTCCAGCGGGCAGATCACCTTGGCTTGTTCGGTGCGCCCAAAGTAAGCCAGCACGTCGGCTGGTGTGCCATTCCAACGGTCATAATCCATATAGTTGCCCACGCCACCAATCACCGGACCCCTCTCGGAAGTCTGGTGGATCAGCCAGCGATCCACACCCTGTGGCAGGCGAGGTGGGCAGGGGTACTCAGGCGTGTATTGGGGGAAGGGACGCCGGTAGTAGTACTGCGCCAGCCACCAGTCCAGCCGCGGCAGGTCCGCCACGCGCAGGTTGGTATCCACCCACATGGCGCGCGAGTAGACGATTGGCAAACGCCCGGTCTCCTGCTCGAGAAGTTCAAGGCAGGTCAGCAGGGTGTTGGTGATAACCGCCCGGGCATGCCCATGCTCCAGCTCCGCGTCGATCACCAGCCTCACCTGGTCCAAATCAATCCCCTCAAGAATTTTCAGAAAACTGTCCACCTGTTTCAGGGCAGGTTCTCCGGGGTAAAGCACATGGTAGGGCAGCACGCAAGCACCGATTTCTCGGGCTTGCCGATAAAAATGCCGGAACATCGGGTCGCGATAGCCCCACGAGACGCCTGCCCGGATCGCGATGAAGTTCACCGCGGGGTCGTGGGCTGCAATCTGCTCAAAATCAGGTCTCCGGGTCAGGTCTGCGCTGGCGTTATAACGCGACAGGTCAATCCCGAAGGCATATTCCTGGTTACGCACAAAGAAACTCATCAAAATCCTCCATCCATTTCCAAAATTGGGTCGCTGGCAGGGATCAACACGGCTTGAGAAGATAAATGCCAGCTTTGCTCGTCCAAAACCGCAACCATCGCCGCTGAGAGCACCAGGTCGTCGTGCAGCAAACCGCCTTCTGGATCGCGCGCGCCCTCGGGTACGCTCCACCGCAATAAGCGTTCTGGTCCGGAGCTGACTTCTGCCTGCAAACCTGCCAATTGACGGTAGAAAAGCGCTTGCAGGCGGTCTTGCTCGGCCGCCATGCAACCCAAAAGCGGGTTCGTGCTCCACTTTTCGCGATCACTGAAGGGGGAAAAATCCTGAAACCGACCTGTGTCCACCACTGCCAGGAATCCCCACCCCAGCTGTGATTTCAACTGCCGGGTAAACTGCAGCGCGATGACACGCTCGCCCAGCTTGTCGCGCAGGAAGGACCCCACGCCCGCACCTACGCCGCTGGCGTCTACCACGATCTTTTCAGGCTGCCAGAGCTCCGACAGGCGCAACAAGCGCGCATAGAGCGTGCTGTGCCTTTCACCCTGCCAGACCTGGCGGTTCACGACCCGGTAAATGGGCTTGCCCACCAGGTCGTCGCCCAACAGCGAAAAGTCCAATTCCACCACCGTCACCGCGGTCAGATCCCGGTCGGGGTTGTCCAACTCGGTGTTTGCTCCACCCTGGCGCAAGGCTTCATCCTCGCCAGCCAGGTCGATCATCAAGGCGTAGCGTTTGCCCGGCAAGGGGGTCTCGATGGCAGCTTGGCCGCCTTGCATCAATCCAAGCCTGGTCGGGGTGAATAACCCGCCGGCAAAATCAATCTCTTCGCTGAAGAACTGGCTGCGCACCATGGGGTGGTTGCGTCCCATCCGCGCGATCTGTTCATCCACAAACATGCCGTAAGCCGGCACTTCCCGCCTTACTTCTTCAGAGCTGATCTGAAACACACGCCGGATGCCGTCGCGCTGCTCAGCCTCTTTCGCAGCCCACAGCTCGCGCGCCAAAAGCGTCTGCGCGCTCCAAGCCGTCCCCCAGAAAACGCGGGTGGCATTGGTGGAGGCTGCCATGGGGGCGATTTGCTTGTCGTACTTGGCAATCTCGATATCCTGCGCCTCATCCAACGAAAGCAGGGTGGAGGCGGTGGCACCGACGATATTGGAGCCAGGCGCCGCCGAAAGGAAGGTGAGATGTGATTTGTGGAAGCGGTAATGGTTGCCCGCGCTTTTGTGCCATTTGCCGCGTGTCAGAAAATTGGCTTCCAGGGCGGTTTCCAGGCGGCGCATTGCATTCAAGCTTTGCGGTTGGTAGGTCGGCGAGAGTTTCACCATCTCGGCGCCTTCTTCCGCCAGCAGTGCCATCAGGTAGACCTCGAGCTGCGCCTGCATCAGGTTTTTGCCGGATTGGCGTGGGAACATGACCACGATTGAGATCCCCTGGTTGTGCAGCACCGATTGCACGATCGCGTTGGCGGCCGCCTGTTGGTAGGCACGCAGCTTGATTCCGCCGAACACGCGCGTGAAGGTGGTAACCTGTCGCAGGGATCGCAAGAAATCTGGCCGACTCGGGCTTTCAGCTTCCGAAAGACGCAGACGGTGACCATAGCTCAGGTCTGTTCTGGGGAGAGTTAGCGCTTCAGTCATGGCTGACCTCACCCATTTGCCTGACCTCTTGGCCAAAATCCGTCAAGCGTTTGAGCAGCTCCATCGAATTGCCGTTCTTTTCCGGACCAAGGAGCATGACATTGACGCGCAGCAAGGAAGCCATGCGCGAACAGGTCAGGCCCAAAAGGTCAAGTGATTTCGCCAGGTTGACCGGGTAGTCTTCCTCACCAGCGCTTTCCGCGGCACGCACGAAGCGTTTCAACGTGCGGGAGAGCATGCTGATCTCTTCGTCGAGGTCGAGTTTGGCGGCTTCGGAAAGCTGCAGGCGCTCAGCCGGGCTGAACTCTGCCAGGAACGCCTCACGTTCAGCTAATCGGTCATGCTGCTCATATTCAGCCTCCCGGGTTGAGCCCGCCGCGGTTGGGCGGGCTTTTCCGGTTGGCTGCGTAGAAGCCTGACAAGTGGGGTTTGGGTGTCGCATTTTACGCTGCCTCCTTTTATAGAACTTATGTTCTATTTATGGGCATAGTTTAGCGCTTCTTAAGACGATTGGAAAGAGGTCAAAAGTTGCCAATTTCATTAGAGAATGGCATCTTTTACCCGCGGTATACTTGGTACAACCAATACTGGAGGCAAACATGCGCAGAAAAGACCGTGAAATGGATCGTGAATTTGCACTTGAGGTGATTGACCGCAGCCAGTTTGGCGTTTTGGCCTGCGTCACGCCGGACGGAAAGCCTTATGCGGTGCCGCTTTCCATCGCGAGGGAAGGCGAAAGGCTCTTCTTCCATTCCGCCACTGCGGGCAGCAAGGTCGATTACCTGCCGGATGGTCAGGAAGTGTCACTCACTTTTGTTTCCCACGTGCAGGTGCCGGAATTGTTCACCCCTGAAGAACTCGCCAAAATGGCAAACGAACCCGGGGCAGCTTCCAGGCTGGGGTCAAAGGTCTTCACCACTGAGTTCGAATCGGCCTGTGTGCAAGGCAGAGTTTACGAGTTAAAGGATCCAGCGCAGAAAATTTCGGGTTTGCGCTGCATTTGTGAGAAGTTCACGCCGGAGAAGATGGCGCTTTTTGAGCTCGCGGCGAACGGCGCTCTAAAAATCACTAAGGTGTATGAGATCCGAATTGAGAGCCTGACAGGCAAACGTAAGCGTTTTGACGCCCAGGGGAATGAACTGAAAGGTCAAGCCAAAGGCTAAAAATCCGGCAATTTGAGCCCGTTTTGCTTCAGCCAGCGGCGCTGGGCTTCGTAGCCCGGCAGCATCTGCCCCAGGAAGTTCCAGAAAGCCCGCGAATGATCGTGATGACGGGTGTGCGCCAGTTCATGCGCCACCACGTACGCCAGCGCTTCCGGCGGAACCATTGCCAGCCGCAGCGAAAAATTGAGAGAATTTTGCCGGCTGCAGGAACCCCAGCGGGTTTTTGCCCCGGTGATGCGGATCGATTTGAACTGTATACCCCACTGCCCTGCCAGCCTGTTGGCGAGGACGGTGACCGCTTGGCGCGTATGCTCGCGATAAAAGGCTTTCAGCCGCTCCGCCCCTTGTTTTTGTTCGCTACTTGCCAGGTAAAACCCCTGCCCTTGCTTGAAAAACAACCCCTTTGATCCTTTGTCGACCAGGTGGAGCGGGTATTGCCTGCCTGCCAGCCAGATGAGCTCACCTTCCACAAAACGGTGCGCCTTTGCTTGCTCTGTGATTTTCTCCATCATAGCCCGCTTCTCAGCTATCCAGCCGGCGTATTGCTCCAGGAAGCTGTTGATCTGGCGTTTGGGAGTCCCCAATGGTGCTTTCAGCACCACCTTACCCCCAGGCAGCACCTGCACCATAAGTCGTTTGCGGCGTCGGTCGTATTTGATCTCATCGGGTTGCGGCGTCATAGGCTGATTATAAACGCGGAATTCGGGATTTAAGTGGGATATTGGATAAAAGAATGACTTTTTTGAAAACGTCGGAGTGAGGAAAAAGAGTCCTCATTCCGACCTACACAAGACAAAGAAAAACGCCAGATTGCCGCGTCGCTTTGCTCACTAGGAGGGCTGTTTTTTCCTGGCCTTCACAAAACCCTTGTAGGGTGGGTCATTGTGCTCGAAGAGTATGGCGTCACAGTATCTTGCCCTTTCTTTATATCGAAATAGCCAACCCACCAAAAACAGCATTTTTCCTTTAGATTAGTTTGTGCTGCTCAATGAAATCCGTTCGTGCCGGCGTCATCGCCGAGCACGGGATTTGACCATCGAAGATCCCAGCACGAAGTGCGTGTGGAAAGGTCTCCAAATTTTGCCAGATTCAACCCCGCAAAAAGACACGGGGCAGACTGAGCAATCCAGCCTACGAACTACCAAGATTGTCACGTAGGGTTGACGCCCGCGTCAACCGCAAAGCCATGGAAAAGGCAGGCCTTTTCCCTACTGGGGTCTCCCTGTTCGTGCCACCTGTGCCCAACGTGAAACGGATGGGTAGTCTCCATCATCCCGTTCGTGCCGGTCTCCA
>CAYSVX010000017.1:0-30321 GCA_964434665.1 uncultured Anaerolineaceae bacterium
AGACTTGCCCTTTCTCGCATTTTGAGCCAGGTTGAGAATGGTACGGAAGCCGGTCTGGCTGCTCTCGAAACGCTTTTTCTTGAAACGGGAAACGCCCAGAAAATTGGCATAACTGGTCCCCCTGGATCAGGCAAAAGTACCCTGGTGAACGCTCTCGCGCGTGAGTTGCGCCAGCGGGAACCGGAAAAGAAAGTTGCCATCATCGCCGTGGACCCATCCAGCCCCTTCACTGGCGGTGCGCTACTCGGCGACCGGGTGCGTATGCTCGATTTGCAGAACGATAAGCAGATTTTTATCCGTTCCATGGCTTCTCGAGGAGCGCTTGGAGGCCTGGCAGAGCAAACTGAAGCCCTAAGCCAGGTTTTTGACGCCGCTGGATACGGTTTTATCCTGATTGAGACGGTAGGCGCGGGACAATCAGAAGTGGATGTGGTCAATCTCGCGCATACAACGATTGTGGTAGATACCCCTGGCATGGGAGACGACATCCAATCGATCAAGGCTGGGATTCTCGAGATCGCGGATATCCTGGTGGTCAATAAAGCTGACCGCCCTGGGGCTGACCAAAGCGTTAGTTACCTAAGAAACATGGTTGAAATGGGCTATGCCAGGAATTTTAACAACAACGGAAAACATCACCTGCAGGATTTTCAGCCGGAAGCCGTGGACGAGACTACCGCGTCGGGTTGGATCCCACCGGTGCTCAAGACGGTGGCTTGCGAGTTCCAGGGAATTGACAAGCTGACAGAAGTTATCCTTGCTCATGCAGCCCACTTGCGCCAAAGCGGTCAATGGCACGCCAAGGACCAGGCAGCAATCCGCGCGAACATTCGCCGCCAGGTAATTGCGAGTCTACTTTCAGATTTCAATCAGAATGTGCCCGCGGAGTTAGTCGACTCCCTGGTTGAAAGAGCCCAAAAACGCGCAATTTCCCCGAACGAAGCAGTTCGCGCATTATTGGCGTATAATCGGAATAACACATCGGAATCATCGGAGTAAGCGTAATGGAAAGAACTTTCATCAAAGACCTGAAGACGAAAATCGGTCAGCAGGTCACCCTCAAGGGCTGGCTGCAAACCCTACGCGATCAAAAAAGCATGCAGTTCCTGATCCTGCGGGACAGGACCGGGCTGGTGCAGATAGCTCACTGGAAAAAAGGCAATCCCGAGCTGGCAGAAGCCATTTCTGCCCTGGGTACAGAATCCGCATTGACGATCACTGGCACAGTTGTCGAAAACGCGGTGGTCAAACTCGGCGGGATCGAGCTTCAGCTCGAATCTTTACATGTTGATAACAACGCTGAACTCCCTCTGCCATTCGAACCCTTTGCCGATACCCTGCCTGACCAGGACTATCGCATGGATTGGCGCTACCTGGACCTGCGGCGGGAACGCAACCGCCTGATCTTCGAAATTCAAACCTGCGCCGAGCAAGCCATGCGCGAATATTGGATTGAGAATGGCTTCATCGAAGTCCACTCCCCCAAGATCATGGGAACTCCGAGCGAAAGCGGCGCGGAACTTTTCAAAGTGGAATATTTTGACCGCACTGCCTACCTGGCGCAGTCACCTCAGTTCTACAAGCAAATGGCGCAGGCAGCCGGATTTGAACGCATCTTCGAGATTGGACCAGTTTTCCGGGCAGACCCCTCTTTTACCTCCCGCCATATGACAGAGTTCACCGGCGTGGACTTTGAAATCTCCTGGATCGACAGCCATGAAGACGTGATGGCTTTCACGGAAAAATGGCTGGCGTATGTTTACCAGGCGATTGACGCGAAATTCCACGACGCGATCAAAGCCTTTTTTGATGTCGATTTTGAAGTACCCACCGTCCCCTTCCCTCGCCTGACAATGGCAGAAGCTTATCAGATCCTCAAGGGCATGGATTACAAACTCCCTCCTGAGCGTAAAGGCGACCTTGACCCCGGCGCGGAACGCGCGCTCGGCGATTACGTCAAGCAGACATACGGGCATGATTTTGTCTTCGTCAAAGACTGGCCGTTCACCGTGCGACCTTTTTATCACATGCTCCACGAAGACAACCCCAACCTCACCAAAAGCTTCGACCTGCTGGGGCGCGGACTGGAAATCACGACGGGCGCCCAACGTGAACACCGCTATGAAAAACTGGCGCAACAGGCTCTTGATAAAGGTCTGACGCTTGAACCGATCCAGAACTATCTGAATTTCTTCCGTTACGGCTGTCCGCCACATGGTGGGCTTGGATTGGGACTGAGCCGTCTTTTGATGGTAATGCTCAACCTTTCCACCATCAGGGATGCCGTTTATCTGTTCAGAGGTCCGAACCGATTGGAACCTTAGGAGTACAAATGCCTTACCTTTACGGTCACAACCTTCGCCTCAGATCGGCTGAACGAACGGATATTCCGCAATTCCTGCGTTGGATCAATGACCCAGAAGTCGTTGAGAACCTCGAAGTCTACGCCCCAATGGGGACTGTAGAAGAGGAAGGCTGGTTCGACGCTATGAAAGCGCGACCCATTGATGAACGCACACTGGTCATAGAAATACAACCTGAGAGCGGAAATGAGTGGATCGTGATCGGTAACACCTCTTTCTTCCCGATCAATCAAAAAGTGCGTTCTGTTGAAATCGGAATCATGATTGGTGAAAAAGAGTATTGGAATCAGGGGTTCGGCACCGAGACAATGCGCACGATGTGCCGCTATGGCTTCGAAGAACTCAATCTGAACCGCATCTGGCTGAGGGTTTACGACACCAATCCTAGAGCCAGGAAAGCTTATGAAAAAGCCGGGTTTGTTTATGAAGGTACACTTCGCCAGGGGGAGTACAAACATGGGCGTTACATTGATGTTCACGTGATGAGCATCTTGAAATCCGATTGGATAAAAAGCTAAAAAGGAATGCAACAAGAGATGACCCCTGGAAAGACCCTGCACAGTTTACTCTATGGTAATATCCGTCTTTTTGCTGGCACCGCTTCGCTTGATTTAGCGCAAGAGATTGCAGACAATCTCGGTCTTGAGCTTTGCGGCCGCGATATTGTTGAGTTCACAAACGAGAACCTTTTTGTTAAGCTGCACTCTTCAGTCCGTGGGCAGGATTGTTACATCATTCAGACAACATCCATGCCGGTGCATCGCAATCTGATGGAATTATTGATCCTGGCGCAAACCCTAAAACTTGATTCAGCCGGCCGCATCACCCTGGTCTTCCCCTACATGTGTTATGGGCGCTCAGATCGCAAAGATCAGCCGCGTGTTCCGATTACATCCAAATTAGTGGCTCAAATGATGGAAACAGCTGGCGCTGACCGCTACATCACCATGGACCTTCACGCCGGACAAATCCAGGGTTTCTTTGATATCCCTGGCGATGTGCTTTCCGCTTACCACATCTTGAAACCTTACTTGCTTGGCAAGGTGCCACAACTCACCAACCCGGTCCTCCTGACAGCCGACCTCGGCTTTGCCAAACAAGGCAGGCGTTATGCTCAAGCCCTCAATATCCCGCTGGCGTTCATCGAAAAACGCCGGATCGACAACAAGGACCACACCCAGGCGCTAAACCTGATTGGTGATGTGCACGGAAGAGATGTCTTGTTGATTGATGATGAAATCGACACTGGCGGATCGATCGTTCAGGCAGTCCAGGTAGCGAAGTTGAATGGCGCGAAGGATGTCTACGTGGTCTTTATTCACCCCGTTCTCTCATCCAACGCATCCGAACGCCTGGCATCCCTGCCAGTGACACAATTCATCACCACCAACACGATCCCCATGTCGCCAGAACAGCAGGCGTTTTTTGGCGATCGCCTGACCATCCTCAGCATCGGTCCGCTATTGGCGGAAGTTATCAAACGGGCGAATGAAGGATCCAGCGTCGGGGCAATGTTCAATGAGTAAGCGAAGTGCCTGAACTCCCTGAAGTCGAGACGATTGTGAGAAACTTGAGACGGGGCACCGATTGTGCTCCGTCTTTGATTGGTCAGACGGTCCAAAGCGCTCGCCTGCTCTGGGAGCGGACGCTCGAGGAACCAGATTCACAGTCTTTTGAAACGCTCCTGCCAGGACAGCTGATTCTTGAGATCGGTCGAAGAGCCAAGTTCCTGGTTTTTACCCTCTCTGAATCGATCCTGGTGATCCATCTGCGCATGAGTGGGGATTTAAGGGTGGAACCGTCAGAATTACCTCTCGCGAAGCATGACCGCCTCGTTTTAGATTTTGAGTCCGGGTATCGCTTAAGTTTCAATGACACGCGAAAATTTGGCAGAGTATGGCTTGTGAGCGACACACACTCTCTGTTTGCACCACTGGGACCCGAGCCTGATGATCCCAAGCTGACACCGGGGACATTCCATGAAATGCTGCAATCGAAGAAGCGGGCTATCAAGCCTCTCTTGCTGGATCAGCATTTCCTGGCTGGGTTGGGAAACATTTATACCGATGAAGCCCTTTTTAGCGCGGGCATAAACCCGCTCCAGAAAAGCGAAACCATTGACCCCGAAAGTGCCGCCCGCCTCCTGGAGGCAATCAGGCTCACCCTGGCTTACGGAATTGAAGCCAACGGCGCCAGTATAGACTGGGTCTATCGTGGGGGAGATTTCCAGAACCATTTCCAGGTCTATCAACAAACCAACAATCCATGTCCCTCTTGCGGGCAACCGATCAACAAAACCACTGTTGGTCAAAGAGGGACTCACTTCTGCCCTCACTGCCAACCCCTCAAAGGAGCTTAGCATGTACGATAAACTCGCCTCGATCTATGACTATTTCGTCAATTGGGAAAATCGCCTCGCTTACGAACTTCCATTCTTGGAACAAGAACTGCGCAAACTCGGAGCGGACCCCTCCCAAATTCAGGTCATGGACACCGCCTGCGGCACAGGGCATCATGCCATCGCACTGGCTAATCTTGGATTTCAAGTTTCGGGTTCGGATCTATTTCCAGAGATGGTCAGCGTGGCGGATGCCAACGCCAGGGCAGCTGGAATGCAAGTGACCTTCCGAACAGCAGGGTTCGGGGGGATCAGCGACACCTTCCGGCAGCCTGGCCAGTTTGATGCGGTTCTGTGCCTCGGCAATTCCCTGCCCCATGTGACGTCTGAAGCAGACCTGGAAAAAGCCCTGATAGACCTTAGAGATCTCCTCCGACCAGGTGGCTTACTCCTGCTTCAAATACGGAATTTTGACCTGATCATGGGGGAAAAAAAGCGTTGGATGGAGCCACAGACTGTTTGGGATGGCACAACAGAATGGCTTTTTCTACGATTTTACGATTTTGAAACGGATGGCAGGATCCAGTTCAATATCCTATCGCTTCATCGAAAAGCTAACGCTCCCTGGCATACCCAATTAACCTCCACCCACCTATTACCGATTTTTTCAGTAAAATTGAGCCAGGAACTTATTACTCTTGGTTTTAGCAATATCAGGCTCTACGGCAATCTTGGGGCTGAACCGTACGCAGCTGGCTCGAGTGGGGATTTGGTCCTCTTGGCAAATAACAGTTGAAAACCGCGTAACAAAAACGTTAGAGCGAGCTCTTCCGTAATGATGGCTTTATACGCTTTTGATTCTCACGCCACCAATGGACTGTATCTGCGACCGTATCGCGAAGTGGACGCCGGCGATAACCCAATTCAGTTTCTGCTTTGAGACAGGTTATGCAGGAATTACTTTGCAGAGTCTCGATTGAGTACTTGGTAATCCGGGGACGTGTGCGGGTGATCCTGTAATAAAACTCAGCCAACGGTGTAATGAACTTAACAAACCAGCCCGGGATCCAAATTTCATGTGAACGGATCCCAGCCGCTTGCTGGACTAATTGACGATAATTCCTGACTGTTACCCGAGTTCCCGAAAGCAGGTAAGCTTCTCCGCTTCGACCGAGTTCAGCAGCCAGGATATGCCCTTCTGCAACATCTCTCACATCTACAAAATCAAATGCGCCATCCATGGCAATAGATGGGGTTTTTTGCATCCATACTAGCAACATTTCACCCATTTCAGATCTGCGAAAATCACAAGGTCCAATCACCCCAGTGGGTAGAACTATCACTGTTTCCAAACCATTTTTCGCAGCCTCCTGAACGAGAGCTGAAGCTATTGCTTTGGTTCGGTCGTATGCACCGGAGGGATTCTCCTGGTCGAACGCAATGGTCTCATCAATTATGGTACCTTCCATGGGGCGACCCAGGGCATGGATGGAACTAGTATAGACCATACGTCGCACACCCATCGCGCGGCAGGCATCGATTACATTTCGTGTTCCTTCCACGTTGACCTTGTACATCAGGTCATTTTGATCAAGAGTGATCCCAACCAATCCTGCCATGTGATAGACCAGGTCCACTCCCTCCATTGCCAGACGCAACTTGTCAGGGTCGAGAACATTCCCTTCCACTTTTTCACAATCGAGCCCTTCCAACGAAGAAACGTCCTCACCAGGCAGAACTAAAACGCGTACTTTTTCACCTCTGTCAAGCAAGGCACGAACAAGCACGTTGCCGAGATGCCCTGCCCCACCAGTAACTAAAATCATTCTTATCCTCCAATACCATCCAGTAGTAACGATAGCCCTTCCGAAGTCAACGCGGACCAGTCAGCCTTTTCTTGGTTAAAAGCGGCTTCCAGTAAATAACCCATGGAAACCGCCACAAGCAATCGGGCAAGGATTTCACTGTCAATGTCTTTTCGAATGGATCCATCGAGTTGACCAGTTTCGATAATTCTCATAAAAAAACCCATGAAGTATCGATATGGTTCCATTGCCGTTTTCCAAATCGCTGGATCAGACATGGCTTGCCGCCAGAAATCGACCAGCATCGGGAAACCTCTTGGAACCGCCGCAAAAGCCATATTGAATTGATAAGGCATTTTAATCAACACGTCTCTTACGTTGGTATCCACAGAAATGGGATTCCCCAGTATGGACTGCATCACCCTGCTGGACCAATTTTCCATCAGAGTCAGGAACAATACTTGCTTGGTCTCAAAGTAGTGGTAGAAGGAACCTTTGCTCACCCCTGCGTGTTTGCAGATGTCGTTTACAGAAGTTGCTTCAAAACCTTCCTCCAAAAAGAGCTGCACTGCAGATTGGAGTATTTTTTCACGGGATGTTTTTTTGTTTTGCATAGCCCTCCAAGTGGGAATAAACCGACCGGTCGGTTTAATTCTTACCGATTCTGCTGGTTTTGTCAAGTTGAACCAAGGATGCTTAAACACTGTGCGTTTTGTATGGATCTCGAAAATCAAGTCTGGAATTCGGTATAATAACATCAACCCAATAAGAAGAGGTGTCTATGAAAATCGCAATCGGATCTGACCACGCCGGCCTGGCATTGAAGGAAGCTCTCAAGGCTTACCTTGACAGTCGCATGATCCCCTATGAGGATTTTGGCACCCACACCCAGGAAAGTTGCGACTATCCGCGTATTGCTGAGATTGTCTGCAAAGCGATCCTCTCCTCGGAGTTTGACCGTGGCATTTTGATCTGCGGTACTGGAATTGGCATGTCAATCGCGGCCAATAAGATCCCCAATATTCGGGCTGCAGCCTGCAGCGAACCTTATTCTGCCATCCTCTCAAAGCGCCACAACAACAGCAACGTCCTCTGCATGGGAGCGAGAGTGGTGGCAAGCGGTTTGGCGACCCTGATCACCGAAGGCTGGTTGAACGCCTCTTATGAGGGCGAGCGCCACCAACGTCGGGTGGACATGCTGACCCGCATCGAACAGCGCTATGCCATCCCTGTAATTCCGCATCCGGTAAAGGAAGACGATACCAATCCGCTACCTGCCGCGGATGAACCCGTCAGCGATAATTAGCCTAATTACAAATCAATAAAAAAGCTTGTGCATCGTACAAGCTCATTCTTTTCAAATTTTTATAGAATTATTAAAATTCCTGCAATAGTGAAAGGACTATTATGAAATACAAGGTTTTTGGTGACAAGTTACCCGCAGTAAGCTTGCAGTTTGAAGCCAACGAAGCCATCTTCACACAGTCAGGTGGCATGACCTGGATGACCGATAATTTCAGGATGGAGACCAACGTACGCGGTGGTTTGATGAAAGGGCTCGGACGTGTGCTTTCCGGTGAGTCCCTGTTCATGGCCACCTACACCGCTCTTGCCAGCGGAGCCGAAATGACCCTGGCTTCTTCATTCCCTGGAGCCATCATCGCTCTTGAACTGGATGGCAGCAAAGATTATATCGCCCAGAAATCCGCCTTTTTGTGCGCGACTCCCGGCATTGAGCTCTCCACTTATGTAACCAAGCTAAAAGCTGGCATTTTTGGCGGTGAAGGCTTCATTATGCAGCGGCTGAGCGGTCGCGGCATCGTGTTCCTTGAACTGGATGGCACCGTGGTCGAAAAGGATCTCGCACCTGGTGAACGTCTCAAGGTCGACACCGGAAACATTGCTCTGTTTGAATCCCGCGTTTTCTATGACGTCGAAACAGTCAAAGGATTCACCAATGTGATTTTTGGTGGTGAAGGGTTATTCCTGAGCGTTGTTCAGGGTCCCGGAAAGGTCTGGCTGCAATCGGTAAACGCTGCCAACTTTGCTGCAAAAATACTGCCGTACATTCCCCATAGCAAGGGTTAGGATCAGATTAGCTCGAAACCGCTGGCGTTCCACACACCAGCGGTTTTTTATTCGAGGGACTTGCGCATGTAAAGCTCCCCGAGCTCAAAACCCCTTTCGACGTAATATGTCCGCGTGCCAACCGCAGAAATAACCGCCAAACCCTGATAGTCGCGTTCCCTGGCAATGCGTTCAGCCTCAAGCAGCAGCTGGCTGCCCAGACCAATGTGTTGGGCTGCGCCAGCCTGTTCCGCCCCCACTTCGAGTGACTGCCCATACACATGCACCTCGCGGATGATGGCTGCCTGGTGAAGGTCAGGTATCACGGGAATAGTTTCTGCCTGTGGCAGGGAGAGCCGCAAAAAGCCGACGATTTTGTCATCAAGCGTGTTAAAGGACAGGAAATGCTCTTCCGCCTGACCTGCCAGGTAAACCTGGTCCGTCAGCACCAGGGACTCGGGATCTACCTTGCCGTACCGGATTTCCCTGCAGCGGATGCATTGGCACTGTTGCCCGCGCTGCTGCAGAAGGAGTGCGACATTCTGCCGAAGGCTGGTGTTGCGATTGCCTTCCACCACCAGTGGCGAGGGAATATCCCGAATGACGCGGTTGATGCGGCAGAAGCGGGGCACATCCAGCTTTACATCCGCGATCAGTGAGATCAAAGTATCTTCCGAATACGGATGGTAATCGCCCGCCAGCCAATATCGATAGAGTTCTGCGGATTCAAGCAGCTGGCAGGGATAAATCTTGAGCTCATCCGGCTGCAATCCACCCTCGCGCCACAACCTTTTGAAGTCCTCCCGATCGCTTTCGGGGGTAGCCCCGAGCAGATTGGGCATCCAGTGCAGCACCACTTTGTAACCTGCCGCACGCACGAGGGCGACCGCTTCTTCAGCATCGGCTGCGGTGTGACCGCGGCGGTTCAGAAGCAGAACGTTGTCATCCATGCTTTGCACGCCGATCTGGATCTTGGTGACACCTTGCCGTCGCAGCTCCAGCAATCCCTCGCGGGTAACCAGGTCTGGTCGGGTCTCTACCACCAGCCCAACGTTGCGGTGGACACCATTAACATTGCGTGCTTGCACCTCCGCCAGGGGGACGGAACCCTGGTCATCCAGAGGATTTTCCTCGTTAAGCGCTTCAAAACAGCGCCGTACAAACCACTCTCGGTAATCGGATGGGTACGCAGACCAGGACCCACCCAGGATGAGCAGCTCGATCTTTTCGGTCGGGTGACCCACTTCGTGGAGGGCTTTGAGCCTCGAGCTGACCTGCAGGTACGGGTCAAAGTGGTTTTCCACACCGCGTCGAGCGCCCGGCTCATCTGAAAGGTACGATTGCGGCAGTCCCGCCTCACTGGGGCAAAAAATGCATTCCCCCGGGCAAGGATGAGGTTTGGTAAGGATGGTGATGGTAGTCACGCCTGAAAGGGTGCGGATTGGCTTCATCCGGATTTTTGCCAGCAAAACCGGATCCTCCTCCCACTCAGCCGATTCCACCATACGCCGGTAAGCAGCCACCAAAGTATGCTTGGCGAGGAACCCCCTGCCTTCGGGGAGTGGATTTGCCCGTAGAGCCTGGCGCACCTCAGCCCCAGCCCGTACGGATTCGAGCACTTTGAGTGCGAGTTCAAGCTCCTGGGGAGAATACTGGCGCTTCCGTTGCCATTGTTCGCGTTCGCTTGATGTTGTCATGGATTTCAATTCTACCGCATGGTATTGTCATTGGCATTTTTGCAGGAAAAGAGCATGCCGCTGCCCTCATTGGTAGATTTCAGACCGCGATGCATTTGTTTGAGCTAACAGATGATCCCGGGAAGCACACTTATTGACTATTCCAGCTTCGAGAAATCAAAGAAATTGGGATTTACTCTAGAAAAGGCACTTTTGCGAATTATTTTCCTTAGTAAATTATTGAATTTTTTATTTATTTTGCTATACTATGATTAATCCAACAATTATTGTTTATCAACTTTGTTCTTGGGTCCTCTTGGTAGATTTTTCTACCAGGCTTGTTAGCAAAACTAACAATCCTATGCTGACAAAAGGGTAATTTGCTAAGCCAAGTAAAGCCATTTACCCAATCTGACTGAGCAATAAAATTCGCCAAACACAATTAAAGGAGATGACGATGCCTGCCAAAAAGGTTTTCACGGTTGTCATGATATTGGTGCTTTGCTTGCTCCCAATCAAAGACTCTATTGCCTCACCCATAGTTCAGCCTCATCTTGATAAAGATGTACCCCCAATAAATGAGATCAGTACCGGAATCGCTCCAACTCCGGACATTAACCGTTCGGGAATTGGCTCGCTCTCTGGGAGTAATGTTACATTTGACCCAACTGCCGGGGGTGACACTTGTTACGACCCCGGCATACCTCAGACCTTCTGCTTCAAATCAGATTCTTTCACTAATGATTATGAATACGTCTATAACCACTGGCTTAAATTCCCCTCGGATTGGGTGGTGTCCAACGTTTACGTTCAAGGAACACCAGTCTGTGATGTTGGAACCTGGGGTTCGTTTAGCTGGACTTTCCAAACTTCCCCTTACGAAGTCAATCTTGCTCACGCGCGTTATCAATCCACTGCTGATCACTGTGTGGCAACCTACTGCGTGGATGTGACTCCAGCCGGTACTGCTCCTAATGCGGCAACGTCCTGGTTTTTTGATGGCGACGGATATGGAACCGCGCCGCATAATCCTTGCAGCAGCGATGGGTATACTCCTGCAGGTCAAAATCCTTGCGATGAGATGACAAATCCCGTGGCTGCAGTGCCAATTTGTGAGCAGGTTCCTCAGGTAATTTTGGAACCGGAAGAAATCGTAACCTCAGGCTGCCACGGCGAAGCTCAGTTTCACGTAATAACCCTTACCAATTTCACCGGTGCAGAGGCTACCTTTGACATCAACTACGACAAAGACTTCGCCGGAGAAATTATTGGACCCGGTCAGATAACATTAGCGGACGGCGCGACCACTAACTTCGACATTTTCCTCGACCCTCACATCTGCGCAGATGACGGAGAGTACATTGCCACGCTGAGCGTTTCTGACGGCACATACTCGGATTCGTCGACCATCTATTATGAAGTATTTTCTGAATTGCACGAATGGCAGTCTATCGAAACCAATCCCCTTGCCCTAATGGATAATGTGTTAGCAGCACACGATGGTAAGGTTTGGAGCATTGTCGGCTATGGTTCCACGTATGGTGTCTCCGCTTACGATCCCGACCTCGACACGTGGTCCGTGATTCCCGACTCGTCACCGCCATGGGGAGGGGTAAGTTATCCGCGCACAGGCTGCCAGATGGGGAACGAAGTCTTTCTTTATGGTGATGCCGCAGGCGCGTATACAGGTTTATGGAGCTACAACTTGGACACCAACATCTGGACCCCAGAGACCCCAGGCGGTACTCCTCCACCCTACGCTGGCATCTGGGCACCATCCTGGGTGGGAGACACCGACACTGGACTCTGTTATATGACTGGTGGAGCTACAGCACCTGGCGGCGGCAATCTGGCTACGGTTTATGTATACGATGTGATTTCAAACGCATGGCTGACTGAATTACCAGCTTTTGCGAGTATTCGCGACTTTCATGCAGCCTTCCTCTTCACCCGCCCTTCAGACTCTCATAGACTGCTTTGTGTAGCTGGTGGAAACAATAACGCTAACGTTGAACTGTCATCTACCCAATGTTACGATCTCAATACCGAAGTTTGGAACGATGAAAACGCAGATCTGGGCTTGCTTCCGGTTAGCTTATGGGGGATGGGTTATGCCCAGCAAATGACACCTGGTGGAGAAAAGTTGTGGGTGGTGGCTGGCGCGAATAATTGGCTTCTAATCAACCAGACGTGGTACTTTGATGTTACCGAAGGCGTGTGGGTAGATGGCGGTCTTCTTGAGACTGGTTCAGTTTATCGAACTGCTGCTGTGACTCTAAACGACGAGGTCTATCATGTGGGCGGTTCGTCAGGGAGTTTTTCTCCGACAGGACTTTCAGACAAACTCATAAATTCCATCTGTCCAGCCTGCGTTGCTCCTGACTTCACCAAGCAAGCAACAGAACTCGCCTTCCCTGGTCAAAACATTCATTACACCATATCCGTCGATCCGATGGTGAGTGATACCGCATTTATCATTGACTATGTTCCGGAGCTGGTTGATTATGTAGCTGGCAGCTTGTCTGTTACGCCTGATATTGGTCTCTATGATTACGACCCGGCAACGCGGACGGTCTGGTGGTATCTTGGTCCCAATTTGGCAAAAACGAACGGTTGGACCCCTGCTGAAAAGTCCGGAACTTCTTCATCAACGGATATCACTACCCACAGTGGCATGCCTTCAGCAGTGGATAAATCCGAAACCCTGGATTACACGATAGACTCAGTCTTGTGGGATCAACCTCTCAGCTCAGTCAATCAAAATGCTTATGTCAACCAGGATTTCCTTGATTTTCCTACCTACTCATCATTCCTGGCAGATGATTTTCTGGTAAATGCACCCTGGTTGATAGATACGATTTTTGTCCCGGGCGATGGCTGGAATGGCTTTTCCACGCTTTTTAATGCTTCTTGGTTAACCTTTTTGATCTACGCGGATGATGGTGGGATGCCTGCGGGTAATCCTTCCGGTACTGGAGCATTACCGGTTTGGTCCTATACCTTACCTCCAACAGATCCACAAATCACCATCACAAATGGCTGGAGCGGTTATCCGTCAAATACCCAATTGGACCTCGATGAACCAATTCTGTTGCCAGCAGGTCACTATTGGTTAGTGTTCTACCCAAGTATGCTCTTCACTCCCTATGGGCAATTTGGCAGGCAAGCAGCAGACACTCTTAACCTTCACACAGCCCAATTTGTTAACCCTGGAGGTGATTTTGGCTACGGCTCAGTTTGGCAACCATGGAATGTTCTTGGGCCATCGCAACAAGATATGGCTTTTCGCATTGAAGGCATTGAAATTCCCAACCTTCACATCGATTTTGATGCCACATCCACGGTGCTCAATTACACTATCTGGAACAATGCATACTTTGAATATGGATCTCTGGTCATTCCGGCATCCGCCGAGACCTTCACCGGTTATGGCATCTATTTACCGCTGACAATAAAGTAACAATCTACCAAATATCGCTTTTGGAGGCTGCCCTCAAGGGCAGCCTCTGTTTGTTTTGCTTTCTCCGTTCATTCAAGTCTTACGATGTGCACTCAAAATTCGCGTTCAAAACCACCCGATCGAGAATGCCAAAGTTACTGATAAAATCAGCATATGCAACCCGAAATGGTCGAAAAGCTCCTGCGTCTGAACCAGGATTTCTATGCTACCTACGCGCAATCTTTCGCTGCCACGCGGCACACCGTGCAACCTGGCGTGCAGCATTTGCTGCCCCGTATTTTGCAGGGCAAAGTGCTGTTGGATTTGGGCTGCGGTAATGGGAACCTGGCAGAACTGCTCAAGAGCAAAGGTTTTTGTGGGATTTATATTGGCGTTGACGAAAACGCTTATTTCCTGGAACAGGCAGCAGCATCCACTCAGGACGCCTCCACCGGTAGCTATGTTTTCTTGCAGGGCTCGCTGGCTGAGCCGAACTGGATGGAATTGGTCAACCCGGCAGACACCATTTGTTCATTCGCGACGCTTCACCACCTGCCCGGTGCTGATCTGCACCGGCAGTTCTTTTCCACGATCAGTAGCAAACTCAGCCCAAGTGGCCGCTTTTTTCTTTCCTGTTGGCAAGTATTGGGAAATGAACGCCTCGAAAAACACCTGGTGCCGTGGAATCCAGCGGACATCGAGGCAGAATATGTGGACGAACAAGATCTTTTGATGGATTGGCGAGCTGACCCGGGCAAGCCGGCCAGGCTGCGCTACGTCCACCACTTCTCCCCCTCAGAATTACGCGCGTTGGGAGAATCGCAGGGTTTGCTTCTCCAGCATGAGTTCTTTTCAGACGGCAAGGAAGGCAATTTGGGCTTGTACCAGGTCTGGCAAAAACCCGGGATCTAACCCAAAGCCACATCCAACAGCATCATGACTGCAAACCCGAGCATGACCGCAATGGTTGGCACATCGGAGTGATCACCTGCCGAACGTTTCGCCTCCGGGATCAATTCTTCTGCTACCACATAGATCATCGCGCCGGCGGCAAATGCCAGGGCATATGGGAGCAGACCGCGAATGGACAACACCGCCCAAGCGCCGATAACCGCCGCAATCGGTTCCACCATGCCAGAATATTGCCCCAATAGGAAAGCCTTTTTTCGGCTGACGTTTTCACCGCGCAGCGGCATTGAAACCGCCATGCCTTCAGGGAAGTTTTGGATACCGATACCCAGTGCCAATGCAATCGCCGAATTGAGATTTGCGCCATCGATGCCGGCTGCCGCGGCACCAAACGCCACACCCACCGCCAGCCCTTCAGGGATGTTGTGCAGTGTGATTGCCACAACCAGCAAAACGCTGCGCTGCCACGAACTCTTGACACCTTCCGGCTGATCCTCCCCTGGGTGAAGGTGCGGCAGGAGTTTATCCACCAGCAAGAGAAATGCACCCCCTGCCAGAAAACCAATCACGGCCGGGAACCAGGACGGGACACCCAAACTTTCAGACATGTCGATGGCAGGAGCCAGCAGGGAAAAATAACTCGCGGCAATCATGACGCCCGCAGCAAAACCAAGCATGGCATCCAGCCACTTGCGATTGATCTCTTTACCGAGGAAAACCCCGGCAGCGCCAAGGGCTGTCATGGCGTAGGTAAAGGCAGTGCCCAACAGAGCTTGAATGATGGGATTGAATTGGGCGAATTTATCGAGGATCATGGTTTCTCTCTGGTGATAAGATTAGTTTAAGAGCAATTGTAAATCATGAGCAAATTATTGGATAGATATCCCAATCTTTCACCTGCTGAATTGCGGAGAACACTCGGGGATTGCCTGGATTTCAGGCTAAATGACGGTTCTCTCAAGGCTACCAATACCATGCGGCTGTTTAATGGGTTCTATGAAGGCTTTCCGAGACTAACGGTTGACCTCTTTGCCAACACCCTGGTTATCTCCGACCATGATCGGGAAGTAGCATCTCGCCCCGGATTTCACCAGGCGATAGCGCAATTCTATTCCGAGGCCTTGCGTTTTGTGAGCAGCGCTCTGCTTAAACAACGCCATGCCGAGGATTTCAAATTACGCCAGGGTGTATTGATTCTTGGTGAGCAAGTTTCTAACCTAGTCGAGGAAAATGGGGTGAACTACGCGCTGGATCTCAGGCTCAACCAGGACTCCAGCTTCTATCCTGACACCCGCAACCTGCGCTTGTGGCTCAGCCAGCAGATGAAAGACGCGCGAGTTCTGAATTGCTTTGCCTACACCGGCGCGCTCGGTATCGCCGCCCTGGCTGGCGGCGCGAGAGAAGTTATTCAGACCGATCTTAACCCCAATTTTCTGGCAGTGGCAAAACGCTCTCAGTCTCTGAATCAATTCACCGGGGCAATGACCACCCTCAGCCAGGATTTCTATCCGATGGTTGCTGGTTTCAAAAACCGATCGGAGCTTTTCGACTGCGTCATCCTGGATGCGCCGCTTTTCTCGAAGACACACCGCGGCAGAGTGGATCTGCTGCAGAACTGGCACGGCCTGGTAAATAAAGTGCGTCCGTTGATCGGTCATGAAGGCTGGTTGGTGGCGATCAACAACGCCCTGTTCTTGCCTGGCAACGAGTTGATGGAAAGCGTCGGGAAATTAACTGCTGACGGTTACCTGGAAATTTCCGAGATTATTTCTGTACCGCAGGATGTAACTGGCTACGCGCAGAGCATTGTCGCGAATGCTCCAACCGACCCTGATCCGTTTAATCACCCCACTAAGATTATCATCATGCGCGCCCACCGTAAGGACGGCAGGCGCGCCTAAATCGTAAAATTCAGCCTGATTTATGCCTGATAGTGCAAAAATTTCTCACCTTTCAGGTTGCAGATCGGGCAGTGTTCCGGGCGTGCTCCGAGTTCAATATAGCCGCAGGTAGGGCAGAGGTAGAAGTCTGTGACCTCAAGGTCTTTGCCTTCCCGCACGGCTTCGAGCGCTTTTTGGTAAAGATTGGCATGCACTTCTTCAGCAGCCACGGCGTAACCAAACATCACCCTGGCTTTATGGCTCTGGGCGGTGGCTTCTTCCAGCATGGGAGGATACATTTCAGTGAATTCGTAGGTCTCGCCGTCGATGGCATCCTGCAAGTTGTCAAGGGTGCTCTGGATTTTATCGAGCGCTTTGAGGTGTCCAGCGGCATGGGTCAGTTCTGCCTGCGCTGTTGCTTCGAAAAGCTTGGCGATATTGGGCAAGCCATCTGCGGCTGCCTTTTTGGCATAAGCTGTATACTTCTGAAAAGCCTGGCTCTCGCCGGCAAAGGCAGTTTTCAGATCATCGATTGTATTGCTCATTAGAATTCCTCCGGAGTTATTTTCTGGTGAAAAATTGTAATACAAAATTGGTCAAGTTTGGTTTTTTGGTTTCTCTCCGTGATCACCACGAAACATCATTGCTTAAAACCAGCAAATAATGAGCTTGGTCCTCTTAGCCTGACCCTCCCACAATCGCATTCCAAATTTCATTTGACAATTCAAAATGCATATGCTAAAATCTGTGAACTTCGGTCCCTTAGAGGCTGAGAAAAAAACCTGCGGGTGTAGTTCAATTGGTAGAACGTCTCCTTGCCAAGGAGAAGGTCGTGAGTTCGAGCCTCATCGCCCGCTTCGTTCAAAGCTGATACCGGTAGCGATATCAGCTTTGTTTTTACGGCGACGTGGCCAAGTGGCAAGGCAAGAGTCTGCAAAACTCTCATCATGGGTTCAAATCCCATCGTCGCCTCTTTTTATTTAATTTCCCAGTCACAAAAGAAACGACAATCTACTCGCGCATGCGATTAACCTCATGTAGGCGTAAACCCCCGTGGCTACCTGCCATCCGCGGTCAGGCACAGGGGTCTGTCCTATCTCGGTATCTTTGCCTGTTGAGTTAGTCCCCTTTAGCTACCCGCCACCCGTTACGCATAGGTCAGGTTCTTCTGCCTGCCCTTGAGCAAAGCGAATAGGGTTGAACATGAAATCACAAACGTTGGCAAGTAAAGTCCTCATAAAATTGAGGTTTACAACGTCAGGTTGAACTGCGCAACATGACCTACAACTCGCCCAGAGTAGAGGCGACGCATGCGTCGCCCCTGCCTCCGGATCCTTTTCGTTGGGACAATAACCCGCCATCCGCGGTCAGGCACGCCACCAAAAATCCCTTAACTCAAACGATGCACAAGCACCGCCGCGACAATAATCATCCCCAACACCCGGTGTAATAACGCCATATTTTTGCGGCGGTCTTTATCTTTCTGCTTGGTCAGCCCGAAGCCCAGGACAGACTGTGATGCTAAAGCCAAACCAGCGACCAACCCCGCCACAGGCACTTCGCCATAACGTGTGTATTGCAGAATGAAATGGATTATGATCGCACCCACCGCCACAAAACCCATGTAGCGATGATTCTTGTTCACAAATTGGAATATCTTTTTAAACCAACTCGGTAAAGACTTTCCACTCTTGCGAAATTGCTCAACCACTGCCTGCAAGATCGGACGTGATGCCAAAAAAATTATGCTGAGAAGACCAATCAAACCAAAAACACCACCAAAATTTTCCATTCTTCCTCCAAAGCCTCAGTTGTTAGATTAGATACCGAGCCAGGTCTGCCAGGTTTTCGCAAACCAGATCTGGCTGGTGAATTGCTTTTACCAAATCCTCACGTTTTGTCTCGCCGCTCAACACCAGCACGGTTCGAACGCCTGCCGTTTGACCGAGAGCAATGTCTGTGTAGAGGCGGTCGCCGACCATGACCAAATCTTCGGGGCTTTTCCCCCACTCCTCCGCCAGGGCGTTCACGATCCCAGGGTTGGGCTTGCCGATCACCATATCGGCTTTCCGTCCGGTGGAAGCCTCCACCAGGCTCATCATCGCGCCAATATCAGGCACTGGTCCTTCGGGCGATGGGCAATTCACATCCGGATGAGTGGCGATATAAGGCACTCCCTGGCGCACGAAACGGCAAAAAGCGCTCAACCGCTCGTAGGTCAGACTGGTGTCATAACCTATCACAACCACATCCGGCTTAAATTCGTTGAGCTCGACTCCGCAAGCTCTGAAGCTTTCCTCCAAGCTTGAAGTTCCAAGCAAATAGATTTTTTTGCCTGGATGGCGCTTCTTGAGATAGGTTATTGTTGCGTCACCAGCTGTGTAGACACGGGCATCTTCCTCCCTGACCCCCAACCCCATCAACTTGCGGATGTAATCCTGTTTGCTGCGGGAAGAGTTGTTGGTCAGGAAACTGAAAGGCAATTTTCTCCGGTTGAACAACTCCAGCAACTCAAGCGCACCAGGCAGAAGGTTGTCACCGAGAAAAAAGGTTCCATCCATATCCAACAGAAAGCCCTTGGCTATTCTCAAATATTGTTGGTTAATGTTAGATGTTGACATTGATTTTGTCCCTACTAAAATCAAGTAATACGAAAGGAAACTACCATGAATACCGTTTGTTATTCTGTTCCAAATATTAGCTGCAACCACTGCGTATTGCATGTTCAGAAAGCACTTCAACCACTTCAGGGCGTCAACAAAGTCGACGTCGACCTTACCAGTAAGTCGGTCACGGTCGAGTTTGACTCCCCCGCAACTGATTTGCAGCTTAGAGCGGCTTTGGCTGAAATCGGCTATCCTGTTGCCTGATCAAAGATCAAGCTTTCGAATAGCCTTCGTTGCCAGTTCATCCGCCCATTCATTGTAGCGGTTGCCCGCATGTCCCTTCACCCAGGTCCAGCTGACCTGGTGTTTAGCCATTTCGCGATCAAGCTCCTGCCATAGATCCGCGTTCAATAATACGCCGTCTTTCCGCTTCCAACCGCGGGCTTTCCAACCCGGTAGCCAAGCGGTGGCGGCATTTACCAGGTAGCTCGAGTCAGTGTAAAACTGGACAACTGAAGGCCCTTTGAGTGCCTTCAATGCCTCAAGAGCAGCAGTGATCTCCATGCGGTTGTTTGTTGTCTGAGGTTCAGCTCCGCTAATTTCTTTTCTATGCCCGGGGGTGATCAGGATTGCTGCCCATCCACCAGGACCCGGGTTACCCCAACAAGCGCCATCGGAGTAAATTTTCACAACAGGGGAATTCTTCAAGGCTGCCTCGCAGGATATTCAGCCAGGGTCTGTTTGAGCACGTCAATTATGCTGGAGAAATACTCAGGTTCGAGACCATAAACCCGCAAGTAGGCGTCCTGTAAAACATAGCGGTTGATCCCCCATTGTGCTTCTTCCGGCGCGAGCGTCAGACGGACACCCTTCCGCAGGGCGGATGCCCATGCGGGATGTACGGCAGCGTAATCTGGAGCGACCACAGCCGGATGCCCTGTAGCAGGCCACAGTCCGTTCAATTCCACCAACCTGACCTGCTGGGTGGACTGCAACAACCATCGGACAAAGAACCATGCTGCCAGAGCTGTTTCAGTATCAGCAGCGTTAATTGCCACGCTGATCGATTCCAAGGCGATCGAGCCGCTTCCGTCAGCTGTCGGATAAGGAATGGATTCCCAATTGAGTCCCGCGCTTTTTTCCGGCAAGAAATCCGCTTGCTGATTGAGTTCGCTCAAAGTACCCTCATAGGCGAGGGCGTATTTATCTGCAAAATACTGGTAAGGCGTGGGTTCCAGACCGACCCATGAGGTGTCATCGGTATAAGCTTGTTTCAGTGTCCGAAAAGAAGCGTCAAGCGCGGCATCCTGGAGCTGCAAAACCTGGTTTTCCAGGCTGTAGGTACCACCAAAGGCAGCGTACCAGCTTTGCGCGGAAAGCACTGATTTGGAAAGAAGCAGACCGCCTGTGCCATTATTACCCCAAAGATTATCCTCGATGTTAATCTTCAAGCCAAGTTGCATTTGGCTGGCGAAATCATCCCAGGTAGTCGGAACCGCCTCAATACCGAGTTCCTTCGCCCAGCTGGTGCGGTAGTAGATCAAGCCCGCGTCAAAGGCCAGTGGCAGTGAAAAACGCGGCGAGGATTCGTTCGGTTGTGGCGCGAAAACCTCAAAAGGAGAGCCAGAACGGTACGCCTTGAGTGCTCCCCAGGTCGGATCGTTGATGTACCTGTTGAGATCCAGATATGAAATCTGGTTTTGCGGATTACGCAGGTCGTACGTTTTTCCAATCAAGACATCCGCGTCCACACCTGCCTGTAACAACGCTTCGGCCATGACAGCATCGTTTTCACAAAATTCCGCTACTGCCTGGATTCCCCAAGCATTGGTCAGGTTGAAGTCATCAATTAATTGATTGAACCGGTTCTTGTCCACGGCCCAGGGATAGGCTACCTTCACTTCTTTCCCGCGTAAAGCCTGGAGGTCCACCACGAGGGTGGGCTCGCTGGTAGGCGCGGGAGTCGCGGTGGGCGGTTGAGGAGTAGGCGTTCGCGTCGCGGGAATAGTTGGGGTCGGGGTTACTGGCGCGCAGGCGTTAATAATAACCAGCGTGCTCAGCAAAATCAGCAGGAGTAGTTTGACCTTGTTCATGTTTTTTTCCATCATAAACGGGAATGGATGGGAGTCGAACCCACGACGGCTCTTACCGACCCGACACTGATTTTGAAGACCAGGAAGCCCACCGGGACTTTACCATTCCCTCTTAAAGAATAATTCAAAACCACTTGTCTTGCAACCCTCCCCCAGTACACAAAATTCCCGTAGTGTAGGATTGTCAAGCATATTGAACACTCTGAGCTAAAAAAGAAACTGGGGGGACGAAACCCAAGGGTTTCATAGGTATCCGGTTAGAGCGATAATTGTGACTTTTTAGTTGGGTTCTAAAGTCCTAGCTAGAAGGAATAGAACGCGGCGTGGCCACAAAATCGTTTTTGATCTTCCCTGTAGATCCTTTCCAACTTGCCGCTGTGTCTGGAAGTGTATGGCTTGATGCGTTTGTGTTGGATCCTGAACATCTCTAAAGTTTGCTCAAACAAAGACAATTGGGAGTGGTCATTACGGTTGTAGTAAGCCGTAAACTCTGAGCCATTGTCTGTTTGAATGGTCTCGATCTTGATTTCGTGTCTTTTGGAGTGACAGACCAGTTTCTGCACAAAACCGGCGGAAGACCCGGTATTGGCCTGTTGATAGGCTTCAAGAAATCTGAGACGGCCATATTCATCGAGGGCGGTGTATTGGTAATACTGTTTCCAGGTTTTGTCCTTGATGCAATAAGCTGGTACCACTTTGACGTCAATCTGTACGCGTTGCCCAGCATATTGCATGGCTTCGTACGGTTTTGGCTGATACTTCTTCTGGATCTTCTTTTTTGCCCCCAACAAGCCTTCCCTTCCCATCACCCGGAACAGACTGCTCACGCTGCGGGTATACGCTCGCTCCCGCAATTTGAACCAGAACTCATACAAGCCTGTTTCCTGGTTCTTCTGCCTCATTTGATGGATCAAACGCAGCTCTTCAGATGTGTGTTCATTGGGGTGGTGGTGAGGTCTGCGCGACTGGCTGGCTAGCGATTCCAAGCTGCCATCATATCGCCCTAACCAGAAGTAGATATAGGACCTGCATTTGTTGTATTTCCGGCTCGCCCGTTTGACGCCATTGGCCAGAGCATATTTTACAATCGACTGTCTGTATTTCATTTCTTGTGTTATCGTATTCATAGCAGGATCTGGTTCCTCCATTTGGGTTGAGTTGGTGCTCTAACCTTTATGGTTGTCCATTGCTTGCTTTCCTTTCCTTACTCATTGTCTAAGTTGTATGATAATACTGTAGCCGCAGTACACAAAATTCCCGTAGATCACACCCGATTTGCCAAAAATACTAACTATTGTCATGATTTTATTAACAAATACCTATGAAAAGATGTAGCAAAAATCATCACTCCAAGTATAATGGATGGTTGGCACAACAACTATCTTTTGTCCCTTATTGGAGATACATGACAGAGTACAACAACCGAACACCAGACTGGGTTAAGAACGCAGTTTTTTATCAAATCTTCCCTGACCGGTTTGCCTGGAGTTCAAGCGTGAACAAACCAGGTCTTTTCGAAAAGTGGGACAGCCTCCCCACCATCCACGGTTTCAAAGGCGGAGATCTGATGGGGGTTTATGAGAAGCTGGATTACCTGGATGACCTTGGAATTAATGCGATCTACTTCAACCCGATCTTCCAATCAGCCTCAAACCACAGGTACCACACGCACGACTACTTTACGGTGGATCCGCTTTTGGGCGGGAACGAAGCTCTAAGAACGTTGCTGGATGCCGCCCATAAGCGTGGAATTCGCATCGTTCTGGATGGTGTCTTCAACCACGCCAGCAGAGGCTTCTTACCGTTCAACCACATTCTTGAGAATGGTCAGGATTCACCTTACATAGATTGGTTCAGGATTCACGGCTTCCCGTTGAATGCCTATCAAGGAAAACCAAACTACGATTGCTGGTGGAACCTGGCTGCTTTGCCTAAGCTGGACACCGAAAACCCGATCGTTCGCCGCTACATTATGGATGTTGCCAGGTATTGGGTTGATCAAGGGATTGACGGCTGGCGTCTGGACGTGCCATTTGAGATAAAAACCACGGGTTTCTGGGAGGAATTCAGAGATGTGGTAAAGACTGCCAACCCTGATGCCTATATCGTAGGTGAAGTTCCGACTGAAGCCCATTATTGGCTCAATTCAGGTGACAGGTTTGACGCAGTGATGAATTACCAGTTGACACATGCTGCCGTTAGCTTTTTCGGCGGGAATACATTTGATAACAAACTTGCCGAGGGCATGATGGGGCTTCCACAACCCCTACCCATGGACGCCCAGGCATTTGCGCATCGCACAAGTGAATTGCTCGAACTTTACCCGAAAGAGTTTTCCTACGCGCAGCTCAATCTCCTCGACAGCCACGACATGCCGCGCTTCCTCAGCCTGATGAAAGGCAACGTTGACAAATTAAAACTTGCGTACAACTTCTTGTTGACCTATCCCGGCGCACCCTGCATCTATTATGGTGATGAAATCGGGCTCGATGGCGGTCGGGATCCCCTCTGCCGCAAAAGTTTCACCTGGCGCGAAGAAGACTGGAATGTGGAAATTCGGGATGCCATCAAGGAAACCATCACCATCCGACATGCCATCCCCGCGCTTCGCACCGGCTCCTATGAACCTATCTTTGCCCAGGACGGCGTGTTGGCTTATTTGCGGCGTGACGAGCTGGACAGTGTGTTGGTTGTTCTGAACAACAACGATGCGGCAGTCAAACTGACCCTTCCTACTGGTGATGCCTTCGAACACGGTGCTGAACTGCAGGACCAACTGAGCGACAAGCATGTCAGCGTCGAACAGCAGAAAATCATCGATCTTTCCGTGCCCCCCATGGGCGCAATAATTCTCGCCTGAAACTAATTCTTCTTTTCGAACTGACCCCAACCTGGGGTCAGTTTATTTTAACAGTCAGGTTAGGAATGGAAAGATGTCCGGTAACTTCTGGATAAGAACGGGCAGGAATCTTAATGCCAGAACACCACCCAACACGCCGACCAGCCAGCCAACCAGGATATCCGAAAAATAATGCAGGCGAAGTGCCACCCTGGAGTAACCCACCAGGATAGCCCAGGCAAATATCAAGAAAAACCAGACAGGATTTTCAAACTGGAGCACCAAAAAGGCGATGGTCATTGCACGGGCAGCATGACCCGAAGGGAAGGAATGCGGGTCGGTGACGCGATAGATGCTGCCCCACTCGCCTTCTGGACGCGGGCGGCGCAAAAGGAACTTGATTCCGAGCACAATCACCGCAAGGCTGGCAAGCGCGAACGCCCACAAGATGGCAGTGGTCCGCACCGGTCCCCTTGCGAAAGCCCACACCAGAGTAAGTCCAATTAACCAGTACCAGGAATCACAAGAGTGTCCGATCAGCGCAAGTAATCTGTGGGCAAGGCTGGTTTCCTCACGCAAAACAATTCTCGCTGATATTTCCTCATCCACTTTCTGGATACGATCAAGCCAATTCATTTTTTGCTACTCAGCGGGTGATAAAAGGGATGGCGGTTATGATGCTAAAAGCAATCACCACCATCAAGGCTGCCAACCATACTTGCTGCTTTGTGCGATTATCTTCAAGGCGCATTCTTCCTTCGTTGCGGCGAACCACAAGCTGAGGACCTGCCATATAAGCAAAGAAAAACCCTGCCAACAATCCTCCCAGGTGCCCCCAGTTATCCGTGTTACTGCCAGGTGATATGCCAATGAAGAAGTTGAGAACCAACACAAACGCCAGGTTCATCAGCATGGCCTGGCTTTGTTTGCCGAAGATTTCGCGGTTCTGCCAAAGGAAGACTGCCTCCGCGGCAAGTAAGGCGAATATCGCCGTTGAGGATCCAAGTGAGTTGAAGTCACTCATGACAAACGAGAGCACATTACCCCCGAAAGCACCGATCAGGTAGAGCATAATGAAGCGACCCTTGCCGTAAAAAGGCTCGATCTGTCTTCCAAGAATACTCAGCGCGTACATGTTGAACATCAAATGAATCAAATTGGAATGTAATAATGCTGGTGTTAGCAGTCTCCAGAACTCTCCTGCAAAGATCAAGTTATTGACCTTCCCCAGTAGGATGAAAAGTAAATCAAACCCGTAGGTCCGTTCCAAAAATTGTTGGGTGATATAGAAAAGGACTGTCAGGATCAATAACGCGTAAGTTACCAGGGGAAATCCTGGAGATCGCAAAAGCTTCATCCACTGACCTGGAACGAGCCCAAAATTTTGCTGGCGTGATAAGTCTGGCTGAGCCTGATGCTCAGGTCCAGCCTCAGGTTTATTTTCGACTGTCATAAACTGACCTTGCGAGGAGTCGTTTTCATGTGCTCAGCACGGATGATCGCCTGAATGTCCTCAATCGTCTTATCGAGGTGGTCTTCAGAATTGACCACCAGATAATCGAACTGATCCATTAAAGCATATTCCAGGGAGGCAGTTCTAAAACGAAGTTCCAACTCTTCGGGGGTTTCGCTGCGGCGCTCAAGCAGCCGGTTTACCCATTCCTCACGCGAACTGGCAGTCAAAAAGATCAGGATCGCGTCCGGGCAGATCTTGCGGATGGTCATCGCTCCTTGCACATCCAACCGCATGATGACGTCTTTACCCGAGGCAAAAGCTTCACGAACCTGCGATTTGGGAATGCCTTTGTAATCTGAATAAACATTGGCGTGCTCCAGGAGCTCATCAGCTTCAATCATAGCTTCAAAAGTCTCGCGTGAGACAAAAAAGTAGTCCCGACCGTCTACTTCATCCGGTCTAGGAGGACGCGAATTCATCGTGATCACGAAGTGCGTATCAGGATTGGTTTTTCGCAAAAGACCAACCACTGCGTCTTTTCCGATCCCTGAAGGACCTGAAATGACAATCAGGAGTGGATTGGTAGGCGGAGTTCCAAATTGCATAACCGGTCAAGCCGTCCCTTCTTGCTGTAAGTGCTCCCATTATAGTTTAGAAAAGCGTTTTTCATGTGGGAGGTTAATCCAGCATTGCCAATAATTGGTCAAAACTTCGCACTCCGCGGACTGCCCTCATGAACTTGTTCAGGCTGATGTAGTTCCCGCGCAGAGTCTGAACCGCTGGTCCAACCGGGTCCGATCCCGAAGCTCCACCACCGGGTGTGTCATTGTAAGAGCCGTGGAAGGCGAAATACGCCTGGTTGATCTTCCGCAAACGATAACCATTCTCCCAGAAGAAATTTCTTCTGGCTTCCATGTACATTTCCGCGTCATCCACCTTCCCCTCTGCCAGCAGCGCGTCCACCCGCACGCGGGTTTCCCGCATTTCCAACCGGAAGTCAAAGGGGTCGAGGCTTTCCGCCCCCTCAGCCAATACGGTAGTATAGTCGGGCATGGGCTGATAATATCGGGGGGTTCGTTCGGGATAGTAGGCAATGATTAGATCAAGCCCAATCTCTTTGCCCGCGAGTGAAGCGGTAGTTTCGTTTATTGTGCGCATTTGATCATTCAAATAATAGCGGATGCCCAAAGGGAAGAAAGTCAGGTAGTTGTGGATCCATTCATGCGCGATGGTTTCTGTGAGCCAGTTAAGATTGGTGGTACGCATGACCATCGTAGGGTACGCCCCGAGTCCGCCGACGGGTTCAATCAGGGCTGAAAGGTCATAATCTCGATAAATACCCCGCTCGATTTCATCCTTTTCAACTGCGTCCAAGCCAGCGTCAAGGCTGATGCTAAGCATGTTCCTGATCTCAGTTCGGGGCGAGATGATCAAATTGAGCGGAAGGTCAGACACCTGGTAAAGCACGGGCGGCAGGATCTGCCCGCCAATCCCAAACCCAGCCTTTGTGAGGGTAAGTTCTGTTTGGTTTTGCAGCACGGCTTCAGCCAGCTTCGCAAGCCTGTTTTGATCCGTTTTTTTTTGATCCAGATCAGATTTGACCGCCTGAACCAGGGAATCACCCTCGGGAGAGGCGACGTTTTGAGCACTTAGCAGGTCCTGCTCGAGCGTGATGATCTCCTCTGTTCCTGAAAGCCAGGTCCGAACGACGTCAACTTGCTGTTCATCATCGAGAAATCGCTCAAGTTTTAGAGCGGCACTGACTGCTTTGTTGAAAAGGGCATTAACCTCCCACTCGACGAAATCAAATTCAACACCCCGTGTATACCTTCGAAGTCCATCCAGGGGATCGATCGATTCCACCGAGGAACCCACAACCAAAAACGCGATAGCAACCAACAGGACCAACAGCCGCAGCCGGTTGGCGAAACGTTCCAGATCATGATCCTCAGACATACAATGATTCTAACACCTGAAGTACCCTCCCTTTGTAATTATCCGCTGGAGTACAATCAGATTAACCTTAGATAATATATTTCGCAAATCAATCAGATTGGGTACAATCTTAGACAGACCCTTATGCACTTAAGGCAGGGGCAGAATAGTGAGCTAGATAATGAATAATTCCACCAAGACCGTGTTGATCATTGCAGCCATTTTGGTTTTATGCGTGGTGTGTTTATGCCTCGTGATCGTTGGCGCGACTGTGATCTTTTCCCGGAACATCATTTCGACTGAGATTCCTATGCTGGAGACACCCTTCAGCCAGTTCGAAGCTACTCCAATTCCTTTTGTCGATCCAGGATCACAGATCCTGGACCAAACAGGTGCTGAACAAGCGTCACAAACGCTGGAAGAGCTCAAACTTAGCACCGTACCCATCAACGATCCGATTGACCTGGCTGCCAGGCTGGGCGGAAAACCAAACGTGCCCGCTGTGTTGATCGACACAGAAGCACCCTACTCGGTCGGAGCTCAGAAATCGTTTTGGGCAACCAACACCGACACAAATGACAATTTCAAGGTCAACGCTACACTGCGCTACGTTGGCGATAATATCTACTTCTGGATCGAGAACGGTGTGCGGTTTGATCAGACCGACTTAAAAAATCTTGCTGACACCTTCGACCAGGAAATCATTCCGACTAACCGCGAGTTTTTTGGCAGTGAATGGAACCCGGGTGTGGATGGCGACCCAAGGTTCTACATCCTCTACGCTGGAAATTTGGGTTTCAGCCTGGCCGGCTATTATTCCTCCGCAGATGAGTTACACCCGGACGCGCATCCTTATTCAAACGCGCATGAAATGTTCCTCATCAGTTCAGATAACGTTGACCTGGGTGACAGCTACATTTACGGCACTATGGCGCACGAATTCCAGCATATGATCCATTGGTACCAGGACAAAAACGAAGAAACCTGGGTTAATGAAGGCTTTTCCATGTTGGCAGAACACGTGAACGAGTATGACGCGGGCGGCTTTGATTGGTCTTACATGGACAACACAGACATGCAGCTCAACGATTGGGGTGGAGAAATCGGGGATAACGGTCCCCATTACGGTGCGAGCTATCTCTTCATGGTCTATTTCCTTGACCGTTTCGGGGAAGACGCGACCAAAGCGTTGGTACGCCATGACGAAAATGGGTTCGTAGGTATTGAAAAAGTAATGAGTGAACTTAATCTGATCAATGCCACCACCGGTAAATCCTACTCAGGAAATGAGTTTTTCGCCGACTGGGCTGTGGCGAATCTGCTGCAGGATACCGGTATCGAAAATGAACGTTATGACTACCAGACCTATAATCCAACCTCTGTGGATATGGAAAAATCCGTCCTGGACTGTCCGGTGACCGTGGATGGAAGCGTTTACCAGTTCGGCGTGGACTACTTGGAAATCGACTGCGATAACTTGGCAAGCATCAAGATCAACGCTTCTGAAGCGGTCAATTTATTACCCTTCACCGCTCCCAGTTCAGGCGATTATTTCATCTGGTCGAATGTCGGTGATGAGTCAAACGCTTCACTTTCACAGACCTTCGATCTCAGCGAAGTCATCGGGGCACCATCGCTGACCTTCAAGACCTGGTATGACATCGAAAAAGATTACGATTACATTTACATCAGTGCCAGTACAGATGGAGTCAATTGGGAGATCCTCGATTCAGAGAATTGCACAACCACTAACCCATCCGGCAATAACTACGGCTGTGGCTGGAACGGAGCTACATCAGGCTGGATTGATGAGAAAGTCGACCTCTCGCAATATGTTGGCAGCCAGGTGACACTCCGCTTTGACTATGTGACCGATGCCGCAGTCAATGGTAAGGGCATGGCAATCGATGACCTTGCCATCACTGCCATTGGCTACGCCACTGATCTTGAAACGGATCTTGGCGGTTGGACTGCGGAGGGTTTTGTGCGTGTGCAGAACAGACTGCCGCAAACGATGAATGTCAGCATCGTGACCTACTCAAACAGCGGTGTTTCCGTGAACCATTTTGCCTTCCAAGGTGAACTTGTCATCGATGGCTCTGATCTTTTCGGAGAGGACGTCGAAAAAACCGTTCTTGTGATTTCTGGCACAACCCCCTTCACCAGGGAAAAAGCAAATTACACAATTGGGATAGAGTAATCCTGGAGAAATAAAACAGAGGCTGAGAATATTTCAGCCTCTGTCTTGTTTAACGAAAACTATACGTTTCCAATCGCGTCCACCAGCTCATCATAGACGGTGAAGTAAGGCAAGATGCCGATCAAGTCCATCGACTCGCGGACATTTTGATGTAAGCCAACCAGTGTCAGACTGCCTTTTCCGTGCTTTTTGAGCTCTTTTTGCACGCGGATGATCGACCACCAGCCGGCACTCGAAACAAAGTCAATATCGCTCATATCGATGATGATTGCTTTGTTTTTGTCTACCAGTTCTGTCAAAACACGTTCTAAATCCGGAGCAACCGCGCTATCGATACGACCAAGCCCCTTTACCACACACGAGCGCTTGTATTCAGTTACCTTGAAGTCCATAATCACCTCATCTCTGCTAATTGCCAACAAAAAAATTATATCATCATCCCGAAAAAATCCTGTTGGTTGTACCATCTCAGTCATGTATAATTGCTGCCTATGCGTTATCACATCTGGACAGAAGGCTGTCAAATGAACGTCGCGGATTCAAGCCGCCTATCGAGGGCGCTTGATTCTCTTGGTCTGAACTTTACATCAAACGTAAATGAGGCAGATCTGATCATCCTGAACACCTGCGTTGTCCGGCAGAGTGCTGAAGACCGTGCGCTGGGTCGCCTAAACTCGCTCAGACCGCTCAAGCTTGCAAACCCCAACCTTTTGAT
>CAYSVX010000018.1:0-30000 GCA_964434665.1 uncultured Anaerolineaceae bacterium
CCAATGTGCTTTTTTGTAAAGCCCTATCGTCTCACATGTGTTTGAACTCGCTCATGATTTCATGGGCGTTAATAGATGTGAACCCCCGCCTTACAAATATACCAATTCCTGGTAGGGGTCACCCACCGTGGTGATCCTGGGCAAGTATGAGAGCTTACCCCCACAACAGGAGAATTTGTGAGAAGGAAATACAAACTAAAGAACCGGGTTCAAGTGCGGAACCCGGCCTACGAAAAACACTCAACCCATATCTGGCACGATTAATGTAACACTCAGTAGTATGAAAGCCATTTTCCGAAAACTCACACTCCTGAGCTTTATTCTTGTTGCTGTTTCAATCCTGATATCAGGCTGTAAGCGAGTCGTAAAAAACTACGATCCGTGGCGGGTGCCAGCTTCGGCCTCCACCTCTGCCCCAACTTCCCAGCCACCAATCAGCCCGCAACAGACCACCACTTCAATGGCAACTCCAGCCCCCCAGGTTGCTGTGCCTCGAGTAACCCTGACGCTTGCACCAGTAGGTATCCAGCCAACTCCCAACGCGCCGAAACGGCTGCCAGAGCTTCGCACCTCTGAGAACGAATACACGATCCAAAGCGGAGACACGCTGGCGCGGATTGCCCTGCTGCACCAGGTCTCGGTCAAGCAAATTCTTGAGCGGAATGACATCAAAGACCCGAATCTAATCAAACCTGGCGATGTCCTGATTCTCCCTCCAGCCAGCGCTAATGAGCAGGCTGCCAGCTTCAAGATCATCCCCGATTCGGAATTGGTCTATAGCCCCTCAGCTAAAGATTTTGATACGGAGTCGGTGATCTGGCAGTTCAATGGAAAGCTGAACCATTATGAAGAAACACTGGAAGACGAAAGCCATCTGACCGGTTCTGAAATTGTGCAGCGGGTGGCTGATGAGAACGGGGTCAACCCGCGTCTTTTGCTGGCTCTGCTGGAATATCAGAGCGGTTGGGTGCGTGGCGAGGGTAAGAACGGCATCCCTGAGGCTTATCCGCTTGGGCTGCTTAATCCGTACCAGGCGGGTCTTTACAAGCAATTAGGTTGGGCTGCCAACGAACTGCTGCGCGGCAGCGCGCTTTGGGAGCAAGGCAGCCTGTCTGTCTGGCTGCTTTCCGATGGAGAGGTGATGCGGATCGATGCCACCATCAACCCTGCGACTGCAGGCGTGCAGCACTTTTTTAGCCTGGTAAAGGGCATAAATGATTGGAAGATGGCAGTCTCAGAGACAGGGCTCTACGCTACCTTTGAGCAATTGTTTGGCTTTCCCTTTGCGTTTACCGTCGAACCGCTCATACCCGAAGGGCTGACCCAACCCGAGTTCATCCTGCCGCTTGCGCCTGGTGACGTCTGGCTGCTCACCTCCGGTCCTCACTGGGGCTATGGTACCGGCAGCATTTGGGCTGCACTGGACTTCGCGCCTCCCGGTGCAGAGGACGACTACGGCTGCTACGAAAGCGACGCCCCGGTTCTTGCAGTAGCAGATGGGTTGGTGGTGCGGTCTGGCGCGGCGGCGGTGGTATTGGATCTCGATGGCGACGGCTCGGAACAAACCGGTTGGACGGTGCATTACTTCCACATTGGAACGGATGGGCGCATACCCCTTGGCACACAAGTTGCAGCAGGAGATGTAATTGGTTATGCCTCCTGTGAGGGTGGGGTGACCAGCGGCACGCACTTCCACATTGCCAGGCGCTATAACGGAGTCTGGATCGGAGCCGCCGGAAGCATCCCCTTTGACCTTGGAGGTTGGATTGCATCGAGTTATGGAACAGTCTACGACGGGATGTTAACAAAAGATGGAGAGACAGTTGAAGCTTACAATGGCCGTTCCGATCTCAACGAGATCGGAAACTAAGAGCCAACGGGAAATTCGCCTCGAGCGGCTTCATCGCCGCCGACGCCAGCGCTTGATTATCAGCGCAGTCGTGATGTTATCGGCTGTGGGTGCTTTTCTGTTCTTTTCCACCAATTCTCCAGAAGCCATTCCTTCACCTGACCTGCCCAAGCTGGCTAATCCTGCTCAGGTTCCTCCAGCTCCCGAAGGACCGGCGCTTTTTGCAGGCGTAAACCTGGTGGGCGCTCAATCTCCAACCGCCACTAGTCAACCTGCAAAAGTCGAACCTACTGCAACAATTCCCCTCTCCTCACCTGCAGACACAAGTCTGGATCCAAAAAATGCTCAGCCGCAGACGGTTCTGCAAACGATTCCCACCCAGGCACAGATGATCACCTATGCTGAAAATGCCCCGATGCTCTACTACGCTCAAAGTGGTGACAGCCTTGGCGTTCTGGCAGTTCGTTTTGGTGTGGAAGTCCAGGACATTACCTCGCGCGATCCTTTGCCCACTGATGGATTCATCCCGGAAGGACAGCTGCTGCTCATCCCTAACCAGCTCGACGAAACCACTTCCCCCCTTAAGCTTATCCCGGACAGTGAAGTGGTGAATAGTCCTTCTTCGGTTGGTTTTGACGTAAATGAGTTTGCGCGGCAGGCAGGCGGTTACCTTGCCAGCTACCAGGAATCAGTGTACAGCTTTGGGATCATGAGTGGAGCTGAAATTATCGAAAAGGTTGCCCGCGAGTTCTCCATCCATCCGCGCTTGCTTCTCGCTCTGCTCGAATACCAAAGCGGGTGGGTTTATGGTGGACCGCAAACCAGTCAACAAAAAACCTACCCTATCGGTATTCTGGATCAGGACAGCATTGGTCTCTACAAACAGCTTGAGGCTGCAGCTGGAATCATTGAAACTGGCTATTACGGCTGGCGCGAAGGCACAATGGTGGTGCTGGAATTCCCAGACTTAACCGAAGTTCGTCTTTCGGCGCATCTCAATTGCGGCACAGTTGGATTGATGCACTTCTTCTCAAAACAGGAAAACTTCTCCACTTGGGCTGAGGCTCTGTATGGCGAAAAAGGGTTTGCCTGGACTTATCAGAATATGTTTGGCGACCCCTGGCTGCGGGCGCAGGAATTTGAACCGCTGTTCACGCCGGATGTTCGCCAACCAGAACTCCAGCTTCCATTCTCACCTGGTGTCACCTGGGCGATGACCGTCGGACCACACGCCGCCTGGGGAGCAGCCGACGTCCGTGCCGCTCTGGACTTTAGCCCTCCATCGTCTGAATCAGGCTGCCACACCAACTGGGCTTGGGTGACCGCTTCGGGTCCCGGGCTTGTAACGCGCTCGGAAAATGGCGCTGTGGTTGTGGACATGGATGGGGATGGTTTTGAACAGACCGGATGGAACATCATCTACCTGCATATTGCCACCAATCAGCGTGTGCCTGTTGGTTCCTGGGTTGAAGCCGGAGATCACATCGGTCACCCTTCCTGCGAGGGAGGCGTTTCTACCGGAACCCATCTACATATCGTCCGAAAGTATAATGGCGAGTGGGTGCCGGCAGATGGACCACTCGGCTTCGTGATGAGCGGCTGGCGGGCGAAAGCTGGTTCGGCATCCTTAAGCGGATGGCTCGTGAGAGGCGATCAGGTCGTCAAAGCCAGCATCGTCGGAGCCACCAGCTCGCATATTTCCCTGGACTAATGAGCCCATTTTCCGTTTGTGGTATAGTAACAAACGGACATTTACCGGTTGTTGACCCATGAAGACCTCAAAATTTCCTCTATTCAGATGGCTGAATCTTCTTGGCCTTTTGTTGATCCTCGTCAGCTGCACTCCGCATCAGAGACCAACCTATATTATTTCTGAGGTGGTCCCCACAGAAACGCTGATTGAGCCGACGGCAACTCCATTTGACACACGCCCAGTCTACCCACCCGGTACTCTAGTGGATTACATTGCCCAGAGCGGTGACAACCTCAACCTGCTTTCACTGCGTTTCGGCACAACCCCTTCAGAAATCCTCTTCTCAAATCCGGAGATCCCAAAAGATGTAACCACGCTGCCACCCGGATATCCCATGAAGATGCCCATCTACTATGTGCCTTTTTGGGGACCGAGCTACCAGATACTCCCAGATGCTGCCTTTGTTTACGGACCGGACTTGCTGGATTTCGATCTGCGCGTTTTCCTGGATTCGACAAATGGCTGGTTTAAGAATTACGGCGCGTTCATCCAGGAGAAGTATCGCAATTCCGCAGGTATCATCAAGTATTACGCTGAAAACTACAGCCTGAATCCAAAACTGCTGCTGGCGTTAATGGAATATCAAACCGAAGCACTCAGCAATCCACAGCGGGATCGGACGATGGAAGGGACTTTTCTCGGTTTTGACAATTATCATCGCAGCGTTGAATTGCAGATTTCCTATGCGGCGGATCTGCTGAATGATGGATTTTACCGCTATTTTAACGGGGAGTTAACTTCTCTGGTTCTTGAAGACGGCACCATCGAAAATATTGATCCCTGGCAAAACTCCGCAACGGTCGCGCTGCAGTATTACTTCTCACAGGTCTACCAGGGCGAGGCTTATAAAAGAGCAATTGGACCTGACGGCTTCGCGAAAACCTTCAAGGACTTGTTCGGCGATCCCTGGCAGCGTGGTTTGACCGTTCTGCCCGGTTCGCTCAGCCAACCCCAGTTCATCCTGCCCTTCCAAACCGGGACCACGTGGTCCTACACCGGCGGTCCGCACACCGGTTGGGGCTCACGCAAACCCTGGGCGGCGATCGATTTTGCTCCTCCCAGCCTGACGCAAGGCTGTGTTGAAACCGAGCAGTACGCCCTGGCTGTGGCTGACGGCGTGGTGGCACGGATCGATATTGGCACGGTCATGCTGGATTTGGATGGGGATGGCGACGAGCGCACGGGTTGGGTGATCCTTTACCTTCACATTGCCGAAGAAGGTCGTGTGAAGCTTGGCGACCGCCTGAAGCAAGGTGACAAGGTGGGAAGACCCTCCTGTGAGGGGGGCAGTGCCACCGGCACGCATGTCCACCTGGCGCGCAAGTACAACGGTCAGTGGATTCCGGCGGCTTGGAGCGTTTTGCCCTTCAACCTGGAGGGTTGGACGCCGGTGGAAGGACTCGCGGCATACCAGGGCGAACTGGTGCGGGGAACTCAAAGAGTGCGTGCCAGCACGCTCTCGGATTCTGCCAGCATGATCTCAGCGGAATAGTTCAGAAAAACTAAGAAGATGGGGGATTTTCGAAGAACCGCCTCAGTAGGGCACTAAGATCGGCATCGCTGTTCATTCGAATCGCATCGAAAAAATCGGTTCCCGAGGCGATTTCGTAGGTGTTTTCAACGGAATATTGCTTCACAGCCACAAAAAAAGCGTCATCCCCTACCAATTCACGCAGATCTTGCAGGAATTTTGCTCCGTTTAGATACACCGCGTCGCGATAGATGGTATAGCCACCCGGTATGCTCGTGGTCGAATCGACCCAACCGTCGGGTTTAAACCCTTCCACCCGGTTATCCCACCACCAATCCAAATGTTCAGGATGGAAGCGCTCAAAGTATAGTGCTTCGCTGTAAGTCGCCAAGGCTTCATCCAACCAGGGCTCCTTTGCAGGGTCATTGCCCACCATGCTATACAGCCATTGATGCGATATTTCGTGTGGGACGAGAATGGTCAGGTTGTTGAGCGGCGCGTCTTGGTAGAAATCGATCACGCCCTTACTGAGCAGCAGCATGCCGTCTGTTTCCATGTTGTGCAGGAAATCAGCTGCCACCAGGCTGAGCGTCTCACGAGGATAGAGGTAGAAAAGTTCCGCGAACATGTCCAGCGCGTTTTTGGCAACCTTAATGATTGCCGAACCAGCCTCCCGATGCTGCGGAAAGACATAAGTCAGAATGGTTACCCCCTCATGTTGCGCTTCCTGCACCACGAATCGGTCACTGATGGAAAGCGAAAACGATCTGGCCAGGGGTAGCTGGTATTCAATGTAGCCAGCCTGGTCTATTCCCTCACTGCTTGCGGCGATCGTCAGGTTTTGGGCTGAACCAGTCAGGCGCAGGCGCAGGTTGAAATCAGCGGATTCAGTCGCGATATACTCGCCTACAATCGTGTTAGTCGCATCCACCACTCTTTCGTTCACCAGCCAGCCGGAATCCGGATCGAACGGAGGAATGATCGGAAACCAGTCTACCAGGTTGGTCTGCATTTCCGACCAGCCAAAAACGCCCTGCCGGTTTGGGAGGGTGAGCGTGAAGATGATTTGAATTTGGGTGGAAGCCTCAGGCTGTAACGCGGGTTCAAGACTCAGCATGGTCTGGATACCATTCTCGCGCGGCTGCCCAATCAGCTCACCGCTAATGTTCCCTTGTGAGTACGCTCCGGCAAAGTGGCGCGGCGGCACGAGCAGCAGCAATTCGTTCATCGCCTGGTCGGTGCGGTTGAAATAGGTGATACGCTCCACAACACTGACGGTGTGCTGTGCGTAGTCAAGAGTGACATCCAGATCGTACACGGTGGGGTTCTCTGGTTCAGCAGGGAGTTCCAGCTCAGGAGTCTGTGTCGGCTCTGCCTGCAAAGTGGGATCTGGAAGGTCTTCAGCTGGTCTGGTGATCTGTGCAATAGGGGTAGGTAGGTCTGTTGGTTGCTTTTCAGCCTGACCACAAGAGGAAAGCAGCACAATCGAGGCAATAAGGAGAGCAAAAAAGCGTAGGCGCATACAGATGATTCCCATTGGCAGTATACCAGTTTTTAAAATGGAATATTCATGACTTTCCAGTTTCGCGGGCATAAGAGCAATAGAAGCTTGCGATCACGAAACCCCCGTCATCGCGAGGAGCGAAGCGACGTGGCGATCTGCTCAATGTCTGTTCTCATAAACACGATATCTTGGTAGGGTGGGTAGGCGTCACGTAGCATTCACAGGGAGCAAAACTGGCTATAGCATACCCACCGAAAGAGATCGTTGTTGGTGGGTTGGCTATTAAGAGGTTCAGGCAGTCTTAAGTAACCTGGTGCCAACCAACCCTATAACTTTTGTCATCGCGAGGAGCGAAGCGACGTGGCGATCTAAACAGTTCAACCCTAACAAATTGATGAGCAGTAGGGTGGGTAGGCGTCACAAAGCATATACAGGGCGAAAATTTGGATAAAGCATACCCACCGAATGAGATCGTTGTTGGTGGGTTGGCTATTGAGATATTCAGGTTGGTTGAGGTTTTGTGACGCCAGCCCACCATACCTGCGTTTGATCGTACCGGCCTCATGGCCGAGTACGCGAGTTGACCGTCGAAGATCCCAGCACGAAGTGCGTGTGGAAAGGTCTCCATGGAAACGAAGATTAAAGGCAGATCGCCATACCCTGCTTACCCGTCCGTTTCACGGCGCGCACACGTCGCGGGCACAGGCGCAAAAACCGCTCGCGATGACAAACGATGTTAGGTGGGTTGGCCATAAAATTAAGAACAAAGGCTGGTCATGCCGACCAGCCTTATGGATTTCAAAACAACTTACAGTCCAAAACCGTGTGGGTTCACCGGGCTGCCATTGTAGCGCAGCTCGAAATGCAGGTGGGAACCGGATGAATTGCCAGTATTCCCCATGTAGCCGATGGTGCTCCCGCCATACACCACAGAGCCGCAGCCAACAGCCACGCCGCCATCCATCAAGTGGGCATAAAGCGACAGGTAGCCATTACCGTGATCGATCACGATCGTGTTGCCATAACCGCGATCGGACCAGCCGGCGTAAATAACCACGCCATGGTCAGTCGCAAAAATAGGGTCGCCAGTATCGCCATCGTAATCCAGACCGTTATGTACCGGTGGGTTGTATTCATAACCGCTGATGAGGGGCGTGCTATTGGGCAGTTGGAAGAGCCCACTGCCCGTAATCCAGGCGGTTGTGTTGCAAGCATAAGCGCCTAAATAAGACACATTCGGGTGATCGCCGGAGCCAGGGTCTGTAACTACGCCCACCCACGATGGAATGGAACCTCTTCCACCAGGGATGTAAAGGAAAGTTCCGGTCTTAATAAGCGGCAGGCTCAGTTCGCCGATTGCCTGCGGGTCAAGCTGGTTGAGGGGTTCATCCAGGATGTCCTGGGGGGTGACGCCATAACCAGAGGAAACACCATTCATCCCCTCGCCATAGAGCCAGGCATGATAGACGCCGTCCTCGGGCAGAATGATCAACTTTTGACCAGGATAGATCCCATCCGGTGTGTCACCAATGAGATATCGGTTAGCCCAAAGGACTGTTTCAGGCTCAATCTCGAACTGCTCAGCAATATTCCAAATCAGGTCACCTTCCTGGACTTCGTAGGCAATGATCTCTTCACGGGGAGCCGGATAGCTCTCAGCGTCGCCTATTGGCAAGGAACGCAGTTTTTCAACCGCGGCGTAGTAGAGCAGCGTGTCACTCGCGAAGTAATTGGGCAGCGTTCCACCCGGCACCACCAGGCGTGTGCCGGCGGCGATGTTGGGCGCGGCATAACTGCCGATGGTGTCGGCAGAAAGATTGTTGGCAGGGTAGTTGATGATCTCTTCAGGGGTCACACCGTAATAGTTGGAAACGGCTCCAAGACCTTCTCCGGCCGACCAGGTGTGGTAGACACCGTCCACCGGAAGGATAAAGATTGTGGTGCCTGGGGTGAAATTGCGGATGTCGTCGCCGAGTTCGTAGCGGTTACCCCAGAGGATCGTTTCTGGCCACAAGTTGTATTTTGAAGCGAGAGTGGCGACAGTTTCACCTTCCTGGATGGTGTGGGTGATCACTTCGGCACGAGCTAAAGCTGTAGGCTCAGGGGTGGGCTGCACTTCTGTGGGAACTGGAGCCAGTGTTTGGGTTGGCACCACGATACTAGTGGGAAGTTCCTCTGTTTCAAGCAACGCTATCGGTACAGCGATGGTAGGCGTGGTCTCAGCTTGACTGGGTGATTTTCTACCAGCCAGCCAGATTACCAGCATGATAATTGCAAGCAGGACTAACGCACCAGCGGCAATAATAGCTGGCTGTTTGTGGAAGGGTTTTGGGCTGACAATCCCGGCGTCTTTCTCCGGCTGTGTTTCAGGGGTCAGGTTTGCGTTTTCGGTCATATTTACTCCAGCTTTGGATATTACCCGTCAAATTCAGGGGTGTCAAGTTGCCGTGAAGCCCCTAAAACCCTTACCCCGGAGGATGGGCTTTGTTAATTTTTAAAATACTTTGAAACGATTGCGCTCAAGTCAGTCTGGCTGTGACGAGAAATGGCATCGAAGAAATCCTGCCTGCTCGCGATGCGCCAGGTGTTGCTGTAGGCATAATCCTTTAGAGCAGCGAAGAACTCCCCCTCGCCAACTGCCAGACGCACTTCGTTCAGGAACTGGACTCCCCGCAGGTAGACCGCATTGCGATAGGGGATATACCCGCCTTCCAAACGGATGTCCGCGTCAACAAAACCCTGGGGGTTTTGTTCGTGGATTCGAATTGCCCACCACCATTCCACATCCGCGGGATGATATTCCTGGTAGTAAAGCAGCTCCGCGTAAGTCGCGAAGGCTTCATCCAGCCAGGGTGAAAGGGCATGGTTGCTGCCAATTGTGCCGTAAAACCACATATGCATCAGCTCGTGCGATGTCATTAAGACCAGGTCGGTCTGCGGTGACCCGTCATAGAAGTCAAAGATCCCATAGCTGATCATGACCATGCCGTCCATTTCCATGTTGTGCAGGAAATCTCCGACCACGATCGAAACCATCTCATGCGGATAGGGGTAAAGTAGCTTGCCGTAGAGTTTCATCGCGTTGGCGCCGATTTGCGTGACAGCTTTACCAGTCTCGATGTTGTTCATGAAGACATAAGAGCGAATACGAAGCCCGTCCTGCACGATCTCATGCTCAAAGAAGCTGTCGCTCACCGAGAAGGAGAAACCGCGTGCCCCTACGAGATGGTAAGCATACTTTCCATTCGGTCCAGAGGCAGGTGAACTGGCGGCGACTTCAATGAGCTCAGCACGATCCGTCAGCGCGAGGGTTACGTCGAAATCGCTGAATTCGTTGACGATCGATTCGCCCACGATGATATTGTCCTGATCCACCACCCGGTCATAAGCCAGCCAACCTTGTTCTTCATCATAGGGTGGGATGAAAGGATACCAGTCCGAGATGTTTGTCTGCTGGTTGGTGTAGCCGTAAATGCCCTGGTGCAGAGGAAAGTAGAGCCTGAAACTAAATGTGAAGGTGGTGCTTTCACCAGGCAGTAAGGGTGAGGAGAGGCTGACAAGGGTGTGGATGCCATTTTCTGTGAAGCCTGCCACACGGTCGCCGCGCAAGTCGGACTGCTCGTAACTGTCTTTAAAATTGCGCGGTGGTACAACAAAATGGATTTCTTCCAGGCTGTGGCTGCTGCGGTTGGTGTAAGTGATCACTTCCGTAACGGCACCATAATGCGAATAGTAGTTGAGGATCAGATCCAACTTGTAATGCGTGCGGTTTTCGGGCAGGGTTGGAAGTTGCAATTGAACCGGAGCGAAGGTGGGGCTGGGACTGGGCTCGGGGGTGGGGCTTGGTTCAGGGATTGCTGTTGGCTCGGGCAGGGTAGTCTCAGCCACTCGTCCGGCGCATCCGGAAACGAGGGTGAGGACGAAGAGGACGAGGAGCAGCTTTCGCAGTTTCATACCTTGGGATTTTACCAGTAAACGGGATTTTCACATTTCATCGATGCGATGACAGGCCAAAGATCCAACGCCAGGTAACATGGGCACAGAAAATTGTGGGGCGAGTTTGAGAGCACCGTAAATTATGTGATGAACAACCGTATCGTGCCCTCAATCCGCCGCTTACAGTGATTCGGGTGGCACGGTGTGGTTATACCAAATGATAGATGGCGGGATGGCGGATTGGAAGCACACCAAGCTCTGTTTGGGATGTTGTTTGCAGTGCTTCCAAGCTCGCCCTACGAGTATTGTTTTTGTTTTGTGAAAAGTTGGCAAGAAAGGAGCGCCAACAGACAAGCTCAAGCCACCCGTAGAGGCGACGCATGCGTTGTCTCTACCAAAAAAACAATCAATTTTACCGGTGTGAGTACGACCCAAGCAAAGCCTCCCTTTCCCTTGTGGAATGCTGTACCCCTACAACTACAGCTAAAACAAGTCTGCCACGAGAGCATTGAGCTCCCGTGGCAGTAAAACAATAAGAAACTGACTGCTATTCTTCGATGATGGTTATCTTGCTGCGGATCTCGGCGGTTTTGCGCAACATGGCGATCCCCTGGCAATACTTGTCCTCGGATAGCTGCACCGCGCGTTCCACGTCAGCACGGTTGATTCCAGTGCCTGTAACGATGTACTCAAATTCCATCAGTTTAAATACATATGGTTGCTGATCCTTCACGCTCTCAACATGAACTTTGCATTCATATGCCTTAAAAGGCACTCTTTTCTTGCGGAGAATCGATAAAACATCCATGCTCGAGCAGCTTGCCGCGCCGATTGCCATCAGTTCCATTGGTCTGAAGCCGGCATTATGTCCGCCGAAGCCTTCCGCGCCGTCCAGCTTGACTTCATGGCCAGAATCGGCAGTAGCAGTCAAAGCTATTCCTTGATCCAAAGTTACTTTTACGTCCATATTCGCTCCTTCTTGTTTATTGGTTTTATGGAAACATTCTGGGATCAGGCGTTCGCCGCCAAGGCCCAGTTTGCCTGCACATCAAAGTCCAGCTCGGAAGCTTCATCAGCGATGAAGTGCCGGTAGCCAGCAGCCGCAATCATGGCGGCGTTGTCGGTGCACAAGCTGATGTGCGGTATATGCACCCGAAATTCGGTTTGTGAACGAAAAGCTTCGCGCAGAGCTTTGTTGGCGCTGACGCCGCCCGCCACGATGATTTCACGCGCCTTGAACTCCTGGGCTGCGGCAATGGTCTTTTCGAAGAGGGCTGCCACAACCGCTGCCTGGAAACTGGCTGCAATATCTGCTGTGGGCACGGTCTTTTTGGCTGACTTGAACTCTTCCACGGTGCGCAAAACTGCCGTTTTCAGACCGCTAAACGAAAAATTCCAGGGTTCACTCAGGCGTGCTTTTGGAAAGTTGAATGCCCGCGGATTTCCCTGCATGGCCGCTTTCTGAATGGAAGGTCCGCCCGGATACCCGAGTTCCAGCAGGCGCGCAACTTTATCAAAGGCTTCGCCTGCGGCGTCATCGCTGGTTCCACCGAGCGATTCGTACTGCAGGTGATCGTGCATCAACACCAGTTCGGTGTGCCCGCCAGAGACCAATAATGCCACCAGCGGAAGTTTTGGTTCAGGTGAGGGTTTGTTGCCAGACTGATAAAGCCAGGCTGAATAAAGGTGTCCTTCAAGGTGGTTCACCCCCACGATTGGCAGGTCTGCCGAAAGGGCCAGACCCTTGGCGAGGTTCACGCCAACCACCAACGAGCCTGCCAGACCCGGACCGCGTGTAACCGCGATTCCATCCAGATCTCCAAGCCCCATGTGAGCCTGCTGTAGGGCTTCTTTGACGGTCGCGTGCACGGCTTTCACGTGTTCGCGCGAAGCCAGTTCAGGATACACTCCGCCAAACTGCGCGTGCAGATCGACCTGGCTGGCAATCACATTGCTCTCGATTACTCTGCCGTTCTCAACAACCGCGGCAGCAGTTTCGTCGCAGGAGCTCTCGATTCCTAATACGCGCATATTGATCTTTTTCATATTAGCGGCCTTTCATGGGAATGACCAAATCCATGGGGAAATCCACAATTTTTGCGAAGGTGTGATCAGGCTTGACATACCAGGTATCTTCCAGGCGGATGCCAAAGCCATTTTCGGGGTAGTAGAGACCAGGTTCGATCGTCATGACAGAGCCTACTTTTAGAAGATTGGTCGGGTCATTTTCGAGACCGGTGAAAGGTCTTTCGTGTACATTCAGACCAACTCCGTGACCGAGACCATGAATGTAACCCTGCTCAATCCTGGGATTCTGGCGAATGGTTTCGTGACCCATGGCTTCGTAAAGCTCACAGGTGCGGGCTTGATATCGGGCGGGGTTGACGCCAACTTCCAGTTCCGAAACAACGGTATCGTAAACTTCTTTGACCTGATCGTAAGCCTTCTGGACTTCGTCGGGGGCATAGCCCAGGCACCAGGTGCGGGTGAAATCGTAGAAATAGCCGCCACCAGCCTCGCAGGGGAAGATATCATAGACGATTGGCTTCCCAAGTTTGATTAGATCGCTTGGGGTGCCGCTGCTGTGAGGAATGCCGCCATCCCGCCCAATCGCGAAGATGGTACCTTCAGGATTTTCCGCGCCAGCTTCTGCCAGCCAAAGGTTTATGTGGGCTTTGACATCGCCAATGGTCAGCGGTTGCCCGTCAGCCTTGATGAGAGTCTCATTCACTACCTGGTGGCTGGTGAGCAGATCGCGTGTTTTTTGGACGACCGAAGTGGTAATGACGCCCATCTGACGGATGCGTTCAATCTCTTCCGGGCTCTTGGTGGATCGTGCTTCAAGCATGATCATTTCCAGCGGATCGCCCACAAATGTCAAATCCGGGAGCAGCTGCTGCAGCCGGGTGATGAGGGAGAAGTATGGTCCGAATTCTCGCACACCATAAAGCATGACCTTGCCCTTGGTGATTCCAACATCTTCCAAAATCTGCTTATAGCGCAGGGCAGAAGCTTCGGCTGGGTCGTTGCGAGCCAGCGCGTTAAACTGCTGCATCGGGTAGTTGGAGTAGCTGATAAGTTGATAGCCGGTTTTTGCCGCTTCTTCGCGCTCCATCATCCCGTGGAGGAGGATGGGCGTCTGACCGGGAATATAGAATAGGTCTGCGTTGGTAACATGGCAGCCCCCGGTGAAGTAGACCATGTTCGAGTTGTGTTGGGCGGGACCACTGACCCAGAGATAGTCAATGTCGTATTTCTGCATCAAAGCGTCAAGATCTTGTTTCATGATCGTTCCTTCCGTTCAATGAGGATGGCTTGTAGTGATTTTAATAGGGTTTCTTCCTGCCAGGGGAGGACGGTGCGCGAATCGAGCAGCAGCAGGTCTTCCTGCACTCTGGCGATGATCGGCGGATTGACTTCGCGCAAACGCGCGGCAAATTTTGCTGGTGATTTTCCTTTCAGTGCAAGCAGGCAGGTGGGCAATGTCTCTCCCGGAAGGCTTCCACCCCCAACGGTCGAGAAACCTTCCAAAGCACTGCCAGACTGCAGGCGATCGATCCACCTTTGCACCTGTTCGGTCAGATCCTTAAGCGGGCGGGCAAGCATCACGTACAGCGGGATCTCCTGCTCAGCTTCACCCTTGAGATAGTGTAGAAGCGTTGCTGAAAGCGCCGCCAGGCATAGTTTATCCGCTCGAATCGCCCGATAAAGCGGGTTACGGCGGATATTGGTCAGCAGACCTGATCGTCCAAGCAGAATGCCAGTCTGTGGACCACCCAGCAGCTTATCGCCAGAGAAACAGACCAGGTCTGCACCCTTGGAAAGCGTTTCCTGCACGGTCGATTCGTGCGCCAGGCCGTATTTTGCTGTATCCAGAAAAGCACCGGAACCAAGATCCACCATCAGGGGCAGACTGTGCTGATGCGCTAATTTGGCAAGGTCCTCAAGGGCAGGTTCTTCTGTGAAGCCAATGATCTTGAAATTCGATTGATGCGCCACGAGCAACATGCTCGTGCCTTCAGCAATCGCCTGCTCAAAATCAGCCAGTCGCGTGCGGTTGGTGGTGCCAACCTCGATCAGTTTCGCGCCGGATTGCTTCATCACATCCGGGATGCGAAAGCCGCCGCCGATTTCGACCAATTGCGAGCGTGAGATGGCTACTTTCTTGCCCTTAGCCAGCGCGCTGAGTGCCACGAGCACCGCGGCAGCATTGTTATTGACCACCAGGGCGTTCTCTGCGCCAGTCAGGCGGGTCAGGAGATCGCTGGCATGCACGTCGCGCTTGCCGCGAGCGCCTTTGACCAGGTCATATTCAAGGGTGGAGTAGCCGCTGGCGACGTGTTCCACGGCTACAAGCGCAGCGTGTGATAGCGGCGCGCGACCAAGATTGGTATGCAGCAGCACACCAGTGGCATTGATCACAGGTCGCAATGTCGCCTCGGATTGATTTTCAAGGATGGTTTCGAGTGAGGAAATGAGCGTTTCTTCGGAAGGCATTTCGGTAAGATTTGGCAGGCTTTGGCGCAGGTCATTCTGCAGTTGGCGGATAGCCGAGACTGTCCAGGCATGCCCATAAACCCCCAAAAGCTGCTCGGTGCGGGGGTTGTGAAGAATTTGGTCTACCGAGGGGATGTCACGCGGGGAGACCATGATCAGTTGCTTTGTGGGTTAGGTTTCCAGCGGCTGCGTTCCCATAGCCTGATAAGAAACTCCACCAGAACCAATGCTGCTGCCAAAATGATTCCCAGGGGTGCCGTTAGCACCCGTCCCATCTGCAGCCAGAGGATTAGTGCGGCAAAGATGCCAAACCACGCTGCCTGGCGGATGATCACCTGGGGTGCTACTGGGGGATTGGAGGGGAATCGCAAGTTCAGAAACCAGGTGAAGGGCAGGAAGAGACCTGTCACGAAGATGACCATGAAGAAGAAGAACAACCAGCGCGGACCAATCGTGGGCAAAGTCAAAGTAAGGATCGCGCCGATCCCGATCGCTCCGAGGATGATGAGCACCAACATACCGGGTAAATAATACTTAAGGGGAATAGGCTGGTTTTGGTTATCTTCCATGTTGAAATTATAACTTATTTCTCAGGTCATTAACGGAGTATGATTGGGTAGAAGGAATTTTAGTTCGGAGAATTATGACTGAAGAATTCCAACTGAAAGTGATTGGATGGATCGAATCCGATCTGACTCAAACGGAGAAGGCTCCTCCTCAGGGGTCTGATTCCGGCTTGGAAGCCTGGCTGGTGTTGGAACCGGAATTTTTGGATGGCTTGGATGGCATCCAGGCTGGCGACCATCTGCTGGTTTTCACCTGGCTGCACTTGGCTGAACGCTGGCCGTTGAGACTCCCGCCGCATGGCAATCACCAACTGCCCCCCAAGGGCGTCTTTGGCACTCGCTCACCTCACCGCCCGAATCCTATCGGCGTTCACCTCGTGGAGGTGCTGGCGGTGGAAGGCAATCGGCTGCATTTGCGCGATATGGAGGCAGTCAACGGCACCCCGGTAGTGGATATCAAGTGTGTTCTCTGATTGTTTAGCTGCTCATGGGGTCGTCGTAGGTCGGCTTGCGCTTTTCAAGCCGACAATAGAAGTACAAGACCACATATTGTGCACTTGTCTAATCGACGTGGATACATTTTTTTGTGGGGCGCGATTGAGGGCACCGTGAACGAATGGCGGATGAACGGTATCGTGCCCTCAATCCGCCGTGTGAATAACCAACGGCGCAATGGTGGATTGGAAGCACACCAAGTTCTCTAAATGATGTAATGTTTGGTGCTTCCAAGCTCACCCTACGAAATATTTGATGTTCACCCTGAACAAATTTGAACACCATTCCTTAATATGATAAACTCGCTTAACTCGATATTCTCTCTTCGGGATGTTGCAAGAGTCGGGCAAAAGAACTGCGAAGGGATACCTCCAGGTGAGGTATTTTTTATAAGGTGGCAAAAATGACAGACAGAAACTTGACCAAAAAAGACGCTTATCTCAAGGAGCTCGACAAGCGCGTGTTGATCTTCGATGGCGCCATGGGCACCATGCTGCAACTGCAAAAACTGACCGCCGTGGATTTCGGCGGTGAACGCTACCTGGGCTGTAACGACTACCTCGCGCTTTCCTCCCCACATACAGTTGCCGGAGTTCACAGAGCTTACCTTGAAGCCGGCGCTGACGTCGTCGAAACCGACAGTTTCCGGGCTAACCGCCTGACCCTGGCAGACTACGGACTGGCTGATAAAACCCACGAGATCAATTTTGCCGCGGCGCAGCTCGCCCGCAAAGCCGCGGATGAATTCAGCACACCCGAGAAGCCCCGCTTTGTCGCTGGCTCGATCGGCCCCTCCGGGAAACTTATCTCCACCAACGATCCTGAAATGTCCAACATCACTTACGACGAGCTTGTGGAAATTTTCCGCGAGCAAGCCCGTGGGCTCATCCAGGGCGGTGCGGATTTGCTGCTGATCGAAACCTCCAACGATATCCTTGAGGTCAAAGCCACCATCCACGGTATCCACCTTGCGTTTGAAGACGAAGGCGTCTGGCTGCCGATCCAGGCTCAGGTTACCCTCGACATCAACGGTAAGATGCTGCTTGGCACAGACATCACCGCGGTACTCGCGATCCTTGAGGGCATGGGAGTGAATGTGGTTGGGCTCAACTGTTCCACCGGTCCGGAGCATATGCGCGGAGCGATCTCCTACCTGAGTGAACACTCGCAACTGCCCATTTCCTGCATCCCCAACGCCGGCTTGCCGATGAACGTCGATGGCGAAGCTGTCTACCCGATGCAGGCGGAAGAATTTTCGACTGCCCTGGCAGATTATGTTAGCCGCTATGGCATCCGTGTCGTTGGCGGTTGCTGCGGTACCACCCCTGCCCATATCTTGGCTCTTAGTCAGAAATTATCTGCCCTCACCCCGATAAAGAACGAGCCTGAAGCTTTTGCTTCCCTGGCTTCCTCCGTTCAGGCGGTTGCTATTGAGCAGCAGCCTGCGCCTTTCATGATCGGCGAGCGCCTGAACGCGCAGGGCTCCCGCGCCTTCAAGCGACTGCTGCTGGCTGAGGATCATGACGGCATGCTCCAGATCGCCCGTGACCAGGTTGATTTTGGCGCGCACGCCCTGGATGTCAGCGTCGCGGTCACCGAACGCAGCGATGAAGCCGAAATGATGCGAAGGTTGGTCAAACGCCTGACTTTGGAAGTGCCTGTGCCCTTGGTGATCGATACCACCGAACCCGATGTGGTCGAAACAGCCCTCCAGACTGCCCCAGGCAGATGCCTTATCAACTCCACCAATTTTGAGGCAGGTGATGCGAAACCCCGCCGCATTTTTGCGATCGCGAAGCAACACAGCGCGGCTGTAATGGCGCTGACGATCGATGAGCAGGGAATGGCAAAGACTGCTGAACGCAAACTGCAGATCGCCCGCCGCTTGGTGGAACTGGCGGCAGAGTATGACCTGCGTCCGGAAGATATCGTCATTGATGACCTGACCTTCACCCTCGCAACCGGTGAGGAAATCTACCGCGATTCTGCCATCCAGACGCTTGAAGGCATTCGCCTGATCAAGATGGAGCTGCCAGGGGTTCACACTTCCCTGGGCGTAAGCAACGTTTCGTTTGGCTTATCTCCCAACTCCCGCAAGGTGCTCAACAGTGTCTTTCTGTATCACGCGGTTGCTGCCGGTTTGGATATGGCTATCGTCAATCCCGCTCAGGTAAAGCCTTATGCTGAAATCCCGGCGAACGAACGCGAACTTGCAGAAAATCTGATTTTTAACCGCTCAGATGCGGCATTACCCGACTTTATTGCTTACTTCGACTCGGTTGTTATCAGCGGGGATGACCAATCTGTCAAGGCAGATCCTTTTGAAGGGCTGAACCCCAGCGAGCGGTTGTTCCAGAAAGTGCTGCTACGGCATAAAGCCGGACTCGAAGATGATATCGATGCCATTCTCGCAGAGCATTCTGACCAACCCAAAGGTGAAGTCGCAGTGCATATCCTCAACCAGGTTCTGTTGCCTGCAATGAAAGAGGTGGGAGACCGTTTCGGCGCGGGTGATCTTATACTGCCCTTCGTGCTGCAGTCCGCCGAAGTCATGAAAAAGGCTGTTAACCATCTCGAGAATTACCTGGATAAGCAAGAAGGTCTTTCGAAAGGCAAACTCGTAATTGCGACCGTATTTGGCGACGTGCACGACATAGGCAAAAATCTGGTGCGTACGATCCTCTCGAATAACGGGTATGAAGTGGTCGACCTGGGCAAACAAGTGCCGATGGAGACGATCATTTCCGCCGCGGTAGACCAGAAAGCCAGCGCGATCGGTCTGAGCGCGCTGCTGGTCTCCACCAGCAAGCAGATGGCGCTGATCATCAATGAGCTGCAGCGCCGCGGGCTGGATATCCCGGTGCTTATTGGCGGCGCGGCCATTAATCCGGCGTTTGGCCGGCGTATTTTGAAAACTGAAGGTGGAGAATACTACCGAGGCGGCGTTTTCTACTGTAAAGATGCTTTTGAAGGTTTGAACGTAATGGATCAACTTTCGGATCCTGCCCGTAAGGCAGCTTTACTTGCGACGGTTAAGGAAAAGGCAGACCAGGAATTCGGAAAGAAGAAAGTGGAACGCCCGGTTTCCATCACGGAAAAGACGTCGAACGTCAAACCAGCTGCCTCCATCCCTGAAGTTACCAAGTGGGGACCGAGAGTGGTGCGCGATCTGCCATTGCAGACCGTGGCAACCCACCTCGACATCAAATCACTATACCGGATGAATTGGGGCGGCACGGGCTTAAAGGGCGAAGCATGGGAAAAAATGCAGCTCGATTTCGACGCGCGTCGCATTCGCATGCTTACGCAAGCGCAAAAAGAAGGCTGGTACAAACCCCAGGCTGTCTATGGCTATTGGCCGGCGGCTTCCGAGGGCAACGACCTGATCGTTTTTGACCCGGCATCCCTTGGCAAAGATCTGCGGGAGTTGACCCGTTTCACCTTCCCACGTCAGCCCGCTGGCGAACAACTCTGCCTAGCGGATTACTTCATGCCGCTCAGTTCGGGTGTGATGGACATGGTTGCCCTGCAGGTGGTGACGGTTGGCAAGCAGGCGACAGAACGCTTTGAGGCACTGGACGCGGCAGCGGAATACTCGGAAGGCTTTTTCTTCCACGGGCTTGCAGTGCAGCTGGCTGAGGCTACCGCGGATTACCTGCACAAGCAGATCCGGCGTGAGCTCAAAATGACCCCCGAGCAGGGTTTGCGCTATTCCTGGGGTTATCCCTCGATACCGGAGCTGCAGGACCACCGCAAGGTTTTCGATCTGCTGCCTGCTGAGCAGGAACTCGGGATGAGCCTGACATCAGCGTATCAGTTGGTTCCGGAGCAATCCACCGCGGCGATCATCCTGCATCACCCCGACGCGCAATACTTCAACGTCGGCACCAGCCTGACCGACCGTGCCTTTAGCGGCTGATCGCTATGCAAATCGGATCTACCGTTTAGGACTTGACAGGGTTGGAAATGAATCCGAAGTGGTAAGCACAAGCGCGCGTTGATTATTCTACGCGCGTGCTTATCCACCTTAATATTGAGGTACAATTCCTCTGTTCAAGGATGGATGCCATGAAGAAAACACCAGGAATCTTGCTTGTTTTGCTCACATTTGCACTCGTGATGAGCGCTTGTGTTGCTCCGGCTGAACGAACATTGACTGACGCTGAGAGAACTGCAATAGCGGGCACGGTCACCGCTGTTTTTTCGACCAAACCCACTGACGAGGTTTTGCCAAGTGTCACTCCAACCCCCAACCCCACCCAGATTCCCACATCCGAGCCTACTGCAATTGTTGCTTTGCCCGTCGGTCCGGACAACTACCCCGATGGCGTTAATCCCCTGACAGGGTTAAAGGTTGAAGACCCTGAGCTGCTCAATCGCCGCCCGGTCATTATGAAAATTTCCAATCATCAGATTGATTATCAACCGCAGTGGGGTCTTTCCAAGGCTGATCTTATCTTCGAATATTACATCGGTTGGGGTGCCAACCGTTTTGCCGCGCTCTACTACGGGCAGGACAGCGACCGGATTGGTCCTATGCGCTCCATTCGCCGTGTCGATGGTCACCTTGGCAGCCTCTACCAGGCTGTGGTTGGTTCCACCGGCGGAGATGGAAACGACGTGCTGCCGTATCTCTACAATTACATTCCAGGTCGCTACTTTTTGGATAAGTACCTCTGCCCTGGGGTCTGCGATGACGGTCGCAACGTGGTCTATAGCGTATTTGGAGACTCTTCCGCGCTCTCAGAATATTTCAATTACCAGGGTTACGCCCTTGAAAATCCGGACCTAAGCGGTATGGCGTTTGGCGCCACCCCTCCAAATGGCGGTGAAGCCGGAGCCAGTGCCTGGATAAGCTTTGGGGCGGGCGAGGGCAGCGAATTTGTTTATGACGCAGCCAGCGGAAAGTATCTCCGCTTTGCCATGGACGAGACCACCAGCAACGTCTATGGCGCTTCGATTGACCAGGGCATCGGTGAACAGCTTGCATTTTCGAATGTTATTGTCATCAATGCGCCCTACTTTGAATACAAAACAACGCTGCACAGCATTGACCTGATCGGCAATACCGACGGTCTGCCCGCGACAGCGTTTCGCGATGGCCAAGCCTATGAAATAACCTGGAAAGCCCCTGATTCCGGCAAGCCGATCCAGTTTTTTGATGAGAATGGCAGCCCATTCCTGCTCAAACACGGTAATTCCTGGATTGTCCTGCTTGGCACGAGCTCCTCGGTAAATATTGAAGGGGGGGAGTGGAGCTTCACGTTTAGCATCCCATAACTCGGTGCGGACACTCATTGTTTCAGATATCCATGCCAACCTGACGGCTTTTGAAGCTGTTCTTTCTGACGCTGGCAGTTTTGATCAGGTCTGGTGCCTGGGTGATGTGGTTGGGTATGGTCCTGACCCCAACGAATGTGTCACCCTTTTACGTCAGCAGCCTGGGTTGCGGTGCATCATGGGCAATCACGACGCCGCCCTGATGGGTTTTATCGATTTGCGAGCGTTTAATGACCAGGCTGCCCGGGCAGTCACTATTCAAGCTGAGCTGCTCAGCGAGGAATCACGTGAATTCCTGGAGTTGCTTGACATCGTAGATGAGGAAGGTGAGATTTCCTTCGCGCATGGCAGTCCGCGCGACCCGATTTGGGAATACGTTGTCAGTTCACGCGTTGCCCTGGAGAATTTTTCTGCTTTTAGGACCCAAATTTGCCTGGTGGGTCACTCGCACATTCCTTCCATTTTCGTCGAAAATGACCACGGTCGTCCTACCATCCTGACCCCCCAACATGCTGACCGATGGCGATCAGATCAACGTTTCATCCTCAACCCGGGTTCGGTCGGTCAACCGCGCGACCGCAACCCCAAGGCGGCTTACGTCATCTGGGATGATCAAGAAAATACCTGGCTTTTCAAGCGCGTGGCGTACGACGTGGAATCTGTTCAGAAACGCATCCTTGCCCTTGGCATTCCTTCCAGGCACGCGTCGCGGCTCAGCCAGGGCATTTGAGTTTGCTCAGGAACAAATACCGAAATAATTCGTCTTTAGGGTGGAAGAAAAATTCAAAGGAGTCAAAATGAAGAAGATTCTGTTAATCGCCCTGATTTCAATGTTGATGTTAACCGCATGTAGTTCTGCCTCAAGAAATTCGCTCGAAACTCCAGCAGAAGCGCCTGCTGTTATGCCAGAATATGGGGCGCCCCCTATGACGGAAGAAGGCTGGAGCAAAGATGAAAGCGGAGCCGTTTACGACGCTGCCGGGCAGCAGGCTCAGGTGGAGAGAGTGGTGCTGAAATCTGCCGAGATTACCATTTCTGTCGCGAAGCCTAATGATTCGATGAAAGAGATCTCTGCCATGGCAACCAGGCTTGGCGGCTTTGTGGTTAACTCGTTCACATGGAAAGATCAGGATTATTCCAGCGGACGCTCCTACGACAAAGCCACGATCACCATCCGGGTGCCTGCTGAGAAGCTGGATTCAACCCTGGCCGAAATTCGCGCGATGAGCGCGAATGGCACAGAGGGTGTTATTTCCGAAAGCCAGTCCGGGCAGGATGTGACCTCAGATTTCGTCGATTCGGAATCGCGTCTGCGCAACCTCAAAGCTGCTGAAACGCAGCTGGTAGAGTTGATGGAAAATACCGACGATCTTTCGAGCACCATGGAAGTCTTCCGTGAGCTGACCAACATCCGCGGTCAAATTGAGGTTCTGCAGGGTCACATCAACTACCTGAGAGAATCCGCGGATCTTTCTTCAATCGCCATCACGCTGGTTGCAGAAGCCTCTCTGCAGCCGATCGAAATCGGCGGATGGAAGCCCCAGGGCGTTGTGCGTGAGTCGCTCGAGAAATTGGTACGCAGCTTCCAGAGCCTGGTCGATTTCCTGATCCGCTTCAGCATCAGCTGCCTGCCCTTCCTGATCCCGCTGGGTATTGGCATCTTCTTCCTGGTGAAAGCCTTACGCAAGCGTTCCGGCAATCGACAAAGCAGTCGGAAAAACAGGGAGATCGCATCACCATCCGTAGTGATTGAACCTGCTCCCGCAGAAACCGAAGAAAAGAAGTAAACCATTTTATTGATAAAACAACCGCCCTCAAAAAGGGCGGTTGTTTTTTTGATAGATACAGGCTGGGTTGGGCTCATGCCCTCGCAGCAAAGTTTCAGTTTCATTTCCTATTTCATTTGTGTGTTGAGCGTCCAAGGGGAAAGAATTAGTGAGTGAGTAGGGTGGGTTGGTGTCATTGAATGTCAGTCAAAACCCATCTGTTTGTAACCAACCCACCGAAATGGATAGCTCGTTCAGGGTACGCTCCTTAATTGGACGTGCAGCAGAAAACTTATCCTCCGTGGAAGCACGCGATGCAAATGTCCGGTGGGTTGGCTATATCGGGGCTGAGGTAGGTAACAATTTTTGACGCCAACCCACCCTACAAATCAATTCGCTGTAGTTCTGGCTGTGTCCTTATTTTCAACATTGCGATGAGTCTGTTAATAAATGGGGGATCGCCAAACTTTGCTTCGCGGGCACAGGCTGTCTTGCTCGCGATGACGGATTAGAACCAACCCCCTCTGAGGAGGGGGAATTAAAGGGGGTGGGCTACTTCGAACTGGACGATGAAATCTGTAAATATTAGAAACTGATCTTTACAGTCACTGGATGTTCTAACACAGCTGCCATGCTGATCACTTTTTCAGTTTCCTGGATCCAATAAACTTCTTGCTTGTTCACTGTGATCGATGAAGGAATCAATTGGCAGTAAAGATAGACCCTGCCTTCTGCTTCGCGCCCCAGGTCTAACTCGAATGTGAGTTTGGAACGTGTTACCTTCCAGGCTTGCAGCTCTTTTCCTTGCGAAACGTGCAAATCGCTCCCAAGGTAAGCAATATCCTGCAACGGACTGAGAGTCATCAAGCGCACGCCATGCGCCGGAACTGCATTGAAAACATAATTCGTTTCCACTTCTGCCCATTCGCCTGTCCAAAGCTCACGCATCAGCCAGGGCTTTCCACCCATCCCAAAAGCTTCCAGATCCAGCGCGAGATCCTGCGGTTCGTCCGACCAGTTGAAAAGCGCGATTACCTGCCGCTCTCCAGCCGGTGTCTGCATGACCTGGCGGATTTTAGATGGCATGGACTTCTCAAAAAGGTCAGGAATCTGAGGGTTCGGTGGCAACACTGGCAGCAAGCTCTGGGCAATCATCAAGCGGTCTTCGCCAAGTTTGCTCATGTCGTCCGAGATCAAGATCGCTCCGCCGCTCAGGCTGATGGCGCTCGCCAGGGACTGCACTTCAGCCAGACTAAGATTTGATTCGGCTCGCACCAGGAGGCAATCTGGGTCATTTACCCACCAATGGGGGTCCATCGGCGCGCGAGTGATAATGTTTTGGATGGCGTTGCGGGCGCAGGGCATGTTTGGTTCGTCGTGGAATGGTTTTTTGACGGTGAATACGCTTGGTTCCCAATCCGGGCTGACATCCGCGCTGATGCGCATCATGTCAAAGATCCCAATTCCCGACCCGATCGGGCAGCCGCAACCCAAAAGGATAACGTCACTACCCGCTTCTTCGCGGATCAATTCCAGAGCCTCTCGCAAGATCTGCGCGCGGGTTTTGGTTGGGTCATGATGCGCGCCCGGCAAGGCAGCAGCGTAGAGAAAGTCCAGCTTGAGGTAAGGGAAACCCCATTCTTGCACGGCAGTCCTGATCACATCGCGGACGTAGCCAAGCGCGTCTGGATGGGTAAGGTCGAGCGCGCGCCCAAGCCCACCCCAGGCAAAGCCGCTGTTGACAGGCCGACCATTTGGCTTACGTAGCAACCAGGTGGGATGACGGCGGATCAGTTTTGACTTCGGCTCCAAAATGAAAGGCGCAAGCCAAATTCCGGGCGTCAGACCCTCGCCGCGAATATCCTGCGAAAGACCAGCCACTCCGTCAGGGAAATTCTGGTCAAATTCAAACCAGCTGCCCACATCCCCCTCAAATCCATCATCGATCTGGAAAAACTTGAGAGGCAGACGCGGCTTCAGTTGGCTCACTGCCCGTAAGTTCTTGCTGATTTCTGCGGGGGTAATGTTCTGGAAGTAGTAATACCAGCTGCACCAGCCAAGCGGCGTCTCGATGCGCTGCCTGACCTCATTTTCCCGAGCTACCGCTTCAAAATAGACCTTGAAGGGCTCCGAATCGGAGCTGTCAAAGAATTGCCAAGCCAGCCAGTCGCTGCTGAGTGTCGCCCCGGGTCGAAGTTCGACTTTGTCCGCATTAGCCCAAACCCACAGGTCGGGTTCGGGGTGGAGCGTGGAAAAAAGCGATCCAAACTGCTCTTTTTGGGAAAGAAATCCACTTATCAGCCCGACTTTTGCTTCGTGATCGATGATCGCGCCGAACATGTCGGAAGAAAACTCTGAGTGTTTCTGTGTGATGGGTGTACCGTCATTGTAAAGCATTGGGTGCGCAAGATGCTTCAGCCAACTGCGGGTTTGTTTCTCACCATATTGCCAGCTGCCGGTTGGCGACCAGCTTTGCCAGCCGTTGCTGTAGAAAGCCGTCTTTTCAGGGCGATTCTCCGAAAACTGCAGCTCGCCTGACCGTAAAGCGCCAAAGGTCATTCTGTCGGGGTGTAAGACCTGCTCCGAGTGATTGCGGATTTCCATACGCTGCAGCAGCAAGGGTTGATCTGCTGGTATCGCAAATTCCACCAACCACTCCAAATCGATAATTTCTGCCCGGTACAAGACCTCGACAAACTCCAGAACACCGTGTTTTGGGTCATCACGCTGCCCGTGTTTGCTGGAGGCAAGCTTTACGGTTGGATGAGCATCGCTGCTGTCGAAACTAAGGTTGTAAGCCGCGTTTTTCAGGCTTGCTCCCGGGAAGCGCAGGCTTTCAAGGAAGAAAGAGCCAGCCACAGGATCAAGCACAAAATCCAACCAGGCATTTGTCAGTCGGGTCATGCGGCATTCCACCTTTCCAGGATTGCGTTAAATGGAATCGGACCTTCGCGGAGCAGCTTTGGCTCACTGCCCATGCAATCAACAATGGTCGAGGCTTGCCCGCCCACAAGTTCCCCACCGTTCAGAATCAGATCCACCAGTCCGTCGAGCTGTGCCAGAACCCCCTCGGCGTCCCGCGGGTTCTCGTGATCGGAGAGATTAGCGCTGGTCACTGCCAGAGGTCCGGTTTGGTTGAGCAAGGAAAGTGCCACAGAGTGGTTTGGTATGCGGACAGCAAGTCCGGGGTAGGGTGTCAGGTCTGGAGGTAGATCAGCATGTTTGGGTAACACCAGCGTCAGGGCACCTGGCCACCAAGTTTCCATGAGTCTAATGGCTCGTTCAGGAAGTTCCGAAACAAGACTGGCCAGCTGGTCGGGGTGACTGATCAGAACTGGGATTGCTTTGGTGATGGCGCGTCCCTTGGCAGCATAGATCCGCTGCAGAGCCGTTGTCGAATGGGGATCACAGCCCAAGCCGTAAAGCGTGTCAGTAGGGAAAGCAATCAATCCGCCAGAACGAATAACTTTGCAGGCAAGCGCGATGGCATCCGGGTGGGTGGCTTTAATGAGCTGGGTCTTCATGCCGTCTCGATCCGCACCAGGCGGTCCAACCCGGCCAGGTCTTTCAACAGACGGATATCAGCATGGGGAAAAGCGTTTCTCGCAAGCGAGAGGGTTTCCGCGCCGAGAGTGGCTTCAGTTTCGACCAAAGCCAGACCCGGGCGGTTCAGCTTTTGGGGTAGATGAGCAAGCAGTCGTCTGATCAGGTCCAAGCCATCCTCACCGCCACCCAGTGCCAGCGTCGGCTCGAATTCGATCGTGTTTACTTCTGGAAGTTTTTTGCTTGGAATGTATGGCAGGTTGGCGCAAATTAGATCAAAAGTTTGATTTCCATCGGGTAAGAGGTCCGTTTGTTCAAAAACGATCTGGGCTCCTACCTGGTGATTATCAGCATTTTCTTCAGCGACATTGAGTGCTTTTCTCGAGATATCAGTAGCTGTGATTTGCAGGGATGGATTGCGCGTAGCCAAGGTCACCGCGATGCAGCCAGAGCCAGTGCCAACATCCACCGCCGAGTTGGCAACAGGATGTTCCGCCAGCCAATGGAGTGCTTCCTCAACCAGTAGTTCCGTTTCCGGGCGGGGGATGAGCACTGCCGGGCTAACGGCGAAATCCAACCCAAAAAAAGCCTGCTTACCGGTCAGGTAGGGCAGGGGTTCCCCTTTCTCTAATCGCCTGACCAATCGTTCTAATTCGGCTTTTTGGTCAGGGTTGAGATGCGTTTCAGGGTGAGCCAACACCCAGGTTTTGGGTTTTTGCAGTACATGCCCCAGCAAAATCAGCGCTACCTGGTAAGGTTGCTCATTGCAGTTGATTTCATGAGGCAGGTAGTCCTCAGCCATTGGTTTCGAAATTAGCCAGGCGTTCGGCTTCTTCGGCGTGCTGTAGCTCGTCGATGAATGTGTCCAGTTCGTAGCCGTCCATCACGCCAGCCATGTTATAAGAAGAGACGTTGATGCGGTGATCGGTCACACGTGACTGAGGATAGTTGTAGGTTCGGATTTTCTCAGAGCGCTCGCCGGTGCCAATTTGCGAACGGCGGGAGGCGTCGAGTTCGTTGTGTCGCTTTTCATACTCCATCTCGTAGAGCCGCGCTTTGAGGACGCTCATCGCGCGCAGACGGTTTTGCAGTTGCGAGCGTTCATCCTGACAAGCCACAATTAAGCCAGTTGGTTTATGGTGGATGCGCACGGCTGTCATGTTTTTCTGCACATTTTGTCCGCCTGCGCCGGCCGACTTAAAGACATCAATTTCAATGTCGGAATCAGGAATTTCGATCTCAAAGTCTTCGACTTCCGCCAACACCGCTACAGTGACTGTGGACGTGTGAATGCGCCCCTGTGATTCCGTTTCAGGTACGCGCTGCACGCGGTGCACACCTGATTCGAACTTGAAACGCGAGTATGCTCCACGACCTTTCACAGAAAAGGTGACATCTTTGTAGCCGCCAATACCTGTCTCACTCGAGGAGATGATCTCGGTCTTGTAGCGGTGAATATCAGAATACTTCAAGTACATTCGCAGCAGATCTGCCACGAACAATCCGGCTTCATCCCCGCCGGTGCCAGCCCGGATTTCGATGATTACGTTGCGATTGTCGCGCGGGTCTTTGGGGATCAGCATGCTTTTCAGTTCGGCTGTTAACGCTTCCAAGCGGGTTTTTAGTTCATCCAGCTCCATGAGAGCCATTTCGAGCATCTCCCCCTCAGAGTCCTTAATTAATACTTCGATTTCCCCGGTCTTGGAAAGGTTGTCTTTGTACTCACGCGCAAGGTTTACTATCGGCTCAAGGTCAGAACGTTCTTTCGAAAGCTCCGCCACGAGTTGAAAGTCAGTGCCAGCCTCAGACAGGCGTCGGTCCAGCTCTGCAAAGCGGTCAAGGATTGCTTCAAGTTTATCTAACATAAGTTCGTCTCTCTATGATTTCGGACTGAGATTATAACATCCTGTCTGGGGTCTGTCATCCTGAACTGGAAATTCATACACTGTCATTCTGCTCTGGCACCCTGTCATTCTGCTCTGGCACCCTGTCATTCTGCTCTGGCACCCTGTCATTCTGAGCAGGCATCCGTCATTCTGCTCAGGCATCCTGTCATTCTGAGCTTCTTTTGCGAAGAATCTTAAGGTTCTAAAGGCAAGATCCTTCGTTCCTCAGGATGACGCCTACTTGTCATTCTGCTCAGGCATCCTGTCATTCTGAGCTGCTTTTGCGAAGAATCTTAACCCAAGGTTCAGAAGGCAAGATCCTTCGTTCCTCAGGATGACAAACATACACTGTCATTCTGCTCAGGCATCTTGTCATTCTGAGCTTTTTTTGCGAAGAATCTTAAGGTGAAAAAGCAAGATCCTTCACTCCGTTCAGGATGACGAACATACAGTGTCATTCTGAGCTTCTTTTGCGAAGAATCCTAAGGTGAAAAAGCAAGATCCTTCGTTCCTCAGGATGACAAACATACCCTGTCATTCTGCTCAGGCATCCTGTCATTCTGAGCTGCTTTTGCGAAGAATCTTAACCCAAGGACCAAAAGGCAAGATCCTTCGTTCCTCAGGATGACAAACATCCACTGTCATTCTGAGCTTCTTCTGCGAAGAATCTTAAGGTTCAAAAAACAAGATTCTTCGTTCCTCAGGATGACAAACATACGCGGTCATTCTGAGCTGCTTTTGCAAAAAATCTTATGGAATTGATAATGAAAATTCTTCTTTTCCACAATTGCAAGTAAAATCACCAAGTTGCTCAATTTCTAACAATGAGGACATGTATTTTAATGAAGATGTACTATGTTTACATGATTACCAATTGGAAAAACGAGGTCTTATATACAGGGGTCACTAATGATCTTGCCAGGAGAATCAATGAGCATAGAGATAAGAAAATCCCAGGCTTTGCCAGTCGCTATAATGTATACAAACTGGTCTTTTTCGAATCAAATACGGACATAAATGCTGCAATTGCAAGAGAAAAAGAGATAAAGGGTTGGGTACGAAGAAAAAAGAATGCACTAATTGAGACCATGAATCCCGATTGGAATGATCTGGCAGTTGAATATGGATTACTTGGTGATAAGTAAAGAAATACTTTTGTTAAGACGAACAAAAAGGCGCGGTGCAATTCTATGCCAACATCTGTCATTCTGCTCAGGCATCCTGTCATTCTGAGCTTCTTTTGCGAAGAATCTTAAGGTTCTAAAGGCAAGATCCTTCGTTCCTCAGGATGACGCCTACTTGTCATTCTGCTCAGGCATCCTGTCATTCTGAGCTTCTTTTGCGAAGAATCTTAAGGTTCTAAAGGCAAGATCCTTCGTTCCTCAGGATGACGCCTACTTGTCATTCTGCTCAGGCATCCTGTCATTCTGAGCTTCTTTTGCGAAGAATCTTAA
>CAYSVX010000019.1:0-29161 GCA_964434665.1 uncultured Anaerolineaceae bacterium
ACGCTCTCGTGGATCGCGCAGCGTTTTGACACCACCCTTGACCAGTTGATAGCCCTGAATAACATCCAACCCGATGACGTGCTGCGCCCAAATGACCGGCTGCTAATTCCGAGCCTGGAGGGGATGCAGGGAGTTTTGACGACTGAGTATGTAACGTTGGGTTCCAGCCTGACAAGCTTGAGTCGGCGCAGCCAAACCGACACAGCGGTTTTGGTGAAAGCCAACCGCCTGACCAGCCCCTCGGAGCTGTTCATCGGGCGAGAGATCATAATGACCATCCAGGAAAATGGCACTTACATGACTACGATGCCGGCGATCAAACCCGGACAATCCTTCCTGGAAGCAAGCGTCCTGAGCGCCAAAAACACCTGGCTTCTGGCAGAGATGAACGGCCTCGCAAGCCCGAGCATGGGCATGCCGATGGACACGTACTATATGCCTTCTGCTGAAGCAAACAGCAGTAACCTGGCTCTGCCTGGTATTAAGAGCATCATCCTCGACAACCTTCCGCTCTACCAGGGCGATACCTTCCTGATTGAAGTTGAAAGCGATCAACCCGTTACGATCAAGGCTGATTTGGCATCGATCCAACCCACGTTCGTGGACCTGGGCGGTGTGCAGATGGCTTATGGCGGAATTCACGCGCTGACTGAGCCGGGAGTGTATCCGCTCACCATGACCGTGACGTATCCTAATGGAAGTGAATATCGGTTTGACCAGTTGGTGATGATCAGTTCAGGCAATTACGTGACCGACCAACCCTTACAGGTTGATCCGGAATCGATCGGGACTGAGGCCGAAAAAGCCGAAAACACCAAATTCAAGAGCATCATTGCAAACGTGACACCAGCACAGCAGTGGGATGGGTTGTGGTATTCACCCGCCCAGGATGCAGATTGCATCATCTCACAATTCGGCAGCCGGCGAACCTACAACGATGACCCGGGTGTTTATTACCACACCGGGTTGGACCTGGGATATTGCAAAGGAACAGACGTCTACGCCCCAGCTGGCGGTACGGTAGTTGGAGTTTTCCCGGACCAGGTGGTACGCGGAAACAGCATCGTGATCGACCACGGTCTGGGTGTGTATACGATCTATATGCATCTGAACGAAATCCTGGTGGAACAGGGCGCTGTGGTTGAATCAGGACAGTTAATTGGAATTATTGGTACGACCGGTCGTTCGACTGGTCCCCACCTGCACTTTGAAGTGGATATCCAGGGCACACCTGTCAACCCCTTGACATGGCTGCGCCGGGCATTTCCTTAAAACAAAAAGAGCAATTTCTTGCTCTTTTCGAATGCGCTGAGAGGGAGTTGAACCCTCACGCCTTGCGGCACATGGCCCTCAACCATGCCTGTCTGCCAATTCCAGCACCAGCGCAAACGTGAGATTGAATTATACAGGTTCCGTGTTCTTTGTCAAGAACGCGGAACCAGATGCTGAGGTCAAGGTGAAGAAAACAATTGTTTTAGACGCGATGGGTAGTGATAACCGCCCCTTTCCGGAAGTGGAAGCGGCAGTCATTGCAAGCAAAGAATTTGGCATCAATGTGATCCTGGTCGGTGACGAAGCGCAACTTACCAGCGAGTTGAAAAAGTTGAATCAGGATCTCTCGGGTGTACGGGTGGTGCACACAACCGAATGGCTCGAGATGAGCGACCACATCCAGGAAGCGCGCTCAAAGAAGCGAAATACGATGGCGGTCGGAATGCAATTGGTAAAGGACGGTGAGGCACAGGCGTTCGTGACTGCAGGGAACACCGGCATGGCGATGTATTATGGCACCAAGATTTTTGGTTTGATCCCCGGGTTGATCCGGGCTTGCCTTTGCACGACCTTACCTGTAAAAGGCGGCAAAAGCGTGTTTCTGGATATTGGCGCCAATGCTGAGTGTAGACCTGAGTTTTTGGTGCAATTTGCGCAGATGGGGGCAGTGTACTCCCGTTTGATGCTCGGTGTGGCGGCACCCCGGATCGGTCTGATTGCCAATGGTGAAGAGGAAGGCAAGGGCAACGAACTTGTCAAGGAAACCTATCCGCTGCTGAAGGATCAGGTGCCTGGTTTTGTCGGTAACATCGAAGGCAAGGAATTGTTTGGCGGCTCTGTGGACGTGGCTGTTACGGACGGGTTTACGGGAAATGCGATCCTTAAGTCGATTGAGGCAGTCGCAACTCTGATCATGGGAACCCTCAAAGAGGAACTTATGAGCAGCACGCGCACCAAGTTGGGCGCTCAGCTTGCAAAGCCCGCGTTCAATAAAGTACGGCAAATGATGGATCCCGCAGAAATTGGCTCAGCGCCGCTGCTCGGTTTGAACGAGCTGGCGCTCGTTGGGCACGGTCGGTCAGACGCAAAAGCCATGGTAAGTGCTATCGCCCGGGCAGTGCAGGCTATTGATGCCGGCTTGTTGCCAGGTCTGAAGAAATCAATCTCGGAAAACGGAGAATCAAAATGAAACTAGTTCGAAATGAAAAACACATCAAACGCAATAAACTTGTCGGCAATCTCCTGACCTTTGCAAGCCTGGGTGTTTTGGGTCTGGGTCTTTATTTTGCTTTCAAAAAAGACATGTCGATGGTGCTTTATTCCTACATCTGTCTGATTATCGGCTTCCTTCTGACCCAAATCGGTCTAAATTTTGTAAACCGTTATGGACGATCGCCTCGTTACGATGAGATTCTGGGCACTGCTTTCGAAAAACTGCGCCATGATTACACCTATTACGTTTACAGCACGCCCTTGCCTATGCTCCTCCTTGGACCCTGCCGGATCTGGATGCCAATCCCGGTCACAGCCACAGGTGAAATCAGCTTTCAGGATGGGAAATGGGTGCACAAAACGAAGAACCGCATCCAAAAAATGATGGGGCAGGACACCGTGGGCAAGCCCGATAAAGAAGTCGCGGAAGCTTCAGCTGCTTTGACCAGGTTCCTTACCGAAAAAGGCATTCCCGCAGACATGCATCCCGAACTGAAGCCGATCATGGTGGTTTATCTGAAGGAAACGCATCTCGGAGATGTTTCGAAAGCTCCTTACCCGGTGGTGGGGTTGGAAGACCTGAAGCGCTACATCCGTCGGATGGACCGGGAAGCATGCACCGATCCAATCAGCCCTGAAGCGGCTGCCAAGCTGCAGCAAGCCCTGGCAAACGGGTTGGTTGAGTCTGTCACAAACGGCGCCGAGTAGTAACCTGCTTTTGCTTTTGCTGGTTAGAAATATTTAGAGGAAAAAGAAACAGCGCGTTTTGCGCTGTTTCTTCGTTGGGTAATCGGAGTGGATTACTTTGTTTCGTCTTTGATCAACCCGGCATAAAACCGCAACTGGTAAACCTCGCGTTTATTCAGGTTGCGCCACTCGCCAGATTTTAAATTTCCTAATCTCAAATTACCGATGCGCACGCGTTTGATCTGAGAGACTGGCAGACCGATGCGCGAACCCACTTTGCGGATCTGGCGCTTTTTTCCTTCTATCATGATAATTCGCAGCCACGAGCCATTGCTGTAAGTGCCCATGATTTCGACTTTGGCGGGTAAAGTGCGGGTGCCATCTTCAAGCACGACACCACGCCGCCAGATTTCCAATTGTTCCTGATCTGGCGTCTTGATAACAAAGACTTCATACTCTTTCTCGTGATGGTAGCGGGGATGGGTCAGGCGGTTAGCCAATTCTCCATCGTTGGTCATGAGGATCAGCCCCTCGCTGTCCAGATCCAGCCGACCCACAGCGAAAAGCGGTTCAGAGATTCCGATCAGATCGTTGACGGTGGGTTTCGGGTGAGTTTCATCGATATCAGAAAGATAGCCTTTGGGTTTATTTAAGGCAATGTAAATTCGTTCGGTTGACGTTCGAATCAACTTGCCGTCGACAGTAATCGTGTCTGTGGCAGGGTCGGCTTTATCGCCGAGATGGATAACCTTACCATTTACCTTGACTCGACCTGCTTCGATGATTTTCTCACAGGCACGGCGCGAGCCAAAGCCCGCAAAAGCCATAATCTTTTGAACGCGTTCTTCCATCAGTCTTTCAATAGCCTCGCTTCTTCATTAATTGCCGATGGATTGGACTTCAGAAGCCCTTCAAGGTCCACCACAGGAAGTTGATCAAGCGATTCGAGTCCAAAATGTTGGAAGAATTCATTCGTCACACCATAAAGGATCGGACGACCGATTGCTTCGGAACGTCCCAGCTCTTCAATCAGACCCTTAGACAGCAAACTCTTCACTACGCCGTCGCTGTTCACACCTCTGATGGAGTCGATTTCGGGTCTGGTAGTGGGCTGTTTGTAAGCCACAATTGCCAAAACCTCCAACGCGGCTTGCGTGAGGCGGGAAGTAACCTCCAACCCAAGGAGTTTTTCAATCGTTTCGGCATGTTCTGGGGCTGTGACCAATTGGTATTGGTTCTTGATCTTTTGAAGGCGCAAACCATGCTCCAAAGTAAGGTGAGCAGATAAGGCTTCCAGCGATTTTTCAACCTCTGACTTTGAAATATTCAATGCCTGGCTTAATTGCTCTACGGAGCTCAAACCGGGCGCCGCAAAAAGCAAGGCTTCGAGCGCCTTTGTGATTGGGTTCAGCGAAATGTTAGGGTCGTATTCGGGCATGCTATAATTCTCACTTGTTCAGGGTCATGATTATACTCGAAACCCTGGCAAAAACTGAAAGGGTACCTATGCTAATCCTCCTTACTGGTGCTGCTGGTTTTCTTGGCTCCCATCTCACTGACCGTCTGCTGGCTGAAGGTCACCAAGTGATCGGTCTCGACAATTTTGTGACCGGGGATAGGGCAAATCTCAATCATCTTGAGACTAATCCCAATTTCAAGCTGATGGAACAGGATGTATCCGCGTTCATCCAGGTTGATGAACCACTCGATTACATCCTGCATTTTGCCTCACCCGCCAGCCCAAATCCCGCATCTCCCTTGGGTTACCCCAACCTGCCTATCCAGACTCTCAAAGCTGGAGCGCTTGGAACCTACAACAGTCTCGGTCTGGCGAAAGCCCACAAAGCCCGTTTCTTGCTGGCTTCAACTAGTGAGGTTTATGGGGACCCCACCGTACATCCACAAAGCGAAGATTACTGGGGAAATTGCGATCCGATTGGACCGAGATCAGTGTATGACGAAGCCAAGCGATTTGCCGAAGCGTTAACCATGGCATACCACAACGTGCATGGGGTAAAAACCCACATCGTGCGAATTTTTAACACCTTTGGTCCCAGGATGCGGCTTGATGACGGCAGAGTCGTGCCGAATTTTATCCAACAAGCCCTTCGGAAAGAACCGCTGACTATTTATGGCACTGGTGGGCAAACCCGCAGCTTTTGTTATGTGACTGACTTGATTGAGGGCATCTACCGCCTCATGATGACCAATGAACATTTGCCAGTCAACATCGGCAATCCAAACGAGACTTCCATCAAGGACTTTGCGTTAATCATTAATGAGCTTTGCCATAATCCCAGCGGTATCAGCACAATTTTTACCGATACCCTCGGTGATGATCCTCAGCGCCGCCAGCCGGATATCAGCCGTGCCAGGACCATTTTGGGTTGGGAGCCTCAGGTAAACATGCGTGATGGGCTGAACCTCACCATCGACTACATGCGCCACAAATTGGGCTTGGCAACCAGCCAGGATTGAGCGTCTCATGAGTATGTTGCGTGTTGTTGGAGGCTCCGCCAAGGGGCTGAGACTCAAGCATGTGCCTGGGGATACCACCCGCCCCATCACTGACCTGGTGAAGGAAGCACTCTTCAACATCCTCGGGGGTGAAATTCTCGATGTCCATATGCTCGACCTGTTCGGGGGCACTGGTGCCGTAGGGATTGAAGCCCTCAGCAGAGGCGCGCGCGATGTAATTTTCCTCGATAATAGCCGTTTGGCAGTTAAAACGATCCGTGAAAATCTCTCTACCACCCATTTCGGCGATCAAGCCCGTGTCTTCCAGGCAGATGCGTTCAGTTGGCTTTCCAGCCAGACTGACCCTCAGTTTGATCTCGTCTATGTCGCTCCGCCCCAATACAAAGGCATGTGGGAAAAAGCCGTTGATCTTATCGATCAGAACCCAGCTATTCTTAGCGATCAGGGTCAGGTGATTGTTCAAATCAATCCACTGGAGTGGGTTGAAAAGACCTACGCAAATTTAGAGATCTTCGATTCAAGAAAATATGGGGATACCTTTTTGGTTTTTTTGGAAAAATCAAAAGGTGAATGACATCACCAACTGACCTTCATCATCATAATAATAATGACCCCAAAAAGGTCTTCCATTTGCCCTTTGGCGCATGACCATCGGTAAGAGCGTGTAGAGATCTTCGACCAGATTTTGTTTCAGAGCAGCTTGCAGGGAATGCCAGGCTAATTTGCCCTCTTCTGAAGCTTTCAATTCCCCTTGAATTTGTTTTGCCTTGAAGACAAAGAAAACAATCCCTTTGCTCTGACCCGTATCCACCAATACTTGACCACAAAAGATCAACTTTTCTGCTGTCAGACCGCTTTCTTCGAGCAGCTCGCGCTTTACCGCGTGTAGAACGGACTCCCCTTGTTCCACGTGCCCCCCTAAACCGTTCCAATATCCTGCCCAAATCTTTTTGTTCCGTGCGCCTTCCAATAACAGGATTTGACCAGTCTCGTTGACAGGGAAAATTAACACTCTGGGAATCAGAGCGTATCTCTCATTGGAAACGCCTTGGGATTCAGTACTCATAATTATTCTTAGAGCCTGCGGACAAGCCGCAGGCTCTCGATTCATTGCTAGTGAAGGAACATCGGCAGACCAAGGACATTCATGACCTTTGGACGATAGTTGTCCTTGTCGTAATACAGGTCCACATCCACCTGACGCTTGCCGCTGATGACGGTCTCAACCGGGACCACGGAATAGTTTCCATTCGTGATTCCTACGAGGTGACCATAATCATTCTTCATCGTCAACTGCATCGCCAGAGCTCCGTAGTTCATCGCAACCATGCGGTCAAGCATGTCAGCCGCGCCGCTGCGTACCAGGTAGCCAAGTTTTTGGTACATCGTGTTGTAACCAGTGATGGCCTTGATTTGATCCGACAAGACTTCACCGATGCCGCCAAGTTTCCGGTGACCATAAGCATCCGGTTCACCTGCCTCCACAATTTGTCCGCCATCAGTATGCGCGCCTTCGGAGATTACACATAATGAATAGTGCGCGGCGCTGTTCCTTTTGTCGGCAGCCAAAAGTTCAGCCACTTTTTCCATGTTAAAGGGAACTTCGCAGATCAGGGTACGGTCGACGTAACTTAAATAGCCTGTGATCAAGGCTGTCTCACCAGAATTACGCCCAAAGAGCTCCACTACACCCACGCGTTCATGCGAACCGATGGAGGTGCGGAAATTTGTGATGAGATTGACAGCCTGGGTAACAGCAGTGGAAAAGCCAATACAGTATTCCGTTCCCAGCACATCGTTGTCCATCGTTTTTGGGATGGCGTTCAGTTTGACACCTTCTCTTACCAGGCGGGCAGAATAACTGAGGGTGTCGTCACCACCAATGGAGATCAGGGAGTCAAGTTTTAGATGATCAATTACATTAAGGACATGTTCCGTGTAGTCTGTGATTTCCTGCTCTTCATCCACAACTTTGCCCCACTTGCTATTGAGCAGGAACTCTGGGGTGTCCTTGGGGCGCACTTTGGATGGATTGGTGCGGGAAGTATGCAGGAAAGTACCACCAGTACGGTCGACGCGTCGAACCGCCGTGGGATTCAAATCTTTGATATAGAGCTCATGGGTTGCAGGATCATCTATGTTGTAGCCCAATAAACCCAACCAGCCCCGGCGAATACCAACAATCTCATAATCACCCTCAAGACTGTTTAAAACAACCGATTTTATTGCGATATTCAAGCCCGGAACATCTCCGCCTCCGGTTAGAATGCCAACTCTTTTCTTTGCCATCTTCTGCTACTCCTTATGAATTTATTGAGTCAATCAATGCTTTAGGTCTGACGGTTGCCCACCATCTGAACCACTGCAAACCAATCATTGTTAACATAGGCAACAAGAGGATTATCAGGGCTGATTCCTCAGGCTGCCAATTTTCTGTAATTTGAAAACGACGCCAATGAATAAAAATCAAGGTCAGGTATGCTACCCAAGTAATAATTTTACCAGAAACGCGCCATTTCTCGATCAGATATTTGAACACGCTGAATAAAGGAGCAAGCAGCCAAATGAGATAAATACCTTCTGATGTCAAATTGAATAAGTAAAGGAGAGTCAATGTCAGCATCAGTTTCCATTGAAACCCCCGCCCTTCTCGCTCACCAATGCCGTACCATTCCACAAGCATCATGATCAGCACCACCAGGCTGATTGCGATCGCGATCTGTGCGCTCGCGCCAGGGAACAGTTCGCCAAAGACCATCAGCGGCGTCCTAATCCATGAAAAATTAGGGAACAATCGCAAGTAGGTGGCAAACCATTGTGCTACCCAGCCGGGAAAGAGGATCAGTGACACGATGATAGAAAATCCCAGAGAACTGAAGAAAATCTTTGCCAGAGAGCTATCCCTCCGTGCGCCAAGCCACACTAGAAACAAAATTACCAGGAAGAGGCTTACCGGCACCATCCATACACTAATCGCAAAGATCAAACCTGCCATTGTGCTTTGCCGTTCGCGCGCCAGGTAAACAGCCAGCAACGTCAGAAAGATGTATGGTGTGGTAACGCTGACAGTTAAAATGGCCTTAAAGAACGGGTAGAAAATAAACACCAGGAACGAGATAAGCAGGAGTTCAGGAATGCTCAGTTTCAAGCCTGCCAAGCGGATCGAGAGAAAAACACTCAGCACCAAACTGATCTCAACCAGAGTCATCCAAATCGCTCTAGCAATGGGATAGGGAACAAAGCTGATGGGCAGGTAAAAAAGTACGTACCAGGCAGGATCATAAAAACGACCCTGGCTCAGACCGGCTGGCTCGTTCCCATTTTGCGCAAGCAGTTCAAGTGCGGCTTTGTGCGTGGAATCACTATAAGGAGATGCCCCGGATTGCATCCATTCCCTTGCTGCCACCCATCTTGGAGCAAAATCATCCTGTAGTTGAAAAGAGGAAGCCAGACGCAGATTGACAAACGTGGCTCCGACCAACGCAAGTATTATCAGAACTGGAAGCCAGACATTAGCTGTTTTCTTTAGAAACAAGTGAAGATTCCCTTTCGCGTTTGATTCTATCTTTATCAACCAACAAGGTCAAATGCGACATCCTGGGGGTAAATGAATAAAAATACCGGTAATTGACATAAAACTCAGAAAAAAATGCGTAGTATCGGCAGGTTTAGATGAAAATTAATGTCAACCTTGGTTAATACCGTGAAAGGTTAAAAATTATCTACGCGCAGTATAATTAAAATATTGGGTTTCTTTCTGACTTACCTACAAATCCGATTGTGAAAAATTTCCTTGACAGTTTTTTTGCCGAATGATAACATCCACCTAAGTGAGCGTAAGATCTGCCCGCTTGTACGGTTAGCTTTTCGGACATATCAGACTGGTTATGTGGAGAGCTGGTCGCAATATTTTCCAAACAGCAAACCAATTTCGCCATATCCTTAACAAAAACAGATGAGGAGTAATAGATGAGAAGTAAGAAGTTTCTAGTTCAACTGGTACTGTTGATTATGAGCTTTGTCTTGATTTTTTCAACGACTGCTTGCCGATCAACAGAAGTACCTCCAGCAGAACAACCTGCTGAAGAGACCGAGCCTGTAGCAGAGGTACCGGAAGAAAAGCCCTACAAAATTGGGATTATGACCGGAACTGTCTCACAGGGAGAAGAGGAATATCAGGAAGCTATGAACCAGATCGCCAAATACGGCGATATGATTGTTCATGCCACCTATCCTGACAACTTCTCAACAGAGACCGAGACGACCATTTCTCAGGTTGTGCAGATGGCGTCTGATCCTGATGTGAAGGCGATCGTTTTTGTGCAGGCTATCCCCGGTGCTGCAGCAGCCATTGAGAAGGTTCGCGAAACCCGACCTGACATGCTGTTTGTAGCTGGTGTACCTGCCGAAGATCCTCCCATCATCGCAGAAAAAGCAGACATTGTCTTGCAGGTCGACGAAATTTCGATGGGTCGGACAATCCCCGAGTTGGCAGCCAAAATGGGCGCAAAAACCTTCATCCACTACTCATTCCCGCGGCATCTGTCCTATGCGACCATCGCCCGACGGCTTGAGATCATGAAGGAAACCTGTGCCGAATTAGGGATCGAACTGGTGGAAGTCAACGCACCAGATCCAACCGGCGACGCTGGTGTCTCCGGCGCACAGCAGTTTATTACTGAGGATGTTCCACGGCAGATCGCTACCTACGGCAAAGACACAGCCTTCTTCTCCACGAACTGTGCCATGCAGGAACCCCTCATTCGAACCATCTGGGAAAACGGCGCGATTTATCCTCAGCAGTGCTGCCCGAGCCCCTATCATGGCTATCCCGCTGGCTTGAACATTGATGTCAAGGGTCACGAAGGCGATGTCCAGTACATGCTCGATCAAATTGCCATCAAGCTGAAGGAAAAGGGTCAGGAAGGACGCATGTCGACCTGGGGTGTTCCCATCAACATGCTCATGATCGACGCCGGTGTTCGCTACGCGATCAAGTTCGCCGAAGGTGAAGTCACCGACCCAAGAGACACAGAAGCTTTCATTGCAACTTTGAACGAGGCATCTGCTGCCCGCGGTTTAGGCAATCTGACAGTGACATCTTTCAATGAGGACGGGGTTGACCTGCCCAACTTCCTGATGTTGCTGGCTCCTTTCTATGATTTTTCGCAGTAGAAAATGAATTTCAGTATCAATTGAACTCCACAAAGCGCCGGCTTGCAAAAGCGCAAGCCGGCACTTCTTTTGAAATTTGAGAAGGAGGCACAGCATTGGAAGATCAATACTTGCTGTCAATGAATAATATTTCCAAAGAATATTACGGCAATCGAGTTCTTAAAGGCGTGAATCTTCACGTCAAGCCAGGCGAAATTCATGCCCTGGTCGGAGAAAACGGCGCCGGTAAATCTACCATAATGAATATTCTTTTTGGAATGCCTGTAATTTATTCCACAGGCGGGTTTGAAGGCGAAATCCAGATGTGTGGAGAATCAACATGCATTGATTGTCCGCATACTGCAATGAACTGTGGTATCGGCATGGTTCACCAGGAATTTATGCTTATCCCTGAATTCAATGTCACAGAAAATATCAAGTTGGGCAGAGAAATCGGTGAACCTGGCGCATTGAGTAAGATTTTTGGCGATTTGCTTGACAAAATGAATTGGACACAAATGTCCAAAGATGCCCGAAAAGCTCTGGATAGCATCGGGATGATGAACATTGAAGAATATACCAAAGTGGCAGGAATGCCAATCGGGTATAAGCAATTTGTTGAAATTGCCCGAGAAATCGATAAAACCGGAATAAAGCTCCTGGTTTTCGATGAGCCGACCGCCGTATTGACCGAAGGAGAAGCGGATCGATTATTGGAAATCATGCGATTGATCGCCAGTAAGGGAATCGCAATTATTTTTATTACCCACAGGTTAACCGAGGTTATGGCTGTGGCTGATAGCATGACCATTTTGCGGGATGGTGAATTTGTAGCCCGAAAAGATGTTAAAGAAATTACCCTGGCAAAAATTGCTGAACTCATGATCGGTCGAAAGGTCGATAAACTCGTTGATGACGAGCTTTTAGGAAGCCGCGACTTGTCAGATGACAAAATCGCGCTCGAATTCAAAGATTATCACGTGGACATGCCAGGCGAACGCGTGAAAGGTATGAACATCAAAATCCGTGAAGGTGAGATTTTTGGATTTGGCGGCTTAGCTGGACAGGGCAAAATTGGCGTCGCCAACGGCATCATGGGTCTTTTTGATACACAAGGGGATGTCTACGCTTTTGGAAAGCGCCTGGATCTGAGCAAGTTAGGTGAAGCCCTGCGCAATGATATTGCCTTCGTTTCGGAAGATCGTCGAGGGGTTGGCTTGCTGCTTGGCGAATCGATTGAACGCAATATCACCTTTTCAGCAATGCAAGTCAAAGATGAATTTCTGACTCACATCGGTCCCGTTAAAATTTTGGATAAAGCCAAAGCTGACCAACATACCCGGGATATGATCAACCTGCTTGATATCCGCTGCACTGGAACTTCCCAGACGGCAGGAAGTCTTTCGGGAGGCAACCAACAGAAAGTCTGCCTTGCCCGGGCTATCACGATGAACCCAAAAATCTTGATCGTTTCAGAACCAACGCGCGGAATTGATATTGGCGCGAAAAAATTGGTTTTGGAATATCTTACAAAGATAAATCGAGAACAGGGAACAACGATTGTGATGATCAGTTCAGAGTTAGTAGAACTCAGATCTTTGTGCGACCGCATTGCAATAGTCTCTGAGGGAAAAGTTTTCTCGGTCATGAAACCTGACGATTCTGACGCAGCCTTCGGTTTGGCCATGGCAGGTGTCAAAGAGGAGGAAACCGCATGAAAACCTTGAAGAATATTTACGATAATATCGGATTGCCAAGATTAATCATCGGTTTGTTTTTCATCTTCCTCGTTGTGACGTCAATAGTTTTGGGGTTTTCACCAGCCGCATTATTTAGCGATGTTGTCAGGCGCTGGTTGATGTATGGAACTTTGGTATTGGCTATGGTTCCGGGCATTCAAAGTGGAATTGGATTGAATTTTGGCGTTTCGTTGGGAATTTCCGCAGGACTTCTGGGATCAGTTTTAGCAATGGAAATTAGTTTTCTCAGAAAATGGAACGAAGTGCTGGGTGCTGGCGCGCCTTGGTTAACGCTTCTACTAGCCCTTGTGTTTGGTATCATTATGGCGGCAGTTTTGGGGACCCTCTACGGCATGCTTCTCAACCGGGTCAAAGGCTCAGAAATGACGGTTTCCACTTATGTTGGTTTTTCTGTCATCGCCTTCATGAACATCGTTTGGCTCTCACTCGCCTTCAAAAATGGTGAGCTGAGCTGGCCGCTACAAGGGCAAGGTTTGCGCAACACAGCCAGCCTTTCAGGCAGCTTTGGGGGTTTGTTAAGCAATCCAGACGTGGTACAGTCATCGCAACCTGCATGGTTGCATTGGTTAGCCTTCAAAATCGGAGATTTTACCCTCCCTCTTGGATTGATTTTGGTATTTGCCCTGCTGTGCTTCTTTGTCTGGCTCTTTTTCAGAAGCAAACTTGGTATCGCCATGAGCGGCGCAGGGGAGAATCAATTGTTCACCACCTCCAGCGGTATCAATGTTGATCGCAAACGCATCCAGGGTACAGCAATTTCAACCGTTCTCGGCGCGGTCGGGATCATTCTCTACGCCCAGACCTATGGTTTTTTGCAACTCTATAATGCACCTCTCATGATGGGATTTGCCAGCGTTGCGTCAATTTTGATCGGTGGTGCTTCAGTCCGGCGGGCAAAAATTTCGCATGTGCTGATTGGAACATTACTTTTCCAGGGAATCCTTGTGACCGCCTTACCTGTCGTCAATGAAGTGATTGAGATAGGCACTCTACCTGAAGTGCTGAGAATCATTATTTCCAACGGCATTATTCTCTATGCCTTATCGAAGACGAAAGGAGGTAACCAATGAGCCAAAAAACTAATGTTTTCCAAAAAGCTGGTTCCTTCCTCTTTGACAACAAGGTTATGATAGCTTTTGCGGCGATTTGTGTTGCTGCAATTGTGCTTTCCGGCAGTCCTATGACCTTCATCGTGGATGGTGTTTTTACTCGTATAACCCGTAACACCTTTACAGTTTTGGCTTTGATTATTCCAGTTCTGGCTGGCTTAGGCTTGAACTTTGGCATTGTCATTGGCGCTGTTGCTACCCAAATAGCAGTTTTCTGGGTGGTTTACTGGGGCTTTGGCGGTTTTGGTGGCATGCTCTTAAGCGTTTTAATCGCTACGCCACTAGCGGTGCTGTTTGGTTATCTCGTGGGTAAACTTTTTAACCGCATGAAAGGCGCGGAAATGATTGCCGGGCTCATTTTGGGCTATTTTGCTGATGGTCTATACCAGCTGTTATTCCTGGTTATCATCGGTGGGATCATTCCGGTCAACAATCCCAAATTGATCATTTCTGGAGGAGTAGGCGTCAAGAACACGATTGATTTGACGGGTAATTTGAAATACGCGATCGATTCAGTGCGGATGGTGGACATTGTCACGATTTTGTTTTATGCGGTATTGGCCATCACCCTCATTAAACTTGTCTTGCACCTTCTCAAAAAGCATCAGCTTAAAAAGGGAGATTTCATCCTATTTGGGATTGTTGGGTTATTGTTTGGCATTTCGTACATACCCGTAATCGAGAGATTCCTTTCGACTGACCGCTTAGGTTTATTGGATGCCCTTACGGCAACACTGATCGTCTTGGGAATCGTGCAGGTTATTAAGATCGTCAAATCGATTTGGATCAATAAAGAAAAACCTAAAACATTGATCAAGCCGATTCTGGCATTGTTGGGATACGGTCTGATCTACGGTCTGACCTTCATACCTGTAATTGAAGAAGTACTTCTGTTCGTCAAGTTGCCGGTGTTACCATTTATGTTGATTGCAGGATTATGTTGGTTTAATTACAAGCTTCTATCCACCCGCTTAGGTCAAAATATGCGTACGGTTGGGCAGAGCCAGAGCGTGGCGATGGCATCGGGCATCAATGTTGACCGGACCCGTGTAATTGCCATGATCATCTCTACGGTTTTAGCAAGCTGGGGACAGTTGATCTTCCTGCAGAACATCGGTACTTTTTCAACCTATGGCGCTCACACGCAGATCGCTCAATTTGCAATTGCCGCCCTCCTGGTCGGAGGCGCGTCGGTACAGAAAGCCACTAACAAACAGGCTATCATTGGAGTTATTCTGTTCCATACCCTGTTTATCGTTGCACCGCAAGCGGGCAAGCAACTGTTTGACAACGCCCAGATTGGTGAATACTTCAGAGTCTTTGTTTCTTATGGCGTCATTGCTCTCTCGCTGGCTATGCATGCCTGGAAAAAATTCAAGAAAGAGGTTCAACCCTCAACGGTGGGACCCGATTTGGAGAATTCCACCTTGCCAACAGAGACTGCTAAATAGCCTTTTTATAAACGAAACTAATTTTTTAGTAGTTTTTCTAACAAATTCAAACAAAAACACCTTCGATAAAAGGTGTTTTTGTTTAAAGGTTTTTTGTTTCCTTAAAAATGCCCGTTTTTCTAACCATTTCTTATTCCAATCTGAATTTGCTCTTGTATTTCGCCTCAAAATATCGTACTCTATTGAAACGCAATTCAACCAAATAGAAAAGGCCCACTGCTACTTATGGCAAGATTGAACAACCAACCTATATTAGACGAAGATTCCCCCTCATCATCTCTAACCCGCCTTCTGGATTTTGCTCGAAAAAAGTCATACGTGACTAACGACGACATCCTGCATTTCTTCCCTGAAGCCGAACAAGATATCGACCAGCTTGAAGGGGTCTACAACGCGCTCGGCAATGCCGGCATCGCGGTTGTGGAAGATGACATGCCAAGGATTGAACCCTCAGATGAGGATCTATCGGAAACAGCGGATGAAGAACCCGCCATTGACGATCTGGCAAACATTGATACCGATGACACAATCGGGCTTTACCTCAAAGAGGTCAGCCGGGTGCCATTACTGAATGACATCGAAGAAGAGGTATTCCTGGCGCAAAGGATCGAACGAGGTCGAATGGCAAGGGCTGAGCTCGCTCAGGGCAACCTGAGCAGCAAGAAACGCATGGAACTGCGCCGGCTCATCGAAGATGGCACCAATGCTCGTGACCACCTCATCACCGCCAATTCCCGCCTGGTGATCAGCGTGGCCAAGAAGTATATGGGACGCGGAGTTCCGTTTCTGGACCTGATCCAGGAAGGAAATATCGGATTGATCCGCGCCACCAAGAAATTTGAATACCAGCGTGGTCACAAATTCAGCACTTACGCCACCTGGTGGATCCGCCAGGCTGTCACCCGCGCGATCGCCGACCAGGGCAGGACTATTCGTGTTCCGGTGCACATGGGCGATCAAATCAACAAACTTTTGCGCGTCCAACATCAACTCACCCAAAAGTTAGGTCGGGAACCATCGGTCGAAGAATTGGCTGAGACGCTCGAGGTACTGCCAAAGAAGGTTGAAAATATGATCCAGGTTGCACGCCGACCGCTCTCCCTGGAAACACCAACGGATGACGAAGAGGACTCCGTGCTTGGCGACTTCATTGAAGATGACGAAGCATCGCCTCCGGATGAGACCGCCACCTTTAACCTGCTGCGCGAACACCTGGTGGAAGTGCTGGACACTCTCCCCCCACGAGAGGTGCGAATCCTTCAGTTGCGTTACGGCTTATTGGATGGGCAGGCGTATACATTGGAAGAAGTTGGGCGCAAGATGGGAGTCACTCGTGAACGCGTACGCCAGATCGAAGCCCAGGCGCTCACTCGTTTGCGCCATCCCAGCGTGAGACGCAAACTACGCGACTACCTGGGAGACTGATCATGACCGAACAAGATAAAGGTATCACCCAACCTATTGAGATCAACATCACCAAGCCGGAAAAAGCACCTGATGAAGGCACTCAGCCGGTGACTATCACAAACGTGGCGCTTAGATCCGAATTACCGGAATGGATCTTGAAATTCGCGTCAACATCTGAGCAGTCAACAGGCGAATTTGAGCCTGAGATCGAGACAGATGAACTTGAGACATATTCTTCTGATAATTTAGAGGAAGATGAGGCGTTCACGCCTCCCTCCTTACCTGTAGCAGCTGAATGGCAGGAGTTATCTGATTTTCAAGAGCAGGAAGCATTGGACCACGAAACAGCCCAGGAAGCCTGGGAAATCCAGGCTGAGGAGCATTTAACCGAGGCTGAAGCAGGCTTTCCTGAAGCGGTTCTGCTGGAAGATGTTGAAGAAACACCCATTCCTGACCCACGTGCTGAAGCAGCAGAAAACTTCAAACAGGATGTGCGTGACTTGCTTCATCAAGGACAACGCGAAAAAGCGTTCGCGCTTATTCGTGACAACAAGGATGATCCTATCTTGCTTGAAGCCGCAAAAAAGACCTTGCGCTCCCAGTTGACGCTTGCCTCGGACACAGGCAGCCTGTGGGATTTCTACGAAGAACTTAATAGTTGAATGCGACAAAAAAATACTTATGGAGATTGGCATGGAACGTTCGTTAGTCTTGGTCAAACCAGATGGAGTACAGCGCGGGTTGATTGGAGAGATAATCTCACGGCTCGAAAACCGCGGACTTCGGCTTGTCGCCGCAAAATTTCTGCAGGTCAGCCCTGAGCTGGCGAAACAACATTACGCAGTTCATACCGGGAAGCCTTTTTTCGACGGTTTGATCGCTTTCATCACATCCTCCCCCGTAATGGCAATGGTCTGGACCGGACCTGACGCGATCACAGCAATTCGTCAGACCATGGGAAAAACGCGTGGCACGGACGCTGATCCCGGCACAATCCGTGCTGATTATGGCATTCAAAACCAGAAGAACCTCACCCATGCCTCAGACTCTGTCGAAAACGCCGAGGCTGAGATCGCGCTTTGGTTCACACCCGAAGAACAGGTTGAGTGGAAACGCTGTACCGAGGATTGGAGTTTTTAGTGGGAAAAGAAGGTTTGGATTCATTTGTGACCGTCTACAGTGCTCATGGTCGCCTGGATGCAGAGACGATCAAGGCTTTTCTGGAGGCGCAAGGCATCCCCGTTTATATCGATCAGGACACGCTTGGCTTGATCTACAGCTTTACTGTTGGGGATCTTGGGTCGGTGGGCATCCAGGTGCGTCCGGAAGATGCCGAAAAAGCCAAAGCCCTTTTAGCGGAGATGGATGAGGGTGGTTTTGCCGATGAGATCCTCGTCAATGATGAGAATGCAACTAACGCGCCCCACATTGAACCCCTCGACGCTGAGGATGACGACTTGAAGGGCAGGAAAAGAGTTCTATTCCTTTGCACCGGCAATTCCGCCCGCAGCCAGATGGCTGAAGCGATCGTTAACAACGATTGCTGGGATACATGGGTCGCCTTTAGCGCTGGCACCGAACCGACTGGCAAGGTAAATCCCTTCGCGCAACGGGTCATTGAGGAAGCGGGTATCTATCACCAAGGGCGTTCAAAATCGACGGAAGAGTTTTCAGGACAGGTCTTTGACCTGGTAGTCACAGTTTGTGACCATGCCAACGAAACCTGCCCGCTTTGGCTTAAACAAGGTGAGAAGGTGCACATCGGTTTTGAAGATCCAGCCGCGTTTGTAGGCAATGATGAAGAAAAACTGGCAGTCTTTCGGAAGACCTTCGCCCTGATACGCGCTACTATCCCACCCTTGCTCAGCAAGTACGCAGGCTGATCAAAAATCGCATAACAAAAACTGCTCTGAAGATCAGAGCAGTTTTTTAAACCTACAAATTGCGAATTCGATAGAAATACTTATCAACCAGGGCATCGTTGTGCAATTTGATATTGGGGTCTTCATAAGCTAAATGCCCATTATAGTAAACATCCGGAGTAATGCCTAAGTCCAAAAGGTTCTCGCAGGTCTGTACCAGCAGCGCGGGTACGATGAAAGCAACAGGGATGGTGGAAGTAGCTCCCACTTTCTGAGAAAAACCTGGAATCTCAACTGCGGCATCACCGTAAAGTGAGCAGTTGTCGATAACCACGTCCGCAACATCCTTCAGCTTCTTGCCGCTGCTGTGGTGAGTTGTGAGCTGATCGGCATATGTGACGTTGGTGATCGCGATCACCGGCACTCCCCGTTCTTTGGCTGCCAGTGCCACATCCACCGTGGCAGCATTATTGCCCGAGTTGGATATGCAAATCATCGCGTCTGGAGGAAGGACACGATTGTACTCCACGATTACCTTACCGATCCCCTCAAGCTTTTCAATCTTGCTGGTCTTGGTAACCTCGTTGATACCAGCAACCGCTGATTCAAAAATCGCGTGGACATTTGCCAGTGTGGCAGCCCGCCAGAAAACGTCTTCCGCTATCAAACTGGAATGCCCAGAACCAAACAGGTGGATGATCCCATTATTCCTGGTAGTGGTCGTCAGGATCTCAGCCGCTTTGTCAATATTGGCTTGCTGTGTGTTTAGCACGTCCTCAATGACTTTCTGCATGACTTCAAAGTAGCGCTGCCAACTTTTCATCCGAACCTCCAGGTTTGTTTTCTGTGATTATATCCACCCTTGTTCGAAAATTGGCGGTTTGTGAGTAAAAGCGATCAAAGTAACAGGCTGCTTCCCTTGTAGATTTTTGCTAAGGCGGTTATTTGACAAGCCCTATCCTTTGGTTTATAAGTCAGGAATGAAATCTGCTTCCCGTTGGTTAATCCTTCCAGTAATTCTTTGCATTGTGCTTGCCAGTGGCTGTGGTCCGGTCAAAACCCCGCCAACACCGACTCAAACAGCTTTACCCATGCCCACAATTCCTGTTTCTGAGCCAACCGATGTGCCAGTAGCAAGCACAGAGATCGCACCTGCTCCGGAAGCAACGCTGGCGGATGCCGACCTGGCGCTGGCATTCGGGGATTATCGCGAGGCTTACAAGCTTTACTCAGGCACGCTGCCAGAAGACACGGATGAATTCAAAGCCGCAGCCCTTTATGGGCAGGGTTTGACTTTTTATAAACAGGAAGACTATTTCCAAGCCAACCGTATTCTGAAAGATCTTATCAATAAATACCCCTCAACACTACCTGCAGGCAGAGCTCACTTCATTCTTGGCGAGGTCGCCCTGGCTGAAGACCGCAAAGACGACGCGCTGGCTGAATTCCAGGCGTATGCCGCAGCCCGACCTGGCGTGATCGACTACTATGTTTTTGAAAAGATCGGCGACTTGCTGAACGAGGATGGTCAGGCTGAGTTGGCATTTGAAGCCTACAAAACTGCTTACTTGGCAGCTCCACCAACGGACAATCTGATCCTTGCCCAAAAGGTGGCAGCAGGTTATGCAAATCTGGGCGAAAACCAGGCCGCGATTGACATCTATAAAGAAATCTATTTTGAATCCAGCAGTGACTTGACGAAGTCCCAGATGGATTTACTGATCGGTCGCTTACTGATCAGCAGCGGAGAGCCAGAAGAAGCCTATAGTTACTACCAGGATACTGTAAACAACTTCCCGTACACTTACGACAGTTACTCTGCACTACTGGCGCTGCTGGATGCGGAGCAAGAAGTTAATGAGCTGCAGCGAGGGTTGATAAACTACTACAGAGGGCAATACCCGCTTGCCATCGAAGCATTTGACCGTTACATCGCCAACAACAATGTCGATATTGACAAAGCCATTTACTACAAAGGGCTGGCAACAAGGGCTCAAGGTTTGGTGCTGGCGGATTTCGAATCCAACGAACGCACGCAAGCGAATTTTTCTGGTGGAACAACAGAAGATAAGGCAGCAATCCAGCTTTGGAGTGAACTCATCACGAGTTTTCCAACCAGCTCCTACCGGCTGGACGCAATCCAAGCCATTATTGATACGCAAAACCGCTACCTGGGGCAAATCCAGCTGGCGATTGACACAGCCCTCAGCCTGGCAGCCGAGCTTCACTCCGAGATGGAAGCCCCAGATCTGCTGGATACTGCCGCAAGCTACCAGTTGTTTGACGATCAGAAGCAAGCCGCAGCAGATTCCTGGACGCGTATCGCGCTCGAATTTCCAGCCTCCGATAAAGCCTTCAACGGGTTATTTTTTGGAGGCTCGGTTTATTTTGAACTTGGTCAGTTCGACAAAGCAGCGGAAAACTTCAACCGCATCATCCCGATGAGCGCCAAACCTTTTGAACTTTCGGCGGCATATTTCTGGCTGGGCAAGATCAACCAGGCACAAGGGAACGGTGAGGAAGCCAGGATCAACTGGCAAGCTGCCATGAACCAGGCGCCATACGGGTACTACGGCATCCGTGCAGCGGAATTAATGGAAGGTCGCGCGCCATTCCAAGAGCCAGCTCGGTTAAATCTTGCTGTCAATTTGCCTGATTTGCGAATTCCAGCAGGGGAATGGCTCAAGACCGCGTTCAACCTCCCTTTGGGAACCAATCTGGATTACTCTTCAGAACTTTTCAATCACCCGACGTTCGTTCGCGCTATGGAATGTGACCGGCTTGGGCTGTATGACAGGGCTTCGACTGAATTCAGTACACTGCTTAGTGAAAATGAAGGTGACGCTCTGGATATCTTCCGCCTGATCAAGGTTTTCCTGGAAAGAGGTTACTACCGCTCCGCTTTGGAAGCCAGTAAGCTCATCGCCAGACTTTCCGGATACGCTGAAACACCTTTTTCTGCGGCATACCCGCCTTACTTCACCTACATCGAGTATGGGGCTTACTATCTGCCCTGGATCCAGGCTGCGGCAGAGAAATACAACCTCTCCGAGTTGTTACTGCTCAGCGTGATCTACCAGGAGAGCCACTTTGGCGCGCAGGCTGCTTCAGGCGTTGGCGCGCGTGGGATCATGCAGCTGATGCCTTCCACCGCGGAGCCGATCGCAAATGAGACTGGATTTCTGACCAATTTTGAAGCGTCCGACCTTGATGTTCCATATTACAACCTCGAGCTTGGCAGCAACTACCTGGCGAGGATGTTGTATGTATTCGAGGGAGATTATTACCAGGCTCTGGCGGCATACAATGCCGGCCCGAGAGACGTCATGAATTGGGCGAAGCTAACCGGCGAAAATCCGGACGTGTTCCTGAATACCATTCGATTCCTGGAAACCCGGGTTTACATTCGGAATATCGTCGAGATCTTCAACCGTTACTCATTGATCTACGGTCGATAGGCAGAGAATAACGTCAAATTTTCAAGGGTAGTAGGGCGAGACGAAGTGCCCGCGTAGCAGGGTATTTACAGCACTAATACCTTTACTCGTAATAACGTAGACGTGCTGTCAATCCGCCGCACATTCGGGTGGTGCCTGATGGACGGCGGATTGAGGACGGGTGAAATAATTCCTTTACCTAAGTAAGGACGTCCTCAATCGCGCCCTACGACTACGTATCAAAAAAAACGGCTCCAAACGAGGAGCCGTTTTCCATTGAAACAATACGATTTTAGCCGTGCTTTAGCGCAGCCTGAGCTGCCGCAAGGCGGGCTAAAGGCACACGGAACGGCGAGCAGCTCACGTAGTTGTTGCCGATCATGTGGCAGAACTCGATTGAGCTTGGGTCACCGCCATGTTCACCGCAGATGCCAACTTCCAGTTCCGGGCGAACAGCGCGACCGTCATCAACGGCACGTTTCATCAGGCGACCGACACCATCGCGGTCAAGCTGCTGGAAGGGATTCTTTTCGAGGATGCCCTTTTCAACATACACACCCAGGAAGGTGCGTTCCGCGTCATCACGGCTGTAGCCAAAGGTCATCTGTGTCAGATCGTTGGTGCCAAAAGAGAAGAACTCAGCGTATTCAGCAATCTCAGCTGCAGTCACAGCAGCACGTGGAATTTCAATCATGGTACCAAATTTATAAGCGACCTGAACGCCCTTCTCAGCCATGACGTCCTTTGCAATCCTGACCAAAGTCGGCTGTACTTCCTTGAGTTCGTTCACGTGACCGGTAAGCGGGATCATCACCTCGGGATGAGGATCGAAACCATTAAGTTTGGCGTCGCAGGCGGCTTCAAAAATGGCACGCACCTGCATCTTCATGATATCGGGGTAAACGATGCCCAGGCGGATACCGCGCAGACCCATCATGGGGTTGCTTTCGTGCAGTCCCATGACAACATCGAGCATGTTCTGTTTTTCTGCCAGACCTTCGGTGATCCCCTTGGCTTTCAGGGTGGCAACCTCGGTCAGCAAGTCTTCCATGCTGGGAAGGAACTCGTGCAGTGGAGGATCGATCAGGCGGATGATCACGGGTAAACCGGTCATCGCCTCAAAGAGACCGTAGAAGTCGCTGCGCTGAAGCGGCAGGATCTTTTCGAGGGCACCAAAGTAAGCCTTGGATTTGGGTGAATTTTCAATTTCAGCTTTTAGTGCATCGATCTCAGCCTTGAGAGTTGCCTTATCTTTCTCATTCAGGCTGCGACCCTCAAGCCGACCAGCAGCATAAGCCTTCTCGAGTTGTTCGAGATTGTTCAGCATGTGCTGAGTGGCTTCAGAGTTCATGATCATCTTTTGCACGTCTGGCAGGCGGGTGACGTCGAAGAACATGTGCTCAGTACGGCAGAGTCCAATACCCTTGGCGCCATAAGAACGTGCGCGTTGGGCATCTTTGGGATAATCCGCATTTGCCCAAACCTGCAGGCGGGAAACTTCATCTGCCCAACCGAGGAGGGTCATGAGTTCTTTCTGTTCCGAAAGGTCTGGAGTGGTAAGACCGAGCTGACCAACAAAGACCTCACCGGTGGTTCCGTCGAGAGAAATCCAATCGCCCTCTTTGACGGTAATGCCACGGCAGGTCATCTGGCGCTTGTTCATGTCGATCGCGATGTCCGCAGCGCCAACCACGCAGGGCACACCAAACTGACGGGCAACCACCGCGGCGTGCGAGGTGGCACCACCCTCACTGGTGAGGATGCCTTTGGCTGCGAGCATGCCGTGCACATCATCCGGCTTGGTGAACGGGCGAACCATGATGACATCCTGCTTTTCAACATTATGCATCTTTTCAACCAGGTCGGCATCGAAGTAAATGCGACCGACAGCCGCACCCGGAGAGGCGTTTACGCCCTTGGCGTAATAACGCCCGTCAGCGCGGGCATTTTCAATATCCTTGTGGGAAAACTGGGGATGCAGCATCTGATCAATTTGTTCAGTGGAAACCCTGTTGAGGGCGGTATTCTTGTCGATCAGACCTTCCAAAACCATGTCGTGAGCAACCTTGATGGCGGCTTTCGCGGAACGTTTGCCGTTGCGGGTCTGGAGCATCCAGAGTTTGTTGTGCTCAATGGTGAACTCGACATCCTGCATGTCCTTGTAGTGCTGCTCAAGGCGTTCGGTGATGTCCGCAAACTGGGCGTAAACCTCAGGTAATTCGTCTTTCATGCCTGAGATCTTGGAGGTGTTGCGAATACCAGCCACAACATCTTCGCCCTGGGCGTTCATGAGGTACTCGCCAAACATGACATTTTCGCCAGTCTGAGGATCGCGGGTGAAGGCAACACCGGTACCGGAGTCGCCGCCCATATTGCCGAAGACCATGGTCTGAATGTTGACAGCAGTACCAAGAGAATCAGGAATGCTCTCGCGACGGCGATAATCGATGGCGCGCTTGGAATTCCAGGAGTCAAATACCGCTTTGGCAGCCAGCTCAAGCTGTTTGTAAGGGTCCTGCGGGAATTCGAAGCCCATTTGTTCGTGAACAACCTGCTTGTAAGCTTCAGTGATGGCTGCCCAATCGGCAGCGGTCATTTCGGTGTCGCTCTTGTAACCTTTTTCCGCTTTGAGGGCTTTCAGAGGTTCCTCGAAGTGCTCATCATCGATGCCCATTACGACAGTGCCAAGCATGTGGACTAGACGGCGATAAGAATCATTTACGAAACGTTCATCACCACTTTTGGCAACTAAACCTTTTGCCACTTCGTCGTTCAAACCAATGTTGAGGACGGTATCCATCATGCCGGGCATCGAGAATTTTGCGCCTGAACGGCAGGACACCAGCAAGGGATTGACGGGGTCACCGAATTTCTTGCCAGCTTGTGCCTCAACAGTTTTGAGGGCTACGAGAACCTGATCCCACGCCCCCTCCGGGAATTCGCGGGTGACCTGGAAAGCGTTGCAAGCTTCGGTTGTGATGGTCAGTCCGGGGGGCACTGGCACACCAGCACGCGTCATGTCAGCAAGGTTAGCGCCTTTGCCACCAAGCAGACCGCGAACGCCATCCCAACTGCCGGCATAAGCTTCAGCCTGATCGACTTCGTTGAATAAATAAATCCATTTTTTTGACATAGATCCTCCTAACGATCTTTGATATTTCGGATATTCCTAACCTTAAATTTTACCATACAGAATTTGTCTGTTATCGAAGAAATAGAGCTGTACAACTCAAACGCCAGTCATGAGCTAAAATGTCACAAATGTTCGCCAGATAGCTTGCTACAACGCGGTAAATTTCCTATTCCGCACATCTATAAGGTTCTGAACGAAGAGAAAGCATGGAGTCAGCCGCGTGTCAATTCTGATCCGCAGAAGGTTCCCAACGATTTTCGAAGAGGTTGTGAGAGATCTTGCTCCGTTCATATTGCGTACGAGCAGGTTTTTCTTCGGCAGGGTGACCGATGTAAACAACATTCAAGGGTATTACCGTTTCCGGGAGGTTGAGAATCGCCTTCATTGAGCTTTCGAGCCTGTTGATGGGATGTACCCCACACCAAACAGCGCCCAGCCCCAGGGCGTTTGCGGCGAGAAGCAGGTTCTCTGTAGCCGCGCTGCAGTCCTGAACCCAAAAGTGTTCTGAGACAAGCTTTTTTACAGATCCAAGGTTTCCGCAAATACTGATAGCCAAAGGTACTTCCATCTTTCCAAAAGGCAGGATCTTGCGAAGGTCTGCCAGCTTGGCTGTGTCATCAATCACCACAAAATGCCAGGGTTGCGTGTTCATGGCGGTTGGCGCAGCCATGGCGGCTTCAAGCAGTAACTTTATGTGATAATCACTGACCTTTTCTTCAGTAAAGCGGCGGATGCTGCGGCGGCAAAAGATAAAATCCAAGTCGGTCATAACCCCTCACATGCTAACAAGTAAAGCGCCAAGCGTGTATGGGACCTCGAGCATCGGCAAGTGACCGACTTCCGGTAGACATACAGCCCGACCTTGCTGTGCATTTTCTGCAATCTCAAGCGCAATTTCCTTTGGCAGGATGCGATCCTTCCCACCAGCAACTGCCAGGACGGGACAGGTCAATGACCTCACTACATACAGGCGATTTGGACGCTTAGCCATTGCCGATTGAACATTTGCAAAACCTTCTGCTGAAGAATTAGAAACGACCTCACACATGTGTTCGTCTGGCTGAGCCAACTCACCCTCGGGCATCATACGCTCAATCAAGTTGTCACTCATACTCTTTATGCCTTCGAGGCGCGCCTGCCTGGCCTGTTCTAAACGATTTTCGAGTTTGTCAGGATTGTCAGCGCGGGGATGACTGGTTACCGTTACCAATCCAGCCAGCCGCTCAGGGTGCGCTTCAGCCAGTGCCAATGCAACATAACCACCCATGGAGTGACCTGCCAGGGTAAATTGCTGATGACCAAGATGATCAGCCAGTTGGATCACATCGTTGGCAAACTGTTCCAGGGTGGCATTCGCGTTCCCCAAGGGTGTGCAACCATGCCCGCGCAGATCGGGAATAATGAACTGCGCCTGGTCCGCGTAGTAATCGGCCATCTCCAGCCAAATGCTGTGATCCAATGCCAAACCGTGGAGTAGATAGATGGGGCGTCTGCTCCCCCGGATTTCGTAAAACATATCAATGTCATTCAGATGTGCGATCATCTTTTCCTATCCTTTTATATTCGTCACCAGCGTAAGCAATCGCTTGCGCAGTTGAATTAATATTACCCAATACCTGCTGTTCACGAATTGCCTCGAGCAGATAACCGATTTTTGAGCCGGGTCCGATCGCAAGTTCACGCTGCAGAAGGTTGCCATCCACCAGCCGCGGTGGGTTTACCGTTTGTTCCTGCTCGGTAAACCAGGTCTGGAAAACTTGCCGGCAGATTGCAGGGTAAAACTGAAGCAACGGTGCTTGTGTCTCTGTCTCCACCATGGCGAGTAGTGCGCTATCAAGCCCGTAAGAGCCAAAATCGCGGAAAAACCGATAGTAATCCAGTTTCCCTGGTTCTTGCGTGGATAAATCTGCAAGCCTCAAAAATCCGCCTGAAACGGCTTTGAAGTAGGCACTTTCTTTCTGCCCGATCAACAAAGCCTGGGAGATATGTTCCGCAAACATCCCGGGTTGGAGACTGAACGCACCGGGATTACCCGCATCGAAAGCAGGATGGATGTGAAGCAGGATAGAGCAAAGCAACAGCAAATAGCGCCGCTTCCGCCCGCCTTGCAGGGATTCCTCTAACATTGTTTGATAAGCGACCAAGTGCTTTAATTCTGTTACCTTTGTGAGGTCAGGTTCAAGTTGTCCATCTTCAGGCTCGCTGTTAATTCGAGTCAACGATGCTAACGCTTCAGTTTCATCTTGCAGGAAATAAGGTTCAGCTGGATCCACGCCGAAAGTTAGCAACCGCAACTCGTCAAAGACCTTGAACTCACTTAGAAGCGCCGTCACAGCCTCAAAATTGGGCACCGCGAGACACTTGAACAGCTCATCGCGGATTCGTTCGCCAGAAACAAGCCCCAGTTTTTTTATGGCTACACGCATCGGATCGGTAATTTCTAATCCATACTCCAAATCATAGCTGCTGATCAGGCGCACCCCCCGCAAAACGCGAATTGGGTCGGAAGTCAACGAGTCCGGTCCGCAAAGCCTTAATAGCCCATTTTCCAGGTCTCTTTCTCCATTAAGGGGATCAATCAACTGCCCTGGCGCATCCAAATCAACTGCCATGGCATTGACCGTGAAATCCCGCTGGCGCAAGTCTTCCTCCAAATCCGCTCCGATGAATGAGGTGAAATCGAGCACCTGTTCATCCTGTCCGCCCTGCCTTAGGATGACCCTCGCCGAGTGCCGCGCGTCGTCAAGCGTGTACATCGCGCCGTTCAGATGGCGGCTGACTGCCTTTGCTAATTGGATTGAACCTTGGGGCTGAACAAAGTCGAGATCTTTCGCTGGTTTCCCAAGCAGCAAATCGCGGATCGCTCCACCAACAAGGTACACGCGCTTACCGGAAGCCAACTCCCGGACCAATTCCAGGAGCTGGAGCAGTTCGTTATCCAGCCGGAGGTTCATATCTATCCAGATCAACTGTCGCCACAAAAGGCAGGTTGCGATAGTATTCGTCCATGTCGAGTCCGTAACCGAAAACAAATTCGTTCTCAATCTTGAAGCCGCAATAACGGATCGGCACATCCACTTCCCTACGTTCGAATTTGTCGAGGAGCGTGCAGACGTAGATCGAAGCTGGGTCGCGCGTCTTGAGCAGGTCGATGACGGAGGCAAGCGTGTGACCGCTGTCGATGATATCCTCAACGATGATGACATGCCTGCCGTAAATCGTGGTGTTTAGGTCCAGCGTGATGCGCACATTGCCCTGGGAAGAACGGGCACCGGTTCCGTAAGAAGATACTGCCATGAATTCGATCGCCAGTGGCACATCAATGTGGCGGATCAGATCGGTTAGGAACATAACCCCACCGCGAAGGATGCAGATCACCAAAAGTTCTTTCCCTGCATAATCACGGTTGATTTCGGCTGCGAGCTCACGGATGCGAGCTTGTAACTCGTCTTCCGGTATGAGAATTTTATCCAAATATTCCTGGTATGGCTGTGGCATAGGCACCTAATCTTTCGGGACGGAGTGGCAGCGGCGGCAGCGGGCTTCGTACATCTCCGCAGCTCCAACAACCACAATGGGTTCGTCATAACGCGCGGGCATCCCCCCCACCAGGCGCTGGGTCCGGGTGGCGGGCTCGCCGCACACAACGCAAATTGCGGTCAGTTTGTCGACTTTATCCGCTTTGGCAGTCATGACCGGCATACAGCCAAAAGGTTCGCCGCGAAAATCCGTATCCAGACCTGTCACAATCACTCGCAGACCACGGTCAGCCAGCTGGTTCACAACCGCGACGATCCCATCATCAAAGAATTGGGCTTCGTCCACGCCAACAACCGTTGCCTGTGGATCGAGTTTTTCGAGTAGTTCAGCTGAGCTGTTGACAGGAACCGCCTCATAATCCATGCCGGAGTGCGACTTTACTTTAAAAAATGCGTATCGGTCATCAATGACAGGCTTGAAGACCTGCACTGTTTGTTTCGCGATGCTGGCGCGTCTGAGGCGCCGAATGAGCTCCTCAGTTTTTCCACAGAACATGGATCCGGTGATAACTTCAACAATTCCAGCTGGTTGTGCCATTGAGCCTCCTGGTGCTAAAACAATAATGATGGAAAGTATAAAGCTTTTGTGTTTGAGTGGCAACGCGAACAATCACAACCACCCGCTATGCGGGTGGTTTGCACTGAGGCTATAAGCCTTGT
>CAYSVX010000020.1:0-27454 GCA_964434665.1 uncultured Anaerolineaceae bacterium
CCACGGTCGGTTCGATCTGCCAGCTGTCGGAGTGTAGAATACGCGAGGCGCGGGAGGCAGCTGCGGACCCCTGGGCAACGCTGGCAGGAATGTCTTTGGGACCCTGGCAGGCGCCCGCGAAGAAGATGCCGTCGGTGGGGCTGTCCATCGGGCGTAGTTTGGGGTGATATTCCATGAACCATCCGCCAGGAGACTGCGCCACATTGAGCACGGAGCTCATGTGGTTTTGGTCGGGTTGGGGAATAGCAGCCTGGTTTAGCATGACCATGTCATACTCGCGTTCGATCACCTTGCCGAGCGTGATATCTTCCGAGGAGATGAAAAGCTGGTGGGTGTCCGGGTCTTCGGTGATCTCGGAGGGGCGTCCCTGGATAAAGCGGATGCCGGACTCGCGGGCACGGTCGTAGAACTCTTCATAACCCTTGGAAGGCGTGCGAATGTCAATGTAGTAGATCGAGATTTCAGTGTCCGGGTGCATCTGCTTGAGTAATAACGCGTTTTTGATGGCGTACATGCAGCAGAAGTTTGAGCAGCTCTGGTTGTAGCGTTTGTCGCGCGAGCCAACGCAGTTGATGATGGCTATGTGTTTGGGTTCTTTACCATCGCTGGGGCGGATCAGAGCGCCGTGGGTTGGGCCGGCTGAGTTATTCAGACGTTCCATTTCCATGGCGGTGATCACGTTCGGGAAGCGACCATAACCATACTCGGTCATGGGGGAGGGGTCAAAGTGACCAAAGCCGGTTGCCACAATGATGGCGCCGATTTCCTGCTCCACCAGCTTGTCTTCCATGCTGAAGTCAATCGCTTCCAGGGCGCCGCAGGCTTCCACGCATTTGTAGCAGTGGATACAGGCATCCATGTCGATGTTGTAGATCAGCGGTACCGCCTGGCTCATAGGAATGTAAGCAGCCTTGCGCGGGGCAAGGTTCATTTCAAAGTAGTTGGGGATTTCCACCGGGCAAGCCTTGGTGCAAGCGCCGCAGCCATTGCAGCGATCCGCCCGCACGTATTTGGCTTTCTCCCGCAGGGTTACGACAAAATTGCCGACGTATCCTTCGACTTTTTCAACTTCTGTAAAGGTCTTTACTTCAATCAGGGGCTGACGCGCCGCGTCAACCATTTTTGGTGCAAGAATTCATATACTACAGTCCATCGTTGGAAAGGTCTTGTTAAGTTGCGCCATGACCCCTCCAATCGTTGGTTCTTTTTCTACCAAAGTAACTGGAATGTTCTGTTCAGCCAAATCGAGGGCAGCAGTGATGCCAGCCACACCGCCGCCTATGACCATGGCGCGTTTGGTGACGGGCACTTTGATCATGTTTAGCGGGGTCAGGAAAGTAGCTTTGGCAACTGCCGCCGCGGTGAGGTCTTTGGCTTTTTCAAGCGCGCCTGCGCGGTCATGACCGTGCGCCCAGGTGCATTGCTCGCGGATATTCGCCATTTCCATCAGGAAAGGGTTCATGCCGGCTTCAGCCACACAGCCACGGAAGGTAGGTTCGTGCATGCGCACGGAACAGGCTGAAACAACGACGCGGTTCAATCCGTACTTGGCGATGTCTTCTTTAATCAGGCGCTGACCGCTGTCGGCACAGGCGTACATGGTGTCGATCGAGCGGACAACGCCGGGGAGTTTGCCGGCAAAATCCACAACTTCTTCCGGGGGAATGACACCAGCAATGTTGCTGCCGCAATGGCAGACGTAGACACCAATGCGGGGCTCATCCTGCGGAAAGTCCGCGGCATGGCTCTTGGTGATGGGGTCTTCACTCATTTGGGATCCGTTGCTTTCTGAGGAATGTCATAAGATTCGGCGATTAGAGCGCGTCGTGTCTTTTGAGCGCGTTGGTCGGGTGTGGTTAGGGTGAGGGCGTCTTTTGGGCACCACTTCACGCACTGAGGACCTTCAGGGTCATCTTTGCACTGGTCGCAAATTTCTGCCAGGGTTGTTTGCGGGTTAATGGAGATCGCGCCGAAATCGCAGGCTTCGATACACCAGGCACAGCCATCACACTTGGTGGCATTGATGTCAATGATACCGGTTACGGGGTCCTGGGTTAGGGCGTCCCGAGGGCAAACGATCACGCAGGGAGCGTTTTCACAGGTGCGGCAGGCGATGGCGGTGATAAGGACTTCATCCACACGGACGGTGCGGATGCGGCTCCGATAGGAGTTGTATTCCCCTGTTTTAGCGAATGAACACGCGTATTCGCAAAGTTGACAGCCTACGCAAAGGTTTGGGTCGCAATCAATATAAGCATATCTTGATGTACTGGTTGCCATAATCTCCTCGTTAAACTCCGATTTGTTCAGCCACGTCCGGCATACCGAGTTTGATCAATAATTCTTTGGGGATCAAACCTTCCTCAGTCCAGCCCTTGGCTTGGTAATATAGTTTTTTCATGTAATCAAGTTCTTCGTCGGTCACGACGGTATTTGCGCCAGGACCCTTGGTGAAGGGGTCATGCTTCCAACGCCAGGGCAGGTCGTCATCTTTCTCAGTCCAGCCTTCACGAATATTGAAGGCCTTTTTGATAGTGTGAGCCCGGATACCGATCAGATCCACGTCGTCGTAGTTAAAATTCCAACCGGTGGTGGCGTTGATCAGGTTGGCGATGGCAGGCCAGGCACCAGCCCGATCTGCTTTTCCGGTGAAACAGCGCCGGATGAACTTGCATAGTGGCAGAGTGTCGTAGACGGCGGCATACTCTTCCGAGTCAGCCGCAACCCGACCACGCGTTTCGTCAACAGTGAGGCGGTTGGTTTCGCCTTTCATATCGGGGTCATAAGCAGCAGAGCGGTTGTGGCAGCCGCCGCGGGTGCCGGTGGCAAGCCCGAGTGCGAAGGTTTTGAGTGAGCGCGCGTCATAACCGGCGGATTCAAGACCTTTTGTGTTCACTGCCCATTTGTAACTCTCAGTTCCGCGTTCTTGATCGATGATCTTGCTTGCGATGCGCGTTCCCTGGGAAAGAATTTTTCCAATGCCTTCCTGGTCGCGGATCATTTCAGCCACGGCTACCGCGGCGTCGCCATTGCCAAAGGTAAGTTCGAGACCCTCGGGATGAGCCTTGCTGGCGAAGTCTTCCTTCTTGAGCACGCCCTTCTCGAAGCATTCCATTGCCCAGCCGATGGTGACGCCCATCGTGATGCTGTCCATGCCATCCTGATCTGAAATGGTGATCAGTTTGATGGCGGCCCGCATGTCTGAGATGCCCAGGTTGGAGCTGTTGGCAAAGAGACTTTCATACTCGATGCCAGTCATCGCGCCGGCAAATGGTCCGGTTTTTACCATGGACATCTGCTCGCAGGCGATGGGGCACTGTGCACACGCAATCACCTTGACCTTGTGGTGCTTGTCAAGGTACTCACCACTGACCAATTCAGCGTCTTCAAAGACGCCTTCCTGGAAGTTGCGGGTTGGTAAAACACCAAGCTTGTTGGTGTTGAGCAAACCGGTGGATGTGCCATAAATGCGGTATTTTTCGGTATCCTTGCCCTGAGCGCTCTTGGAAATGTCGTAGGAGAGCTGATTAAGCTTTTTGGGATCAAAGACCTTCACGCCGCGAGTTCCCCGCACAGATACAGCCTTGAGTTTCTTATTACCCCAAACCATGCCGTGACCGGTGCGGCCTGCCTGGCGACCATCGTTGGTCACGTTGGCGTAGCGCACAAGATTTTCCCCGCAGGGACCGATGGTGCAGGAACGGACTTGTTCATCGCCGAGTTTTGTGCGGATGGCTTCTTCGGTTTCGAAGGTGCCTTTGCCGAGCAGGTAGGTGGCATCATTGAATTGCACGCGCTCATCGTCGACAAAAAGATGTGTCCAGCGCTCGCAGCTGTTGTGAAGCACCAAGCCGTCCCAACCGGCACGCTTAAGCGCGATTGAGAACCAGCTGCCGGAGAGGCTATCTCCGATGAAACCAGTCAGAGGGGATTTGGATGCTAGCCCAAACTTGCCACCCACGGGCACTGGCGTACCGGTAAAGATACCGTTGGCGAAGCAAATCGGGTTGCCGTCGTCGAGTGGGTCGCATCCTGGTGTGATATTTTCCCACAGGAGACGCGACGCCATTGAGACCCCGCCAATGTAAATTTTGTACCATTCCTCAGGTTTGGTTTCGACCCATGTTTTCTTGGTTTTCAGGTCAATATGAAGGATTTTTCCACTGTATCCGTACATGCTTACTCCTGTTTGTGTTCAAATCGGAAAATATTGCTGATCATGCTCGATATTTCAAATAAGATGTGGTTCAGGTAATTCACAGTAAATAAGTATAACTTAATATGCCAAATGTGGCAGAAATAAATCCAGTTTGGTTGGGGGGTGAATTTGTAGTATGTCATGAATAATTTATAAAAAGGGTGCTCAATAATTGATTTAGATTGTTGTGGAGTTTGACAATAGTATGAAATCATTCTTTTTGATTAAAGGAAATGAAATAGTAATTTATGAGATGTAGGTCGGAATGAGACCGCCCCGTAACGGTTGTTAAATATTCACCTTTCGCGGGCTCACTCAGACATTCATATTATCGGCGGAGTGCGCAAGTGAAGCGCATTCCTCCCTACCAACAGACCAAAGGACAGCGGAGTGCGCAAACCCTTGCAGCTGCGCTGCGAGATCAGTGAAGTTCATTCTGCTCTAAGACCAGACCAAAGAACGGCGGGTTGTGCAACTCACCGGATGATCAATGCGTAATTGTGGATTTACCGTGATGTGCTCAGCTTCAACATATCGCCCTTCTGGTTGAAGGTAACTCGGGCGAAGTGGTTGTGGCTGTGCTGGCGGTATTCGTAGCTTTTTTTCAAGGTAACCACATAACGCTGGCTCTGACCGACATAATCGAATTTTTCGCGATGTGCCTGGACCATGGCTGGGTCGAGCGTGAAGTTGGTCAACTGCGGGTTTAGTGAAACTGTAGCGTCATCCAGACCCGGCAGATAACTGCTGATGACCTTCCTGACCTTATCCAGTATCTCTGTCGGCATCTCGTTGGCTGCCACAATCAGCTCCTCACGTGAATTGCTGATGGTCTTTAGCTCGGGGGTCGTGGTTGGACGAATGGAGGGTTTTGTTACTTCTTTAATATTCACGCTGGAGGCTAACGGGTCGCCATAGAGCACAAAAGAGAGAATGGTTTTCTGGTCTTCCCCGTCCAGGTACCCTTGATCTTCAGTCATTTTCTTTGCCAGGGCTAGCTTGGCGCGCATAAGGGCGTAGCCCACAGCCACTTCGGCTTTGATGTGAGTCCAAAAGTGATAAGCGAGCAGATCTGCTGCTACCAGGTTTTTGCTTACCGATCCATAGGCGATACAAGTGGAACCAACAAAGGCTCGAGTCCCGCAAGCGAGGAAGTTGAGAGAAATGGCTTCGTTTACCTTCTTATCCAGGATATTTGCACCATAGCACGCCTCGCTCAATACGATCTCGGGCGAGGATGTTTTGGTGCTGAAGTTTGTGGGCTCCATGGCAATTGGATATTCCGGCTCAACTGAGGTTTTGGCAAGGTCGCGCTGACCGTACCATTCGGAGGAATCCTTTAGCCCGTGAAGGTTGAAGTAGGCGAATTTGGGATCGGGTATTTGCCCGTTGAGCAGGTTGCTGTTGGTAGTAGGCGGAGAGCTCATCAGGCGTTCCGCGCGGTCAATAACCGCGAAAACTTCTGACGACGCTGGCTTCCACACTTCCGCGGTGCAGCCGATGTTATCTGGCTTCCGGAATCGATCATTGAAGGCTTGGAATCGTTGAGCCAGGCTTCGCAGCAGATTTGCAAGGATGTTGGTTGAAATACTCTTCTTCGACTTGACTTTCAATTCGTATTCCTTGGTCAGGAAACGGATCTGTTCAAGCAGATACCCGGCATCTGTTCCGGCTTCATCCGGGATGCGCCCTACCGGCCACTGCTGGATAAAGTAATTCTCATCGAGCGTGGCATACGGATTATCCGAGGGCACATTCACATCAGAATCATCGGTTGGGTTTGGCAGAATGTGGAAAGGCACGATGTCATTCCCGCCAATGATCAATAACGCGCCGATCATTTCTCCACGGGAGGAGAGTTTGGCGTCAAGATCCGTCAGAGAGAGCTTGATTTTCCATGCATCACTGGCATGGATGGGGTCCAGACCCTGTTCGCGAGCGCTTGTTTCATCATCCGGGACGTAAACAAGGCTGTTCCAACCCGGCAGGTCAACAATATTCAGACAAAGCTTACGCATCGCTTCGATGACGACATCCGCGGTGTTCGCGCCGTATTTTTTCTCGAGATTCCCGCGAGAAGTCAAAACTACATAACTGGGGAAACGTCCATCAGTATTGATCAACTCGGATTTATTGATTTTCCGCGCAACCTTTTCGAATTCAGTTTGAATTTCAGTAATTGCGGCGATGGTTGCCTCAGACTCCGGCGAGATTGGTGCTGACTTAACTGCGGAAGCGGAATGCATGGCAGGGACTTCGTTGGTATGCCCGGCAGGCAGGGGAGGCGTGGCTATGTCCTGCAGGAAGAAGGAGCTTGTTGGAATTTCTGAATAATCCACATCCCCAGATTCAGCCAACTCGTCGACCATGTAATCTGGCAGGTGAAGAGCCAGGGTGGGATCTTCATCGATGATCTCTTCTGCCGTTTGCAGTGATGCCTCTTTGCCACCAGCATCAGAGGCTACAAAATCAGCGTTTGAGAGTACATTCCAACCCAGGTCGCCCACGACAGAGGCTGGTACGGGCAGATCCAGATACACTTTGAGATCATCAGGCCAGAGGGGCTTGTAGGTGTGGTTTGGTCCCAGCAAACGGTTGATAACTTGCCCTGTGACGTCATGGGCGGCACACCAGTGCATTTTCTCAACACCGGATGAATCATTGCCCTGCTGAATATCGGCAATGGCGGAGAGAACCTTGATTTGGACGCAGTCAGACCAACGGCTGCCATAAATTCCCGCAAGGGTTTCGAGCAAGGTTGTATTGTTGGTTTTGTGGATGATCTGCATGTGGAACGCGGCAGGCAAAGGGGAACGCGGGTTGTGCGCAAGAGATTCGAGGATTGCTTTTTCAGCCCCGGTCAGATCACCGCTTTCCCAGGCGTTACGGGCAGCAATCAAGCCGTCAAGCCAGGCTGTCGGAGATTTTGACTTGGAAGCGCCGCGCTGCAGATATAACTGGTTGGCATGGGTTTCACGGTTGCTTTCTCCGGTGAGGCGATCCAACAGGCTGGCGGCTTCCACGAACTCAGGATCATAAGCCAGGAGCTTGCCAAGATTCTTTATCGCCATTTCAGTATCACCGAGTTCGGCAAGCACTGAAGCATAGATAAAGTTGATCAGAAGATCACCTGGATAACTCGCCAACCAGATCAGGGATGCCTGGCGGGCGAATTGGAATTCGCGGTTGCTCAGTGCGGTCTGAAGAAGGGTCAGGAACTTTCCGCGCCTGACGACCAGCACTTCATCACTTTTGCGGGCGTTGTAAGGTCTCATCTTTTAGGAGTCTCCTGGAGGTTATTGACGATATTGAGTGCCACTACTGCGGCGAGCTGCCGGCGGATATTTTGGTCTGAAGGTGAAAGCTGGGATGCTTGGCGCAGCATAAATTCTGCGTTGCGGTAATCGCGGCTTTCCTTGTAAGCTGCTGCTGCCTGCAGGTACGGTCGGGGATCATTGCTGACCATGGCAATCGCTTTGCGGTAGGTCTGGATAGCATTATTGACTTCCCGCCTATCCTGGTAGGTGAGCCCCATCTCGAGGTAGGCTTCAACCAAACCTGGCTGCAGCTCAACAGCTTGCGATAAATGCGCCAGTGCCTGGTCCAGGTTTCCGCGAACGCGATCCACCATTCCGAGTGAAACCAAAGTTTCGGGGTTGGACTGGTCCAGGACCAAGCTGCGCTGCAAAGTCTGCTCTGCTTTCTCGATCTCGCCAACCTGGATTTGTTTCTGAGCAAGATTATTTAAGGCAGCTACATTTTCAGGGTGGTTTTCTGCAAGCTTTTGCGAAGCTAATACTGCCTCTTGAGGATTGCGGGCGTTATCGAAGTCAATTTTCTGTAATTCAAAGGGGACCGGATTTTCCACAACCGCAAGGGCAAAGTGGATCGCTTGCCGGGCTTCATCCCGTTTGTTGCTATTAAGCAAAGCCTTCACCTTGACCTGCCAGGCGATCTCATTCTTTGGATCACTTTTTAGTATGGCATCAGCCTGCCGCAACGCTTCGGGGAGTTCCTGCCTGGCGAGCAGCGACTGAGCGATGCCTTCATCATACAGGATGTTACCGGGGTCGAGCTGGCTGGCTTTACGCAGGCACTGAATCGCGATCTGGTGCTCTCCAAGCTGCTGGTTGATGATCGCGAGCGAGTGGAGCGCCTCTGGGTTGGAAGGGAAGAGATCGGTCGCTTTTCCAAAATAGTCTTTGGCAGCGTGATAATCCTTTTCCAGGAGTTTTACATCCCCTAACATTTGCCAGTATTGGGCATCTTTGGGGGCGATGCGGATTGCTTCTTCCAGGTGCTTGGCAGCCTGTGGATATTGCCCGACATCCTGGTGCATCGTGGCAGCCATGGCATGCCAATCGGGTTCATCAGACCAGATAGCCAGGGCAGTCTCAAGCGATTCTGCAGCGGAAAGTGGTTCGTTTTTGATTGCGATGGCGTGGAGAACATGCAGAACCGGATTTTCCGGCTGATGTTCCAGCAGTTTTAAGGCGATCGCGGCAGAGGTTGCGGGTTCCGTGTGGAGGCTTTGGATCGCCTGTTGGAAGTTGACATCCGCGTCCTTGCTGAAGCCAGTGAGGATATCGGTGATGGGAGTTTCGTCCACGAGCACGGAGAGGACCTGGGCGGCTTGTTTGCCATTGGTGATCAGTTTGTGCAAATCGTTTTCCTCTGACCAATGACCTTTCTTGAGCGCCTGCGCAATTTTCAGGGTGGGTAATAACTCATTTGGCGCAATCGCCCGACCAGCAATTGAAATTTGTTCTTCAATCAAGTCGAAGTCCGAGTGCTGTGGATCGAAAGCCGATGGCGCATGGCTAAGGATGTGCAAGAAGTGAGCGTTATTCGTCTGCCTGATCTTGTCCGCCAGGTATTCCGCGAGGAGTTTATTTGCGACGGGGTTTATTTTGGCAACAGAAAGCCCCGCATTAAGCAAGCGGTCTGCAACCTTCCATTCTGATTGCTCCCAGGCAGCTTTTGCCACGGCAAGCGCATGCCAGATCCAGTTAAAGTGCCGCGAGATATCAAAAAATTGAACCTTGAAGCGGATTTCAAGCTCATCAAGCATCTGAACTGCTTCGCTTAACAAGATTGAAGCTGATTTTGCTTTGCCGCTCTGATGAACAAACATGCTTTCAAGCGCTTTGGCTGCGGGTGAGTGAGTTTTTTCCGAAAGGAAGTGCTCCCAGAGTAAGCGCGCTTTGGGCAAATCGTCATGAAGCACTGCGTCAAGCGCAAGGATGGATGCTGTTGAGGTTGCTGTACGCGTGCGGGTTTCTTACGTGTTGAGATAATCGAGCGCGTTGGATAGGCTCTCAGCTTGGCTGGTTGCCAGTGCAAGTTCAAGTTGGAGCAGGAAAGCCTGCTCATTGCTGGGTTCAGCACTCAACGCGAGAGCCGCGTGTTTTTTGGAAACAAGCAAGTCACCGACCATTCGTTCAAGCTGAGCTGCCCGGTAGTAGAGCCCCGCGCGGTTATGTGGAGGATAGTCAAGATTCTGTTCTGCCGCGTCTCCACCCACATACCCAAGCATCTCAGGAGCAAACTCCAATTTGTTGAGGGTATCCTCAAGGGTTTCCAGGGCTGGTAGAAATTGTCGGTTGGCTGCAAGCACATCGGATTTTAGCAATGGGTAGGCGAGGTTGGATTGCAGAGCAGGCGCGAGATCATTTATTAACTGAAGGGCAGCCGCGGCATCACCGAGCTTAAGCACAGAATAGACCAGGTCCCGACTTTCAGCAAAATCCGGATTGGGATTATCCGAGATAGCCTTCTTGATAATTTGCGAGGCTTCGTCGGGTTGATCCATGTGGAGGTAGAGATTCGCCACATTGACATATTCCTCAGTTTCAATATCCTCCAGCTCAAGCATCCGATTGAGGGTTTCTTTCGTTTCGTCAATTTGATTTAGATTGACATAAGTGCGCGCGAGCGTCAGATAGAGTGCCTTGTCGTCTGGTCTGAGGTGGATGGTGTCTTTTAACACCTGGATAGCCTCACGGGCGTTGTTGTGCTCGCTCATGAAGTCGCTATACCAAAGTACATTATCAATTTCTGTAGGAGCGATTTGCATAGCAGAGCGAGCGGTAGCGAACCCTTCGGCTTCCAGATCGGCTTTCATATAAGCTTCGGCGAGCGTGTGTCGGGTGGGCAGGTCGTCTGGATCAGTCAGAACTGCTTCCTGGAGCGATGCCAGGCTAATGTCTGTGAGCCCCAGGGCGAGAGCGGTTTTTCCGGTCTGAAACTGGAGGTGATGATAAGAACGGGGGGATCTTGCCTCCGGATAATCCAGAAGCTGGAGGTAATCCTGGTAGGCAGTCTCATGATTCCCAAGGCTAGATTTTAGATCTGCCTGTAAGAGACGCATGTCGAACGATCCATCGCGTTCCTGCTGGCGCTCCTCCATCACTGAGAGTAGTTGGGACATCTCTTTCAGTTCCAGACCACCAGCCTTTATACCCTGGCTGTAGCTTTTGATCAAAAGTTCCGCATAGTTTTTTAAAGCAGCGTCTGTGCGGTTAGCCTGCCAGGCAAAACGCAGAACCGGTCGGGCTCCGTTCAAATCTCCCATGGCTGCCAATGTTTGCCCCAGAACCGATGCTAACTCTGGGTCGGAAGTGTACTCATTTTCGAGGGGCGCGATTGTTGTCCAGGCTTCATCAATATAACCGTGGGTCAAGTAAGCCTGTGTGAGGGATTTGCGCACACTTGTACTGCCAGGATCAAGTTGAAAGGCTTGCCTGAGAACCCCGATAGCTTCGGTGGGTTGATCGTTCGCGAGGTAGAGCGCGCCAAGAGCACTCAATATTTCAGGATCATCCGGCAAGGCTGCTTTGGCCTTGCGCAGGGCTTGCATAGCTTTATCTTCCTGCCCCAGGCTGGTCCAAATTCGAGCAAGCGAAAGCCAGCTGGAAGGCTTTTCTGGTGCAAAGGCTGAAGCCTTCTCGAGAATTTGGATGGCTTCATCGTTTCTGCCTGCGGCAATAAGCGCATTGCAAAGTAAAACCAATGCTTCCCCGTCAAATCGGTCTTGTTTGAGAAATGCTTGGGCAATCGGGATTGCCTTTTCAGCTTGACCAGCCTTGATGGATATTTCCGCGAAGTTGAGCAGATCAGCGCGCGAAGGGTTACTTGAGGCATCGATCAAATCCTGGTAGATCCGCAGGGCATTTTCAGGTTGTTGGGATTGGAGGTAAAGAGACGCGAGATCCTTCTTGTTGGTCTGATTTTGGGGCTCAAACAGCGACACCAAAGCGCTGGATTTAATCGCTTCGTCAATGTTTGCCAGGTGGCGGTCGATCTGACTGGAGAGTTTTATGGTCACCAGATCGTTTGGGTTCTCAGCTAATGCTTTTCGGATGAAATTGCTGGCAGTTTGATACTTCTTGTTTTCAAAGGCGTAGCGGGCAGCTTTCAGGTTATCTGGTTCAGAAGAAAACCGAGACTTCGTGGTTTGGAGGGTCTTCTTTTCGAGCGCTTTTTCCAGCGATTGGGTGCCTTCAGGGTTGGTTGCCCCAATGACTGGGTAACGCAGCGCGTACAAGGCTCGGGTAGCATCATCCGGGGTTGCCGAGAGGATTTCGTAACCATATTCGGGGTCACCATTCGCGATGAGGAATTCCGCGTATTCTTTCTTGTAAGTGGCGTTATCTGGCTGCAGACGCAGAATTTCCTCCCAGGTTTTGCGTGCCTCTTCGGGGTTGGAAGTTTCGAGTTCAAAAGCGAGATCGCGCAGGATTTCGGCTTGCTGACGGTTCAGGGCGTTGAAAGCATGGTCAATCGACAGCGATGCTTGCGCAGGCTGCCCGGCTATCTGACTGAGCACAGCCTGCTGGCGGAATGTGTTAACCCCTGGTTGAGCCGGATTTTTCCCGGATTCCATTTTGGGTGTTTGCGTTTGAGCCAGAAAACTGTTGGCAAGGAGTTTGATGAGCGATTCGTCTTCAAACTGACGCATAGCACGAAGGGTGGAAATCTGAAGCTCGACGGGTGCTTTTTGGAGCCTTCTCTGATAGGTTTGATATCGGGTACTTTCATCTGCAGGGCTGACAGCCACCTGGTGGACAATCAGTGCGCCAAGCGTGTCCGAATGCTGGGAGGAGAGCTCTGAAACCAGGCTGTCCATGGCAGTGTCAAAATCTGGTACCAACTGGGGAAGGACAACAAACGCTGTCTTCCAAACCGGCAGACGACCTTTACCTGAGAGCAAATTCCGGGAAAGCGCATTCCACGAGCCTTCCCTGCGGCGGAATTCGCGTAGGTGGAGGGCAAGCAGCGCGGCATCTGGCAGGGTGGTCGGTTCGAGACCGGTGAGGCGGGTCATTTCGAAAACGTTCTTGATCCGCTCGTCCAGTTCGGCTGGGAGATCGATTGCGAGGTTGGTCAGATCCTTTTCAGGCAGGGAGTGATCGAGAGAGAAAAGCGCGAGAACGCCGGGCTGCCAGCGAGACAGATCATCGGACGCAAAGGCGAGCCATTGTTCCAGGTCGGGCGTGTTTTCAAGAAAATGCCAGGCAAGCGGTTCAGCGCGAAAAGCACTTACAATAGCGCGTGCAGCCTGGGCATCAAAGCGGACCCGGATCTGATCAAGTAATCTCTCAATCGACATTTTCACTCCTCTTAGAATGGTTAGGGCATGGCTCCTATGAAGGGCTTGAGCATGTAATATGCACCAGCAAACAGGACCAGGCTAAGGAAGACGAAGAAAATACCAATCCCCGTGTTTGATTTGGCGAGGTCATTGAGAGAGCTGATGAGCAGCGACGCGTTCCCTACCAGCCCGGACACGCCTTCTGTGATCCCTTTTTCAGCGAGTTTAGTAGTCGATTCCGCGATGCTCTGAATCCCGCGACCGAGTGACTGTTTTACCAGGATAACAATGCTTAGGATCAAACACAAAAAGCCCAGTGCAAAGAGCACGATCGAAACGATCAAAAGGACCTGATCTCCATTTGTTTGCATAAATAACCTCCGATGAAAATACTTATCGGAGATTATGTTGCAATTACTATGCCAAACCTGTCAGCCTGACCCTCAAAGTAGGTTATCCAGTGATGTCTTTGGGTAAATGATTCAGGTCAATTGAGGGCTCGTCACAAAACAAAACTGCTCGTTCAATTGCGTTGCTTAGCTCGCGAATATTACCCGGCCAATTGTAATCGATCAGGGCTTGCATGGCTGCCGGGGAAACATCCAGGATGTTCGCGCCGAGGCGTTTGTTGAATTTTCGCACCATGTAGCCCACCAGATCGGGGATATCCTGCCGACGCTCTTGCAGTGAGGGCAAGTCCAGGTCGACTACCTTCAGGCGGTAATAGAGGTCCTCCCTGAATTCATGCCGCGCAATCATCTCTTTAAGATCGCGGTTTGATGCGGCGATCACCTGGACATCGACGCGGATCAGATTTGTCCCACCCACGCGCCTGAACGCGCGTTCTTCCAGGGCACGTAAAAACTTCGCCTGGAGGTCAACTGGCATGGAAGAAATCTCGTCGAGGAAAAGAATGCCGCCGTCGGCAATTTCCATCAAGCCATTCCGTTTACTTGTGGCGCCGGTAAAGGCACCCGATTCGTGCCCAAATAGCTCTGATTCAAACATAGTTGGCTGGATGGCGGGGCAGTTGATGTCGATGAAGGGTTTTCCCGAACGCGGTCCGTTGCGGTGGATGTATTGAGCCAGCACTTCCTTGCCAGTGCCGGTGGGTCCGGTGATCAGCACTGAGACAGAAGTTTCCGAAGCACGTCCTGCCAGCTCAAGGATGTGTTTCATCTGGGGTGTGTCGCCGACAATAAACTCATCCAGGTTGCCCTTGTTGCTGCGGAAATGCGCCAGTTCGCGGCGCATGGATATGACCTCAGCCGCGCGGTTGACCGACTTCTCGAGTTCAAGCAGGTCGAGAGGCTTCTCCATAAAGTCCTGCGCACCATTTTTCATGGCATCAACCGCCATCGAGACCTCGCCGTGGGCAGTGATGATAATCACCTGGGGGCGCATTGGCAGGCGGGATGTTTCGCTGAGCAGGTGAGGTCCGTAACCGTCCGGCAACCGCACGTCGAGGATGATGATGTCTGCGACACCTTTCGAGATAACAGCACGGGCATCTACCAGAGTGCCAGCTTCAAGGACTTCGTAGCCTCTGGAACGCAAAAACTCAGAAACAACCATGCGGGCGGTTTCTTCATCATCAACGACTAAAACAGTTGCTGCCATAAAACTCCTTATGTCGCCTTCAAGAGGAGGACGTGGAACATAGTTCCTCCAGGAAAGCTCTCAACGTAGATATTTCCCTTATGCGCCGTGACAATTCGGCGCGAGATAGCCAACCCCAAACCAGTGCCTTTGGCTTTGGTAGTCAGGAATGGCTCAAAAATATGTTTGATAATATCTTCCGGGATACCAGCTCCTGAATCCGCCACAATGATCTCGTATTGCGGTGGATTGGTTTCAGGTGAAACCGGATGAATTTTAATGTTCAGACTGCCGCCTTCAATTTCCATCGCCTGGATAGCGTTGCTGATCAGGTTTACAAAAACCTGCTCAATCGCACGTGCATCCGCCATCACCATGGGCTTGTCAGGTTGTCGCTCAAGATTGTAACTGATATTCAAGTGGTACATCCTTGGCGCCCAACGCTCCAAAATGGAATTGATCAGGCTGGCAAGATCAAGCGGAGCAAAATTGTATTCGACTGGTTTGGAAAAAGTAAGGGTCGAATCCATTAAGTGCGTCAGGCGCAAGCAATCATTCTGCAAGCGTGAAATCAGGTCCGCGTGAGGGTCGTCAGGCTTCATGGTAAGCCCCATCAATTGCAGTCCGGTGGAAATACTGTTGATCGGGTTTTTTACTTCATGCGCGAAAATCGCGGAAACCTCACCCAGGAATGCCCGTTGTTCAAGCTGCTGGGAGTGAGCCCTTATCTGCTCAGTTTGGCTGACATCCCGCATGATCAAGACGATGCTGCGTACTTTCTCTTTTTCGACCACAGGGATGCAGAGAACTTGCGCCATGAAAGATCCGCCAGAACGGTTGTTGAGGCTCAAATTATTACCCACCAGCGTGCTGATACCCTGCTGGGCGGATTTGTAAAGCGTGGAAAGGGTTTCATTGCCGATCAGAACCATCTCCGCTTTTTGGCGGAAGACTTCCTTGCTGGCATACCCAAGCAAATACTCCGCGGCTGGATTCATCTCGGCGATTCTCAGATCTGGTGTGAGGATGATTACGCCTTCCTCGAGATTGTCCGTGATCGCGTGCTGGATCTGGACTACATGCCGGATATTCGTGAGCGTTCTTTGGGCACTTTCAAGGCTGTTCAGACCCTGGATCGCGGATGCGGCATGGGCAGACATCAGTGTCAGATAGCGGAGTGTGTCATCATCAGGGTAGGGAGTCTCTCCGGCAGCCAACATCAGCCCCTGCGTTGTATTGTTGTGGTAAAGGGGTATTGTTAGCAGATAATGGTAGCCTTCCATCAGGGCGATTTCCTGCAGTGTGTTTTGAGGTTGGCGGGTCAATTTCCAGAGCTGTAAAGCAGGCAACCCCTCAAGCAGTTCAACATCCAACACAGCAGGAAAAGCTTCGTTTTGTGAGGACGTGGAGTGAAGTTGAAGCTGTTTCTCGTTGCGCGGGTTGACGTGGTAGGAAACAATCAGCCTGGGGCTGAGCATCCGCTGCAGGATCTGGCTCGCGGTCTGAAAGACCGCCTGGGAGGAGTTTTGACTGCCCAGTGTGGTCAAAAGCGAAAAGTTGTCAAAACGATATTCCTGTTCCAGCAAATCCCTTCGGATTTCGAGTTCGGAGCCAGGGGGAGAGAAGGAGAGAACGACCACTTGGTTGGTGATGCTGATGGATAGAATCCGCATGGTTGCAAGGATCAGGTCGCCGCTGGCAATCTGCAAGCGCACCGGGCGGCTTTGGTCGCCTGTCGGGTTTGTGTCCGGGTCGCCTGGAATAAGTGAGCGGAGCGATAGTTCCGAGAGAGTGGAAGATGAAAAGCCGGTTAGCTCAAAAAATTTTCGATTTGCACTAAGAATTTGGTCATCTATCCGGCGGTAGACCAGGGCGGCAGCAGGAATCAACTCCAGGATTAGAGATCGGTCCAACAGGGAAAAATCCTGATGGGAATCACCGGGAGTTTTTGTGTTGTATTGGTCGAGTGATGCAGGGACCATGCTACCTGGTCTTGACCTGACGCAGATTGCCCGGCAAGATACCTTCCATTGACCGGTATTTGGCGACCGTACGGCGGGCGATTTCGATCCCCTGTTTTTTTAGCATCTGCTGAATTTCAGAGTCACTCAATGGATGATCTTCCCCTTCAATCATTTGCTTGATCAACGTGCGATGAGCCAGGCTGCGATCAAAGAATATCGCAAGCGGAACAATTTTTTTATTTGGCAATTGCACTGTTTTGCTAGATACAGCGCGCGAGATTGTCGATTCGTGCATGTCAAGCAAAGAAGCGATTTCTGCGCGCGTAAGGGGTTTCATCTCAAGATCACCCGCAAGAATATAATCTTTTTGGATGACCACCAGTCTTTCCAGCAGCAGTTTTAAGGCGTTTGACCGTTGTTGGATGCATTTGATCAGCAGATTTGCTTTTTCAATATCTCCGCGCCATTCCTCCGTTTTGTCCTGGTCCATTTGTTTCAGGGAGGATTTGAAAAGCGGGTTTACTCGCAGAGTACCGCGGATCGGAAGGATAATTTCGACAACCAAAGGATTAGCAGGGTTTTCATTGAGATGATAAATGAGGATGTCGGGCTGGTGAAAAACCTGTGAATCGTTGTTATTGGGGTTGCGCACGTCTCCCCAGTGAGCACGGGCTGGAAATGGGTTGAGATTCTCACTTATAAAAGCCGCAATTTTCTGGATCTGCTGAGAGGTCGTCCCCAAGGCACGGGCAATTTCAGGGTAGTGATGCTGACTCATCTGGTGAAGGTATTTCGCCACGACTTCCCGGGTAAAAGCAGGCACAGTCGCGGTTTCGGATAATACTTCAACCTGTGCCAGCATGGCTTCAATCGGGTTGGCAGAACAGACACCAACGGGGTCACATCTTTTGAGTTTCTCTATCAGGGCTGTGATCTCAGAGGGCAATCGGTGATGAAAGCGCGCAACCTCGAGCGCGGTGGTCGTAAGGAAGCCGTCCTCATCGAGGTGTGTGAGAATGTAAGCTGCCACCAGACGATCCTCAGTGGGCAGATCGCCAGCTGCCTGGCGCAGGACGTAACTGGGAAGATCGATCGATTCTGAAACAAAAGGTTCTTCAGGAACTTCGCCGGTGCTCGAGGCTGAGCCTGTATAAAAATCTTCGCGTGGGGAGATAAAAACGATCGGGTCTTGGGACAGGGAATCAGCAGGCTGGCTGCAGATCGGGCAGGATCCCCGCGGTGGAAGGGGGCGCTTGCACATGGGGCAAATCCGTTCTTCCATTAGCTCCAGCGCAGGATTTGAGGCCAGCTCCGAGTCGATTTTTTGCTGTAGCTCGCCCAGGGTCAGACCAAGCAGGGTCATTGTCTGAGCCAGGTGGGCTGACATGGAGGTGGTGGTCTGTTGACTTGGGAGTATCAGCATAATTAACCTTCCGCAAAAAGGAATAGATCTCTCAGTTTGCTTTGTGCAAGAAGTATACCAGAGCTTTTCAAATTCTGCTTGCATATCAAGGCTTTATCCTCTTATCAGGGGGGGGAAAGTATCCCTTTTGGACGCTGGTGGCTTATAATCAAGAAAAAAGGAGAAAGATTTCAAAACGATATGATTAAACCGTCAAAATCCGTAGCACATCTCAAACCATATTTTTTTGCTGGCTTGAAAGGCGTTCTGGCAGACCTGGCTTTGCGAGGGGTGGATGTGATCCGGCTGGACATGGGCTCACCTGATCTTCCGCCTGCAGATTTCATCGTTGAAAAACTGGTCGAATCAGCTCGGAATCCGAACAAGCACGGCTACTCACCAGCCGGCGGCACACCAGCGTTTCTCAAAGCAGTCAGCACCTACTACAAACGGCGTTTCAATGTGGATATTGATCCCGCAACCGAGGCGCTGGGTTTGATTGGCTCCAAGGAGGGTTTGTTTAACCTGAACCATACGCTGCTTGATCCGGGAGATATGGTCCTTCTACCTGATCCGTACTATCCAGTCTATCTGGCTGGTGCTGAACTGGCTGGCGCGCGTTATCACTTTATGCCCTTATTGAAAAACAATAACTTCTTGCCTGACTTTGATGCAATACCGGAAAATGTCGCCAGGGAAGCCAAGATCATGTGGCTCAATTACCCAAACAACCCGACCGGAGCGACAGCCGACCTCGACTTCTATGCCAGGGCAGTCAATTATGCCCGAAAATTCGACATTCTCATCGCCCATGACGCTCCTTATTGTGACCTGGCTTTTGGAAATTACATTCCACCCAGCATTCTCGAAGTGGAAGGGGCCAAGGATGTGGCAGTAGAGTTCAACTCGCTCTCGAAAACCTACAATATGGCAGGTTGGCGTATTGGTATGGCGGTCGGCAATGCGGAGATCATTCGCGTACTGGCAAATTATAAGAGCCAGATCGATTCCTCTATCTTTGCTCCAATCCAGGATGCCGCGGTCGTCGCCCTGACCTCTGACCAGGCATGGCTGCAAAAGCGAAACGAGATCTATGAAGCCCGGCGCGATGTGGTCTATGAGGGTTTGATAGATGCCGGTTTTACAGTGGATCTGCCAAAGGCTGCGCTGTATCTATGGGCTAAATTACCCCAAGGCTTTACCGATCCCGTTAAATTCTGCGCGGACTTATTGCAGGAAACGGGCGTGAGCATCACACCAGGCGTGATCTATGGACCAAGCGGTGCTGATTACATTCGCATTTCGATCGTGATCCCTACTGACCGGATTGCTGAAGCCATGCACAGAATTAAGGATTGGGTTGAAAAACAACGGTAATATTTCAGGAAACGAACAAGTGGTCACAGAAACGCCCCTCGAACCAGCGCTGATGGTTGGGGTGCAGGTGAGGCACGAGGCGGATCCACGGTTCACGCTTGATGATTCCCTGCGTGAACTGGAATTGCTGGCTGAAACGGCAGGGCTAGTAATCGTCGGAGAGGTCACTCAAAACCTGTCATCCCCAAACTCCCGCACATTTGTTGGAAGCGGAAAGCTCGATGAAATCAAGCTGCTGGCTGATGAGTTGGACGCAAAAATTATCTTGTTTGATGAAGAACTTTCGCCGCGTCATCAACGCGAACTCGAAAAGGAATTGGGGAATGAAAAGCGGGTCATCGATCGGACAGCATTAATCCTGGATATATTTGCCCAGCATGCCAACACGCGGGAAGGTATGCTGCAGGTCGAGCTGGCGCAATATCGCTACCGCCTGCCGCGTCTGACAGGCGCATGGACGCACCTTGCCAGGCAGACTGGCGGTGCATCGGGCAGGTCAGGCGGAGTGGGGGGTGTGGGTCTTCGCGGACCTGGTGAGACCCAGCTTGAGGTCGATCGGCGTGAGATCAAGAAGAAAATCGTCAAGCTCGAAGACGAACTGGATAAAGTTCGCGAGCACCGCAGCCGGCATCGCCAACAGCGAAAGAAGTCGAACATTCCAATCGTGGCGCTGGTTGGCTACACCAACGCGGGAAAGTCCACACTGCTAAACAAACTCACCGATGCAGAGATTTACGCTGCGGATCAGCTGTTCGCGACGCTTGATCCAACCACCAGGCAGCTCGAGCTGCCTTCCGGCGAGACCGTCCTGCTGACGGACACAGTTGGCTTCATTCAGAAACTGCCCACTGACCTGGTGGCTGCCTTCCGGGCAACCCTTGAAGAAATCGTTGAAGCTGATTTGTTGATCCATGTTGTGGATTCTTCGCATAAGAACGCCCAGTCTCAGAGGCTGACCGTGTTGGAGACGCTTGAGGAGATTGGCGCAGCCAATATCCCAATCCTGACGGTCTATAATAAAACCGACCTGCTTGGTCCCGAAGATTTTGCTGAATTGAGAGAAATTGCTGAGCCGGATTCGGTCTTCATCAGCGCGTTGACCGGGGACGGGCTAAGTGCACTGGAAGAAGCAATCGCTATTGGGATCTACCAGACCTTTGTGCATGTAAAGGTCAAGCTGCCGTACGCGGAAGGCAGGCTGGTTTCGTTGATGCACGAAAAAGGGCATGTCAGCGATATTCAACACTTGGAGGATGGCATCCTGATTGAAGGCATGCTGCCCAGGCAGCTGCTGGCGTTTTTTGAAGTTTATCGGAAATAACAAAAAAGGCCAGGTAACCCTGGCCTGTCTGTTGCGGGAAATTGGGGATTATTCGTTATCAGTGGTGAGAACTTCTCTACCCTGATAGAAACCGCACTTCGGACAAACACGATGGGGCAGACGAGGCTCACCGCAATTTGGGCAGGCCAAACCGTTGCGAGCTTTAAGAGCGTCATGCGCGCGTCGGCGGTCCCGGCGACCGGAAGACAGTTTTCTTTTAGGTAATGGGGTCATCTTTTACTCCTCACTGAACTAACAATTACATTAACCTGCTTATTCTACTAACTTAAGTCGGATTGGTCAAGGACGAATTCTGGATTTGTTGATGATCTTGGTTGATTGCGCAAGCAAGCCGGAGATGACCTGGAAAAATTCTTTCGTAGGCCGGACATCGTGCCCTTTGGGTTTCGCGTTTTTCAATCTGGCGCTGTTTTGTGCAGAAGAAAACCGGATACAAATGCGGTATCCGGCCTACGAACTGATTTGCTTTTTGTGGGTGGACATTGTGCCCTTTGGGTATTGCGCTGTTGAATCCGGCCTACGGACAACAACAACGACCTATCACCAACGACCAACCAGCTATGATTACAAACTTATTTATTGAGCATTTACCTCCTTGCGATTACAATACATCCGCTATTACTTTTTGAAAGAGGTGTAAATGCTTAACGTAATCCCAATTGCGGATGCCTTAAGTCTCGTGCTTGAGAGATTTGGCAGCAAAACTGCCCGGATAGAGCAGGTTAACCTGGATAAGGCCCTTGGCAGGTACCTTGGAGAGGATGTTATCGCTCATGAGGACGTGCCGGCTTTTGACCGCTCAACCGTGGATGGTTTTGCCGTGCGGAGCTCAGATTTGCGAGGTTGCTCGGATTCGATCCCTGCGATTCTACAAAAAACTGGAGAATCCTTCATGGGTCAAGCATGTGATATCCCTTTGATCTCTGGCAATTGTGTCTATGTACCGACAGGCGGCGCAGTGCCCCCGAATGCGGATGCAATGGTAATGCTGGAGTACACCGAAGATTTTGGAGGTGACCAGTTCGCTTTCTACAAACCGGTTGCGCCAGGAGCCAATTTGATTTTGCGTGGTGAAGATCTCAGGAAGGGCGAGGCAATCCTTAAATCCGGCAAAAAGCTCGGAATTGCGGATATTGGCACTCTGGCTGCACTTGGCAACACTGAGGTGCCAGTTTTTTCCCGACCTTTGGTGGGCATCATTTCCACCGGTGACGAGCTCGTCGCACCAGGGGAGAGCCTGAAGCCCGGGCAAATCAGGGATGTCAACTCGGCGATGCTGATGGCTGCTGTTGAGGATCTAAATGGCATTGCAATTAGCAAAGGCATCGTGGAGGACGATTATGACGCCCTTTTGGATGCCTGTCAAAGCTTGATCCCAGATGTGGATGTGCTTTTGGTCTCTGGCGGGACATCTGTTGGAGAAAAGGACAATATGCCCAGGATCGTAGCAGAGATGGGCGAGATGTTGATTCACGGTCTGGCTGTAAAACCTGGCAAGCCCACCATCATCGGTGAAATCGAAGGCAAAGTTGTATTTGGCTTGCCGGGAAATCCAGTCGCTGCTTTTTTTATCTTTGATTATTTGGTGAAGCCTCTGCTGCTTGCGATGCAAGGAGGAAAGGCGGAAACTATTCAGGTGAGGGCCGAGCTTACGCGGGCGGTTCCTTCCAACCACGGCAGGGAGGAGTTCATCCTGGTTTGCCTGGATGGAGGCGAGGCGGTACCTGTTCCGAGCAAATCCGGGTTGATTAGCACAGTCTCCCGCGCGAACGCTTATTTCATCATTCCCCGGGACCAGGAAGGTCTGCCAAAAGGCGCCCTGGTCCAGGTAACTCGATTGTGAGGTCACATGGCATTTACGTACCTGTCCAACTATCCTCTTGAAGAAGCACGAGAGCTGTTCCTGAAGGCATTGTTTGATGCTGGGTTAAAACCGCGGGTGGAACATGTTCCAACGTGTGAGGCGAATGGACGTATCACAGCTGAGGCTGTCTATGCCCATATTTGCGCCCCACACTACAACGCCTGTGCCATGGATGGCATCGCGCTGCAAGCCAGCCTGACCTTTGGCGCAAGCGAAACCCGGCCGGTGATTCTGCCACAAAACTCCTTTAAGTGGGTCAACACAGGTGATCCACTGGCGGAAAACTACGATTGCGTCGTCATGGTCGAAGATGTGATCGAAACTGACCAGGGGGTGCAGCTTTTTGGCGCTGCGGTGCCCTGGCAGCACGTGCGCCAGATTGGGGAAGATATTGCCGCCGGCGACATGGTGGTCCCCAGTTTCACCGAGCTCAGCCCCTCTGCTCTGGGGGCGCTCCTGGCATCAGGCGTGTTGGAAGTGCCGGTAATTCGCAAACCGATTGTTGGGATTATCCCTACCGGCAATGAACTGGTTGCTCCCAGTTCCGACCCCAAACCGGGCGATATTATCGAATTTAACTCGACCATCTTTTCAGGAATGATGCAAAACTGGGGTTGCGACACCAGGGTCTACCCGGTTGCAAGTGACAATTCCGAAGACATAATCAGCCGGTTGAGAGAAGCAGTCGCGGAGTGTGACCTGGTGCTGCTCAATGCTGGATCTTCGGCAGGTCAAAAAGATTTTTCGATTGACGCAATCCAAACGGTAGGTTCGGTTGTGCTGCATGGGGTGGCGATCAAACCTGGGAAGCCAACAATCCTTGGCATGACCACGAGAGGTGAGCAACTCATACCCCTGATTGGCTTGCCAGGTTATCCTGTTTCTGGCATCCTGGTGCTCGAGCAGTTGATCAAACCGGTGATCGGCAAGATGACCGCGCGCCAGCTTGAACCCCACAAGTTTGTGGAGGCAACTGTCTCCCGTCGGTTGGTTTCCTCGTTGAAGTATCTCGAGTTCATTCGTGCGAGGCTCGGAAATGTTGGGGGCAGGATTGTGGCTGTGCCTCTCAACCGTGGGGCTGGCGTTGTCAGTTCGTTTGTTAAGGCGGATGGGATCATTCATGTTCCCCAAAACGTGGAAGGGTATGAGGCTGGCGAGAAGGTTACTGTGGAACTGTTGCGCCCGATAAGCGAAATTGAGCAGACCCTGGTTATTACCGGCAGCCATGACCCTTTGATCGACGAAGTCATCGACATCATGCGCCGAACCTGGCCGGATAGTTTTGTGGCTTCTTCACATGTTGGCAGCATGGGGGGTATTATGGCGGTCAAACGCGGCGAAGCCCACCTGGGAGGGGTGCACCTGCTGGATGAAGCCAGTGGCGGGTATAACATTGCATACATCCGCAAACATATCCCTGAGGGGGGCGTGCAACTGGTGCGCTGTGTGAAACGCAGCCAGGGACTAATGGTCGCCAAAGGCAATCCGCTCGGAATTCAAGGTATTGAAGATCTGACAAGGCTGCGCTATGTGAATCGCCAGAAAGGCAGCGGCACACGCATTCTGTTGGATTACCTCCTGAAGCAATCGGGTTTGAATGCTGCGGACATAAACGGCTACGAAAGAGAGGAAATCACACACACCGCGGTAGCAGCGGCAGTATCTGCGGGTACAGCAGATGCTGGCATGGGTATTCTTTCAGCAGCCAGGGTTTACGATCTCGGATTCATCCCGGTCTGCGAGGAAGAATACGACTTGTTGATCTTAGAATCTGCTTTGTCCATGGAACCTGTCCAGCGCCTGATCAGGATCTTACAAAGTGAAGAATTTGCTGCCCGCCTTGAAAAATTGGGTGGATATCAACTTGACCAACCAGGAGAAATTATTCAATGGAAATGAACCACTTGGATGACCATGGTAACGCCCATATGGTGGATATTAGCGGAAAATCTGTGACTACCCGTGAGGCAGTAGCCTCTGGGCGAATTGTGATGCAGCCTGAGACGCTTAAATTAATCGCCGATGACGATCTGCCAAAGGGGGATGTTTTTGCGGTCTCGCGAATTGCTGGTATTATGGCTGCCAAACGCACGAGCGACTTAATCCCCCTCTGCCACCCAATACCGCTGAGCGCGATCGATATCAGGATAGAGGCGGATGGAGACAGGGAAATCATTATCGAAGCTCGTGTCAAAACGACCGGACAGACCGGTGCGGAAATGGAAGCGTTGACTGCGGCAAGTGTTGCCGCTCTGGCAATTTATGATATGTGTAAAGCAGTCGATCGGAGCATGGAAATTAAATCGATACGCTTGGAAAGCAAGAGCGGAGGAAAATCCGGTACGTACTTGAGGCAGGAAAAACCCTGATATGTTTGATAATTTTGGACGAGAAATAACCTATTTAAGGCTTTCTGTCACAGAGCGCTGCACATTGCGCTGCATGTATTGTCGTGCCGATGAAGGCTTATGTCCCAAGCAGGTTGAACTGAATGCCAGGGATCTGGTTCGCATTGTTTCAGCTTGTTCGGATCTTGGCATTAACCGAGTACGCCTTACGGGTGGAGAACCTCTTTTACGGCGGGACATTGTGCAAATTGTTTCGGGAGTTCGAGCCAATTCAAAAATCAGGGATATCTCGCTGACGACTAACGCGCAGATGTTGGCAGAGTATGCCGCAGAGTTGAAGCAAGCGGGTTTGGATAGGGTGAATATCAGTCTTGACTCGCTTAAACCGGATGTGTTCCACCAGATGACTGGCGGTGATCTGGGAAAGGTGAAGGCTGGTATAGAAGCCTCCATAGAGGCAGGTCTGAACCCGATCAAGATCAACGTGGTCCTGGTACGGGGGTGGAATGACCTCGAAGTGGATGATTTCATTGCTTTGACTAAAGATCACGCCCTGGATGTGCGCTTCATTGAGTACATGCCAATCGGTGAGGGTTCCCAAAGCCAGTTTCTGCGCGTGGATAATTTGAAGATTTTACAAGAGCACCCTTCCCTGCAGCCAGTGTCCCCTCGCAACCCGGGTCAGCCTTCACGGGATTACCAAATCCCAGGTTACAAGGGACGGGTCGGATTCATCAGCCCGATTTCACATCAGTTTTGTGCAGACTGTAACCGGATCCGGGTCATGAGTGACGGCACGCTCAGGACCTGCTTGGGTCAGGAACAGGAAATTTCTTTGGTACAAGCTTTGGCGGATGGAGATGAAGCCTTGAAAGAGAAGATTAAGACTGCGGTGTTGACGAAATCGGCAGGACATAATTTTCGATCAGCGCAGTTGAACGCCCGTGGAATGAGCAAAATTGGAGGTTAGGCAGTGGCAAATGTGAAAGCAGTAAATATCAGTCTGAGGCGCGGAACCATTAAGCAGCAGATGGAGCAGGTGGAACTGGTCGAAAACTACGGAATCGAGGGGGATGCGCATGCCGGCGACTGGCATCGGCAGGTCAGTTTGTTGGATCAGTCCAGTGTCGATCGGATGCTCGAATTGGGCGCCAAGGGATTGGTGCCAGGCATTTTCGCTGAGAACATCACTACCGAAGGCATGGATTTGTGCCATCTTCCCCTGGGGACGAGGTTGGAAGTTGGCGATGCTGTCCTCGAAGTGACCCAAATCGGCAAAGAATGTCACCATCACTGCCAGGTTTACCAGCAGGTTGGCATGTGCGCGATGCCGCTCGAAGGCATTTTTACACGTGTAATCAAAGGTGGAGCGGTGAAAGCCGGAACCCCTATTTCAGTGCAATCAACCATTCGAGCAGCGGTAGTGACCGTAAGCGATAAAGGCTCCCAAGGGCTTCGCGAAGATCGCAGCGGTCCTGTTTTGGTCGAAACACTCAAGGGGTATGCCGTGGTCAATCGCACTGCAATTATCCCTGATGAAAGGGAGTTGATCTCGAAAACCTTGGCAGACCTGGCGGATACAGGTGAAATTGACCTGATACTCACAACCGGCGGGACAGGCTTGGCACCGCGGGATGTGACCCCCGAGGCGACGCTGGCAATTGTGGATCGGCTGGTGCCCGGCATTCCGGAAGCAATGAGGGCGGCGAGCCTCAAAATTACTGACAGAGCGATGTTGTCGCGCGCCGCGTCCGGGACTCGCGGTCGGACCCTGATCATCAATCTGCCTGGCAGCCCAAAGGCCGCGAAGGAGTGCCTCGAGGTGTTCTTGCCAGTCCTGGACCACGCAGTCGAGACGTTGCGCGGCGAAGCATACGAGTGCGCCCGGAAAGACGAATCTTCCCCAAATACTCAATAAATGAGGTAAAATACTCCCGCACTGATCCCAGAGGTGGGTCAGATGCAAAACAGGAGGAAACTCCGAAAAAACTTTTATGGGAGAAGATATGAAACGTTTTGCTTTATTACTTGTTTGTGTCGGTTTGTTGTTCTCGGCTGCGGCCTGTATCATGGAACCTGAAAATAAGGTTATCCAAATGTCCACCACCACATCCGTGAATGACTCAGGTCTGATGGCTTACCTGCAGCCAGTGTTTGAGAAGGACTCGGGATACTCACTTGAGATCACCTCGGCCGGCACTGGCGCCGCAATTGAGAAGGGTCGGACTGGTGACGCAGATATCCTCCTGGTTCACTCCAAGTCACAGGAAGAAGCTTTCATCGGTGAAGGTTTTGAAGAAACCCGCATCCCCTTCATGTACAACTTTTTTGTGATTGTTGGTCCAGCCGATGACCCCGCTGGTGTGGCCGGCAAAGCGACCGCTGCTGAGGCATTCCAGGCGATTGTTGACTCCGGTGCACTCTTCATCTCCCGCGGCGACGAGAGCGGCACAAACACCAAGGAAAAAGCCATCTGGACCTCCATCAGTGTTGATCCAACCGGTCAAACCTGGTATGAGAGCACTGGAACCGGCATGGGCACAACCTTAACTGTGGCGGACGAAAAACAGGCTTACACCATCTCAGACAAAGCAACCTTCCTCGCTCACGAGAACACGCTCTCCCTCCTGCTGGAAGAGACAGATGACATGAAAAACACCTATTCGGTTCTCGCGATTTCTCCCAAGCGCTTTGAGGATACCAATGTTGCTGGCGCGCAAGCCTTCATCGACTGGCTGAAGACTGAAACAGCCCGCAAGATGATTGC